>BQJG01000017.1 GCA_021604585.1 Hyphococcus sp.
CGGCGGGAGCTGGACCCCACGGGCAAGTTTATCCTCGGGCCGCCCTTCGGGCGGACCCGGGGGCCGTGGGGAATCGCAAATTGAAAGGAATACGGAACCACAAACCCGCTCATTCCCGCGAAGGCGGGAATCCAGAAACAGCAGAGCAGCCATTGTGTCATGGATCCCCACCTTCGCGGGGATGAACGGAAGAAAGGAGATAACCGATGGATATTCTTCCTGACATGCCAGGTCTTTCCAAACGCAAAGCCCATGCGTTGAACGCGGCCTTCCGCAAGCAGCATCTTGAAAGCTGCACGGAGAAATTTCGCAAGAAATTTGAAGAAAGCGAAGCGGCGGCGGTTGCGCGCGGCCCGCGGCCGAGACGCAAGCGCGCGCGGCGGGCGGGCGCTTGCGAGGATGAGTCCGTCATTCACTGGGTGGCCACGGATTACGCCAATCACACCCTCTGGGAGACGTTTTCCCGGAAGGTCACGCCGCGCGTGATGGCGCAGGATGCGCGCCGGGCCGGCGCCCCCTCGGCGCGGCCGCGCGATTTCCGCTGATGGGTTGCAGGTTTTTAGATTGGCGGTTGCTATTGCGCCGCCGTTTCTTCGCCGCCCGCATCGGCGTCAGCGTCCGGCAGAGGTTCCGTATCATACATCGGCAGGGGCTCGTAGCAGGTATAGGCCTCTTTGGCGCCATCGCTTTCGCGCACGATGCTGCATGTCTCCGCAAACGAGTTTTCGCAGGTCATCCGTTCACTGATGGTCCATTGCGGGTAGGCGCCGGGCGCGGCGGTCTCGGTGCAGAGTTCGCGCGCGGCGACCTGTTCGGGCGTTTCGGTTGCAGCTTCTTCCGCACCGGCTTCTTCTTCACCGGCGTTTGGGGATTCGTCCTGGGCCAGCGCCGCAACGGCGCCAAGCGCAAGCGCGCTCACCAGTATCAATATGCCTTGTCGCGTCATGGGCTCAGTTTCCTGCAGAGTTGATACGCAACACTTTCTGGAACGCGGCTTTGGGCCCGTTTTATTTTTTTCTGGCGCACCCTAGGCCGGGCGCCGCGCGAATAGCAAATGGCGCCCCATGCTGCGCTGCGAAAGAAAGGACCGGTTATGGCGCGCGACGGGGGTGCGGGCCATGCGCCGCACGGCTGGGCTGCGCGGCGTTGCAAGTTGCTCGTCCAGGATCAAGCCCGGGACGAGGTCAAAATTGCATATCGGAAGGAGGCAGGTTCAGCCTATTCCTGAATCTGTTGTTTTGGCTTTTTGCTGCCGGTCGATGTCCCTTCGCTCACGGGGCAGGTGTAGTTCGCTTCGACGCCGTCTTTGCTGACGATGGTGCAGGCGGTCACATCCGGTTTTTTGCAGGTGGCGCCGTCTTTCACGGACCAGCGGTTATAGGCATCGGCGTCAACGGCTTCCGTGCAAAGCTCGCGGGCCTTTCTCTCCTGCGGGCCCTCCGCAAGCGCCTGGGCGGTGAATGCGCCGGTCGCCATTGCGGCGCCGGATAAAATCACAAGCGTTCTGAGTTTCATTTTAACGTCCCCTGAATGTCAGTAACGGGAGTATCATGACAGAAATCGCAGCAGCAGGCCAGTCAGAGAGACGGAACGCGCGGCTTGCGCGCGTGCCGGGCCAGCGCTCTGGGTTCAGTAAGAGGGCGATGAGTGCGGCGTTTAGACTTCTTCGCCGCTTGCCGGCGCGGCGTCTTTTTCTTCCGCACCAGGAAGGAGGCTGCCGACAACAGCGCCGCCTTTCGCGAGCATGCCCTCAACGGTGTTCATCACATAGTCGGGCGCGCCATATTTGGCGCCGCCATACCAGCCGGCCATGACAGCGACGATCGGCAACATCATATTGCGCGGCGCCGTTGCGAGCAGTCGCAAAAACATATTCATAAAAATTCCCCGTAACTGTCCCGCGGCCGCTCCGGCGCGGGCCCCAGATCCATCCCAATCGCGGTCCCCGGCGGGGAGATTAGCACAACGGCGCAGGAGAGTCCTGTGGGGATTTTGGCGGCTGGCGGGATGCGTCCCGGACCGAAAATTTCGCCGGGATCAGCGTTCTGTGAAGGCCTGGTCCAGCGAGCGCGCAACGGGCTTCAGGATGTATTGCATTAGCGAGCGTGATTGGGTGACGATTTCCGCGCGCACCTGCATGCCCGGCGTGAGCGCGCGGTTATTGTGGCCTTTGCCAACATGCTGCTGCTCAAGAGCGATATAGGCGATGTAGTAAGGCTCGCCCGTGCGCTCATCGGTGAAGTTATCGGCGGAGATGTGCGAGACCTTGCCGCTCAGTTTGCCATAGCGGTTGGGGTCGAAAGCGGTGACTGTCACATCGGTGCGCTGGCCTGGCGTCACATGGCCAATGTCTTTTGGGGCTACGCGCACTTCGGCGAAGAATTCCGCGCCGGTGGGCGTGATCTCCGCGACGACGCCGCCCGGACGCACAACGTCTCCGGCGCCGTTGACCAGTACGGCATTGACCGTGCCCGCCACTGGCGCGCGAACGGTCAGGCGGTCGGAACGGTCGGCGAGGGAGAGCAAGGGTTGTTCGAGTTCGCGCAACTCACCGATCACGGTGGCGCGTTCTTCGGCTAGGCGGTTGTTGTATTCGGCCTGTGCGCCGGCACGGTCGGCTTGTGCGGCTTTCAGGGCGTCGCGCGCCTGATCGAGGCGAGTGCGCGCAACAATGACTGCGGCGTTGGTTTCGGCGACCGCAGACTTGGCCTGCAAATAGGACTGCTTCGAGGTGAAGCCGTCTCCGATCAGCTCTTCCTGTATGGCGAGCTGTTCGCGAGCGAAGGAAAGGAGATCAGTATTGGCGGCGAGTTCCGCTTCGGCCTTGGTGACTTCAGCGCCCGCGGATGTTTCACGCGAGGTGAAGGTGTCAATGGCTGCTTGGTGTTGCGCGACAGCGGCGTCGAAAATCGCGCGCTGCTCGTCGACTTGCGAGGTCCAGTCGGCGGCCCAGGCGGCGAAGTTAGGTTCACGCTTTTGCGCTTGTGCGTCCATGCGTTCGGCGCGAATGGCGAGCGTGGCGCGGCGCGCAGAAAGCCGGTCGAATTCGCCGCCGCCGCTTTCGGGGCGCATTTTCGCGAGCGCTTGCCCCGCAGCGACAGTGTCGCCCGGCGCGACGAGGATTTCTTCAACGATGCCGCCTTCGAAATGGGCGGCCTCGCGGGTCGATCCATAAGGTGCGATTTCACCCATCGCCACGGAGAGCTCGCGAACATTGGCGACGTTCGCCCACAGCAGAAGGAAGATGACGATGCCGCTCAACACCGCCATGGCCGCTCTTGCCAGATGCGGCGGCGCGCCTTCCTCCAGCTCAATCGGCAGCGCCAGTGCGTGGCGTTCGCCGACAGTTTCATGGCGCGTTTCAATTTGCATTGGTTTTTTCATTGTCTTGCTCTTCTGCATATTCATTACGCCGCCAAAACCTTTGGGACGATATCGTCAGGCGGGCCAATATCGCGAACCGCCCCGCGATCCATCCAGACGACCTTGTCGGCGAGGCGCATATGACTGGGCCGCTGCGTCGTCATAATAATTGCACTGGCTTTTCGCTTTTCTGCGAGAAGCGACAGAAGCGCTTGCTCGCCGACGTGATCAAGCGTCGCGGCTGGTTCGTCGAGAACATAAATGGGCGCGTCTTTGATAAAGGCGCGCGCCAGATTGATTCTGCTCAACAAAGCGTCCGGCCAAGCCGCGCGCGCCATTGTCGTGCAACGTGTTTCAAGGCCCATGTCGAGAGCGTTGCCATAGTAAAGGTCAATGCCGAGTTTTGCTGCGATCTCCTCGATAGCTTCATCGGATGCGTCCGGCTGCGCCAGGCGAATATTCTGAGCGACGGTCCCGTGAAACAAGTCAAGCGACTGCAGGCCAACGCCGATAGCTTGACGCCATTCGCCTTTGTCGAGTTGCCGAAGGTCAAGACCATCGATAAAAATCGATCCGGCTTGTTGTTGATGCAAGCCGAGCAAGACACGCAACATCGTCGATGTCCCGGATCCACTGCGTCCATAAAGGCACATGAGCTCGCCCGGTTTGATGTCGAACGAAACGCCGCGAAGCGACGGCTCTCGTTGACCGGCATAGCGAAAAGTGACTTTGTCCGCGACAATATTACCTTTAAAGTTGCGGGGGATTGTTGGCCCGCCGTTCGGTTCACGCTCAAGCGGCAAACGCACCAGGCGATCTACCTGCTGAAGACTTTGCAGCGTTTGACCAAGTGTGAGACTGGAAAGGAAAATATTTCGGATTGGTCCGAGCACGCGCCAGGAGAGCGCCATTACAGCGATCAACGCGCCGCTCGACAGATTTCCCTCCAGCACCATGCCGACGCCGACAGCCAAAACGCCGACACCGGCAATTGCAACCATCGACTGCGAGAAAGTCTGCAGCAAAAAGTTCATTTGCCGGGATTTCATATTGGCAATCGACGTTTCCGCAGACAATTTTCGGTGGCGACGCAACCAAATATGTTCAGCGGCGAGGTCGTTAATTGCTCTTTGCGAGGTGAGCGCCTCAGCAGTCAGATTGTTGAGCTGCGAGCGCGTTTCGCCAGATTTTCGGATCAGCGCGCCGGTTCGCGGCACCGCCCAAGCCGCTACGGCAGCGTAAATCACCATCAACGAAATAGGCGCCCATACCAGTGGGCCGCCAATAATTGCAATTACAGCGATAAACAGCGCAATGAAAGGAAGATCGAATAAGGCGCTCGCCAGAGGGCCGGTGAACGCTTCGTGCAAAGACGTCATTTGACGCAAACGCGTCAATTGCGAACCAATCGGCGCGTCTTCCGTGTGCGACAGCGATAAATGCAGCAAATGACGAAATGCTGTTTCATTTAATTGTTCGTCTAATCTTGCGCCAAGATAAGCTTGCAATCTCACGCGGATCATCCGCAACGCAAAATCACCCGCTACGATCACCGCAATGCCGATCGTCAATCCGGCGAGGACATCATACGACTTTGTGGCAATTGCTTTATCATAGACAGACATCACGAATATTGGAGGCGCCAAGGCAAACAAGTTGACGATAAAGCTGATCAAGAAAATTTGCCGAATGTGAGGTGCAAAAGCGTCCAACATCTGCGCTGTCCAAGCTGGTTGGTTCCCGCTGGCTTGAGGCTCGCCGCTGGCCAGCTTTTCTGGAAAGATAGCGATAGCATGAATGTCCGTAGGCAGAGCCTTTTCACGCTTTTCAGTTGCGGGATTAAAAAGGACAAGATCTCCATCGCGTGTTCTTTGTTCCGCCAGCTTTATTGACCCATCGGCAAACCTAAGAAAGCAGGGTAAATATTCAGATCTTAAATTCTCATCGCTTGCAGCTTCTGCACGAGTGGAAAACCCCAATCGATACAAGACTGCTCGAAACGCAGGAACAGTCGACACATCTTCGGCATGAGGCATCGATTCAAAAATACGCCGTGAGCCTTGGACCCAATCAATGAGCTTCAGAAATCGTTCAATGACTGCAAGACAATCAGAATCGTCGGCTGAATTTTTGGCGGCGTTCTCTTGGAATGCGGCTTTAAGTCGTTGCTGTAGATCTCGAACGGGGTTGTCAGACTTTAGAGAACCGCTTGCGTCGCTCTCGATCAACTCAACGGAGTTTGTTTGTTCAGTCATGAGACCCTCCGCTCGTTTTGCTTGGCCGATACGAGGGAAAGACTGCCGTTTTGAATGGAGTAGGTTTTATCAGCAAGCCTTAGTAACGACGGGCGATGCGTTGCAATGATTGTTGTAACCCTGCCATGCAAACGGCTGAGAGCATCGATAAAACGCTGCTCTCCATTCATATCGAGAAGCGTGTTTGCTTCGTCGAGTATCAAAACAGACGGCCGCATTGCGAGTGCGCGCGTGAGCGTTACACACTGCGCTGTTGGGGATGGGATGTCGCGGCCTGCAGAGCTTTTAAGAACAGTGTCATACCCGAGCGGCATGCGTACAACCTCATCGTCAAGCCCGGTGAACTTTGCAGCGCTTAATGCGACTTTCGCTGGCGTCTCCCCAAAAAGAGTGATGTTTTCGAGAATTGTGCCTCGAAATATAGCCGGATTTAGCCCCACATACCGAACATGGCGGCGAGAACAATTTTGTGCGTCGGGGCCGTAGGCGTCTTCACCAATTTGGATTTCACCGTAAGTGATGGGCGCGTCTTGAATGAGAGAGCGAAGCAGAGTTGTCCGGCCGCATCCATCTGCGCCAGTAATTGCGATAAACTCACCCGCTTCAATGCGTAAATTAAGGTTTTCAAATAATGGCGCTGATTCTCCGAACTGAATAGCGACATTTCGCAATTCTACAGCCTTGGGAGTGAATCGATCTGGAAATCGCGGCGCCGTGAGGGATTCTGCTTCGGTTGTATCAAAAATCGAAGCGACACGTTGGCGACGATGTTGCGCCAGCTTGATTTCGTTCCAACTGCTAAGTGATCGCATCAAGGGCTGTAAAAGTTGAGATGACAATAGCATGCAACAAGCAAGAGCACCGAGAGTGAGCCTGCCATTGAGAACAAGAATTGCTCCGCAGCTGACGATGACGACGGTCGAGAGGGAGGCATATGCACTATTATATGTTTGCGCTGCTCCGGTTAGTTTTATCATTCGCCTCGTCACTACACTCGCAGCAGCCTGGAGACTTTCAAATCGCCGCATTATTTGCGGCTCCATAGCGCATGCTTTTACGGTTTGTACTGCACGCAAGACTTCAATAATAAAATCCTGTTTGCGAGCATCAAAGCTTTCGCGTTCAGATACGGCATCGTTAAGCGCTTGGCTTCCATTCATGGCCAAATAGCCGAACAAGGCAAACAACCCAACAACTGTTGCGAACAAGGCTCCGCCGATGAGAATAATCACTGCGGAAAATACTGGGATAAATAGCACATCAACGATTACAGTACGCGATTGTGCGCTATAGTGGTTGCCGAGACCCTGAATTGCGTTGAGCCGCTCAAGGTGCTCACTTGTGGTGACCGTGCTGAAACCTGATGGTCGAGCGCTTAACATGGACGTTAAGCCACGAACTGATAGCATGTGGGTAAAAGATGCAGCTGACCAATTTATGACGGTTGATCTGAAATATTTGAGCAGGCCGTCTATAATAATTGCGCCACTCAGAAGCACTAAGAGTGCGGCAAGCGTTTCGTAGGCTGAGTTGGGCAGGACGCGGTCATAAACCTGCAAAATTGTAAGAGGGAGTGCGAGCGCCAACACGTTGATCACGGAAGAGGCGATATAAGTAAGGCGCCCTAAGCTAACGGGGCGCAGTTTTTGGTCGCCTGATTCGCCATCGTGCAACAATTCAGACGAAAATTCTCGAAATAAGGAACGCATACTGAGATAATCTACTTTGAGGCGAACGGTTCACCTTCTGTTTATTATGAATTCCTTTCAGAAGGATAAGCGCGGCGTCAACAAATTTGGGAAATCAATATGTTTTACCGGGTATTAACTAGATTGATAAGTTTCTGATTAAGTGTCTGTGGTTATGGTCGCTCATATATTGAAGAGAGTAGAGCACCATCATGGCAAAAGATCATCCAGCTCAAGAGCCCAGCGCCGCCAAAACAGAGCGGAACCACTCCGATGAACGGAGAGCACAGGAAGATGCGGCTTATGAGAATGACCGTGAGGCGCTAAAAAAGGCGCGAGACGAGGATAGGCCTGATTTTGACGGCGGAGAAGAGGCTGATGCCCATGGAAATCTCCATTTTGGTAAACAAAATCTAAATGAATCTCATAAGGCTGCGGGCTCCAACTCGCTCGCTGAAGCCTCTGGCGTATCTGGAGTGGCTACGACTGAGGCTGAATTGAAAGAGCCGACATCGCGCTCGAAGTCAGCTGCGACTGACGAGAAACAGGACGCGCAAAATGATTCGCACACAAGTGGGACTTCTGTGGACGTTCCTGAAGCAACAACGGAGGGGCAGGCATTCTCCGCAAGTGTTCGCAGCGCGAATCCGAGCATTGAAATAGGCGCTGAACTCAATTCGTTATCAAACAAATCCGAAAGTGTTCGCGAAAAACAATCTTCGGAAACCAGGCGTCAGACAGAGCTGGTTGAGGGTAAGCAGCAGCCAGTTTCTGAAGAGCCTGTAATCGTGAACGATGACACGGCCCAAGGCGCCACAGATGTCGATCAAAGCAATGATGGGGGCGAATCTGAATCGGATAATTCTGATGATCTTTCGGCGCCTGAAAATCAGGCTCCGACCGGGATCGCATTTGAGCTTCAGCCTGCTTTTGAGAACGAAGCGGGCGCCGTGGTCGCGCGACTTAACTCAACTGATCCAGATAATGACGATACAGCCGAGTACTCAATTGCTGAAGATCTGTCAAACACCTTTGAGATTGTTGGCGATGAACTCCGCTTAAGGGCGGGAGTTGCGTTTGATTTTGAAGCTCAAAACTCGTTTTCATTATCAATCAGAGTTACCGATAGTGCCGGCAATACATACGAGGAAGCGGTCACAATTGATGTGACGAACGTGAATGAAAACCCAAGTGAAGCATCCCTGAGCAACCTAGTTGTGTCTGAAAATGTCGCTGGCGGCAATGTCGGCACGTTGTCGGCAACAGACCCGGATGCGGGTGATAGCGTAGCATTTTCAGTTTCGGATGAACGATTTGAGATTATTGGGGATCAGCTAAAATTAAAAGCCGGCATCACATTCGATGCTGAACTTGAAGGCGATATAAGCCTAACAGTAACTGCCATTGATGAAGGCGGGTTGTCATCGACAACAGAATTTTTGATCAGCGTTGCAGATGTTAACGAGGCACCCTCGAACGTTTTTCTATCTAACTATTCTATTACTGAAAACCTAACGGGAGGTGTCGTTGGCATCGTGTCAGCTACCGATCCAGATATCGGTGACACAATTGTTTTTGAAATTTCAGATAATAGATTTGAAGTCGTCGGAGATAATCTAAAACTTAAAGATGGAATCTTTCTGGATGCGGAATCTTCAGATCCCATAAATCTGACAATAACAGCAACAGACGCAAAAGGGTTATCCGCAACGAATAATTTTTCAATTGATGTTGAAAATGTAAACGAAGGGCCGACGCTGAGTGTCGTCAGCAGCTCCGGATTGAAGGCCTCATACTTCAATATTGGCCATTCCTTGAGTAATTTGGACCAAGTTGACTTCGACGCAACGCCAGATGCAAAGGGTGTTGTTGATAGCCTCGATTATATGGCCGGCCAGGATGCTTTCTGGGCCGGGGCGCCAAGTGATTACTTTGCAGCGAAATATGAAGGCCAGTTGAATATCGCTGACGGCGGAATGTACGTGTTCAATATGGCCAGCGATGACGGCAGCGTGCTTTTCATTGATGGCGAAGCTGTGCTGGACAATGATGGCTTGCATGGCACGCGGACTCGTAGCGTTAGCTTAGAGCTTGATGCCGGATTGCATGACATTGAGGTGCGCTACTTTGAAAATGGTGGTGCTCAAACCTTGCAACTTGCCTGGTCCGGTCCCGACACGGGTGGAATCAATGAAGTAATTGGCGGAGACGCTTTCCAAAACGGTGCTTCTCTGGACAACCTCGTTTTGGCTGATGATGAGGCTGGAGCTGTAGTAGCGCAGCTTGGCGTTTCTGATCCAGATATCGACGACACGCACAGCTTTGTTGTTAGTGATGACAGGTTTGAGGTGGCTGAGCTTGATGGCGGTCTTTTCCTTAAATTAAAGGCTGACTCTAGCATTGACTATGAGAGCGAGCAGTCAGTCAATCTCACCGTCACGGTGACTGATGCGGCCGGAGCAAGCGATACACTGGAATTTCCGATCACGGTTGAAGATGTAAACCAAGCCCCTTCTATTTCTTTGATCGGCGGCGAGGGCCTACAGGCCTCATATTACAATATTGGTCATTCGCTTAGTGATTTGAATCAAGTTGATTTCGAAGCCACACCCGATGCGCAGGGCGTTGTAAACAGCCTCAACTATATGAATGGACAGGATGTGTTCTGGGATGGAGCGCCCGGGGACTATTTTGCAGCGAAATATGAAGGCCAGCTCCTTGTTGAAGAGGCTGGACAGTATAATTTCTATTTGGCTAGTGATGATGGCAGCATGATGTTCATCGACGGCGTTGCTGTCCTTGACAATGATGGACTTCACTCGACCAGCACTCGATCAGTATCGATCGAACTCGATTCAGGCGCGCATGATATTGAAGTGCGGTATTTTGAAAACGGCGGCGCTCAAACTCTTCAGTTGGCCTGGGCTGGACCAGATACAGGCGGCGCGACAGAAGTAATAGATAGTCAGAACTACCGGCTTCCGGGTTTTGATGATGGTGATTTGCTTGGGGTGTCGGAAAACGCGACAGGAGATATAGCAGCGAGACTTTCGATCACGGACGATGATGGTCCTGTATCCAATATCACACTGAGCGATGACCGGTTTGAGGTTGTATCTGATGAAACAGGATACATTCTAAAACTCAAGGATGGCGTCCAGGTCGATTATGAGACTGAATCAGAAATCAGTGTTGAAGTCACCGCAACAGACGCCAAAGGTGAAAGTTCCTCTCAGACGTTCGTCGTGTCTGTGAGAAATGTGAGCGAGGCTCCAACTGATTTCGGCCTTACTCCTACGAATCGGACGGGGATATTGTCGCTCAATAGCGATGGCGGAACAGACGATGTGGCGATTGCTTCAAACCTTGAAGGGTTTCCAACGAGCGCGCTGACGGTCGAAGTCCGATTCTCGTCGGACCAGACTGATGTAGGCAACGGTACGCCTTTATTTTCTTACGCGGCAAGCAACGGTTCCGACAATGAGGCGTTGATATGGCTTGAGGGTGCAAGCGGCAAGCTGAACATCTTTTTAGCAGGCCAGAAAGTTAACACTGGTATTCCCAACTCGTCATTGCTGGATGGGCAGGAGCATCAAGTTTCCTTTAGCTGGGACCAGACATCAAATGATTTGAAAGTTTACGTCGATGGAAAGGCGGCTTTTGATACATCCATCAATATCCGTGACCTGAAGGCCAACGGTACGTTGGTTTTTGGCCAAGAGCAGGATAACCAAGGTGGCGGCTTCGCAAGCAATCAAGTATTTGAGGGCGAAATTTCTGAGGTTAGAATCTTCGATTATGCGCGCAGCGAAGCGGAAATTTCCGAGAATTTCGGCGCCTCAATCAACCATCCAGACACAGAGCCGGGCCTGATCAATAATTGGGCAATGAACTCTGATGCTGGGGGTTACGTTGAAGATCTCGCTGGGGGTAATGATCTGCAACTCGTTAATGGCGCACATGTGGAGGGCGGCTTGCCCTTTGAGGCGCCAACGGTGTTTGAAAACTCTCCGGGCGCAGTTGCCGGTGTATTGGCGGCGACAGATGCGGATACAGGCTTGGCGATCAATGAGTTTGTGATAGTCAGCGATCCATCAGGCGCTTTTGAAATCGTTGGAAACGAGATTAAACTAAAGGATGGAGTCTCGCTAGACCGGGAAGCACAAGACGCATATGAAGTTGTAGTCGATGCGATTGGCGCAGGTGGAGTTGCAACGCAACAGGTCTTTTCCATCAGCGTCGCAAATGTTGATGAAGCTCCGATTGGCTTTACACTCACACCCGCCAGCAGCGATCATATTCTGTCACTCAACCAAGACGGTGGTAATAATGACGCCGCTATTGCACAAAATATTGAGGGCTTCCCGACGGATGCATTAACTGTTGAAATTCTCTTTTCATCGGATCAGACAAACGTTGGAGATGGAACACCGCTTTTCTCCTATGCAGCAAGTAATGGGTCTAACAATGAGGCGCTGGTTTGGCTCGAGGGTGCAAGCGGCAATCTGAATATTTTCCTGGCTGGGACGAAGTACAACACAGGGATACCCAACTCTACGTTGTTGGATGGGGAGCCACATCAGGTCTCTTTTACCTGGGATCAATCTACTAACGAGTTGAAAGTTTACATTGATGGCGAGCCATCATTTGAAACTGCTGCTAATGTTCGTGATTTGAAAGCGGGCGGCACGTTAGCGCTTGGGCAGGAGCAAGACAGTGAGGGGGGCGGATTCGATTCCAACCAGATATTTGAAGGTGAGTTTGCAGAAGTTCGTATTTTTGACTACGCGCGCAATCAAGTCGAAATTGCCGAGAATGCAGGTTCACCTATTAGCAATCCTGAAACAGAGCCGGGATTGGTCAATGATTGGGTGATGAATTCTGAGGTCGGCGGCATAGTAGAGGATCTTGTTGGCGGAAATGATCTGCAGCTGCAAGGTGGCGCAAAGATACAGAATAGCGACGGCACAACAGATCCGCATGTGGCGGAAAACAACGCTGGTGCACTCGTGGGCATACTGTCCGCACAGGACCCAGAAACTGGCGAGATGGTCACGAATTTTGCGATTGAATTTGACCCATCTGGTTTGTTTGAAATTGTTGGTAATGAATTGAAGGTAAAGAGCGGCGCTGCTCTCGATTACGAAGCACAACAGGCGCATGATGTTGTTGTGCGCGCTAATTCAGCTGGCGGTGAGTCCTCATTGCTCTCTGTTACAGTGCAAGTTGACGATGGCGCTGACCTGAATATCATTGACGGTTCGGGAGAAAATGATCGTTTGCGCGGAACGGACGGGAATGATTCTATCTCTGGCGGAGAAGGAAACGACGTCATCCGTGGGCGTGGCGGCGACGACGTCATCTCCGGCGGCGACGGCAATGACAATATTGCGGGCAATGCCGGTGCGGACCAGCTTTATGGCGGTGCGGGCGACGATTTGATTTATGCTGACAGCGACGACACCGTGATTGACGGCGGCGAGGGAACGGATCGTGTCATCGTCCAGGGTGACGGCGACTTCTCCATCGACATGGCTGCGTCGGATGTGGAGCGGGTTGACGGCGGCGGCGGTAATGATGCGATTGACGCCAGCAGCGCGACTGAAGCGGTGCGCCAATATGGCAATGCCGGTGATGATGTGCTGACCGGCGGGTCTGGAAACGACATCCAGCGCGGCGGCGATGGCGACGACGTCATCTCCGGCGGCGACGGCAATGACAATATTGACGGTGGCTCGGGCGAAGACCGTCTGACGGGCGGTGTTGGTAATGATCGTATCGTCGGTGGCGATGGGAATGATACAGTTGTATATTCTGGCAATCGCGCTGATTACACCATCCAGAAAATCAATGAAACAACCTTTAGAGTTATAGACAATCGCACAGATTCACCAGACGGAACAGATCGGGTCTCTAGTGCGGAGGTATTTGAGTTTGCGGACCAGTCGGTTGACGTCGCAGATATTTTGAACGCACCGCCTACGGATATTTCGCTCACGCCGGTTACATCAATCCGAACAGTAGCGGCGGCTGTCGATAATTCCGTTCTGACTACAGCTAATGGCGGAGGAAGTGGTACGGCAATAGTAGATTTGACATCTGCAACCGACGGCAGCGAAATGATTACGATGGCTTTTGGTTCAATCGATAACTCATTTGAATTGCTTGTAAACGGACAGTCTATTTCGGGAGAAACGTTGCAGTTACAGTCGAATGTTTATCAACCTGACAGCCAGGCGTTTCTTAAGTTTCAAGACGGCTCTGCGATCAACTCTCCTTGGGTTGCAAATGGCGACGGAGCGCCTCGCGTCATCGTTCAAGTCACTGAAAATAATGTTCAGGTGTTTGCGATGCGCAATCCTAACTCCGGCAACTACGAGCCCATGACAATTGTCAATGGTGAGTTCACTCCGCCTGTTTTCCTTGATGGTGAAAATACTGTCACCGTCATTAATCCAGACGATGACGGACCGGATGGGCTGAGTGTGACTGTTTCCGCTCAGTTCGACGAAGTCATCTCAGGCCCCGTTGAAGGGGAAAATGGCGCAGTAGTAGGCGCCCTGTCAGTCACGGATTCAGATGCAATTGCGCCTGCTAGTTTTTCAATCTCTAACGATTCTTCAGATGCATTTGAAGTGGTAGGCAACGAACTCAAAGTTAAGGATGGCATGTCGCTGGATGCTGACGATCAGTCTTCTCATGAAATAACCATAAATGTGATGGACGAACACGGCGCTATCTATCAAGAAACACTGACCGTAGAAGTGCAAGCAACGCGTCCCGCTGCATCGCAATTCATAATAGGAGATGGCGACGGCAACGCCCTTTCAGGCAGCGACCGTGACGATTCTATATATGGCGGCGGCGGCGATGATACTCTTAATGGCGGCGCAGGCGATGACTTTCTGTCAGGCGGTGACGGATCCGATGTATTCGTTTATGATATGGGTGATGGGTCGGATCATATGGTAGGCGGCTCTGGTGATGGTTGGGTCGATGTCATTCAACTAAATGATGGAGCAATGCCGCTCGGTGAGTTTGGAACGGATTGGACGGTTGATTTGACTGATGGAACCGTAAATTCTGTAGACGAAGCATCTGTCATCTTCAGCGACGATGCGAGTGGCCACATCACGCTCAGCGACGGGTCTATCATCAATTTTGCAGAAATCGAGCAGATTACTTTCTAATTATTCGGCGCCGATCTCGTAAGCGCCCAAGATAGTCCCTGTTGCAGCAGCCAATTCATATTGGCTCACACGCAACTCGTACTCTGCTTGAGAAGCATTAATTTGCGCAATCACGAGGTCGCGTTGTCCATCCAGCACGTCGATAACGCTGCGCTGGCCAGCTTCATATTCCATTTGCAGTCCTTTGACAGACTGACGGGCTGCTTCAATGCCAGACTTGGCTGCGATAGCTCGTGAGGTGGCCTCAGCCAGTTGGCGCCAACTACGCTGCACAACTTCATCTACAGCCAATATTGCCATTGTAACTTGCGCTTCTTGTTGTGCGACAGAAGCGTTTGCACTTTTAACGCCTGCTATATTCGACCCCTGTTTAAAAATAGGCACACGCATGCGAGCAAGAATTTGAAACTCTTCATCATCTTGCGTAGGAAGCAGAGGGTCTTCACCATAGTTTTTGTAATAACTTCCCTCCAGGGTCAGTTGAGGCGCAAAAACGCCCAGCGCGGCTTTCTTGTCGAGTTTGGCGGCCGCAGCTGCGGCATCTGCTGCTCCAATCGCGGGATTGTTGTTGTGGGCGACTGAAATTGCGTCTTCAGCGGAAGAAAAAGCACCCGCTAAATCCTGCGTGTCTGGAAGGAGCAATATGGGCGGCGCGACTCCAACTATCCGGTGATATGCCGCCTCTTGTTGAGCCAGTGTTGTTCGGGCGAGTCCAAGGTCTACCTGAGCCTGCGCCAGGCGCATGCGCGCTTGCTCCACTCCCGTTCTGCTTTGAGCGCCGGCCTTTGACCGTTTTTCAGAGACAGTAAGCTGTTGGCTTACAAGCGACATGTTTTCAATTCGGTGATCAACGATCGAACGCGCCAATATAACGCCAGCATGCGCGCGCGCTGCCTCAAGACCTGTCTGCTGCATGACTGCAAGCAGCGATAAATCAGATTGTGATACGCGAGTACGCGCGGCGCGATACTTGTTTATCGCGGAAAGGCCTTGAAACACGGGTTGGATGGCCGTTACACCGACCGTTGTTTCATTTCCATCTGTTAGCCCTTGAAAGCTATCACTCCGCCATTTGTCATTGGCATAGGTGGCGTTAGCCTCGATCTCTGGCAAAAAGTTGCCTAGCGCGCGAAAACGCTCCGCTTTGGCGGCATCTTTCTGAGCGACAGCCATTCGAATCTGTGGGTTATGGCTAAGCGCTGCGCGGATCGACCCCGCCACCGAACCAACATCATCCATTTGCGCGTCAGTCTGTTCCTCATTGTTGTAGGCGTCATAAACGCTGCCTTTGTCTTCACGTTCCCTTGCCATCGCAGGTTCAGTGACTGCGGCCAGGACGAGAGCCGAAAGCCCTGTGAAAGACAAAACGCAAAATCTTACAATCATTTAGGCGGAAACCCTTGTTCGTATCTCGATACCGTAATCATGGTTAATGATCTGTGACCTTGCCAAAGTGCAGCTTTGAAAGCGTTACTCTTCCTGGACGCCACAAGGTGGGGATTCGCGTTATTGCGCTATGAGCCATCGCCAATGGAGCTACGAATCGGGCGCGGCTCTGGACATATGCTTTTATTGGAGGTTCGGTGTCAGGCCGACTGGCGGAGAAGAAGGGATTCGAACCCTCGAAGGGAGTTAAAGCCCTTACTCCCTTAGCAGGGGAGCGCCTTCGACCACTCGGCCACTTCTCCGCCGCCGGTAATGCCCGGAAATTGGAGGCTTGGCAAGGCGCGATTAAGCGCCAGAGCCAAGGGCTTACGTTTGAATTTAATGGCCGCCCAAGGGGTGATTGGCAGTAGACTCCGCGCCGCAGCCCGTAGACCCGCTTTGCAGTTCGGCGAGCATTCCAGCATTTAAATCAGCCGATTCCGCATCCTCTTCAGCATTGCGAGCAATGAAGTCCCGATATGTCAGACAGGAGTCCATATCTGCATCAGCAATACTGAGGTCGTTCATGCCGTCGATGATATCTTCGTTCAGAATCGGCTGGATATCGATTTCCGTCTCGGCAAAACCCTGTTTAGTCGGATTTGGTGTTGTGTCTGCGGCCATAGTTTCAGTTATCGGGCTAGTCGTTTCATCTGTTGTAAACGCGAAATCGGATTTATCGATCAAGTCCGGCGGCAAATCTGATGGCGCGATGATGGCAGGTGTCACAACCGGCGGTTCAGCTGCGGCCACTCCTGATGGCGAAACGACTGGGGCTAAAGTTGGAACTTCATCGTTTGTTTGTTTCACTTTGCTTTGCCGCGTGTTCTTGTCATTTCTCCGCGAGGGAAGCGGTTCTTCAGAAAACGCAATTGGGGAGGTTTCTTTCAAATCGTTTCCCGGAGCGATGAGCGGCGCGCCAATATCACCAGGCATATGCAGAGGGTTCCGCATAGCATAGCGTCTTGCACGATCCGCAGTACGTGCGGGCAGGGGGGGCAAAGCTTGCGTTCCATAGGGTGCTGCGGCTTGAGCTAGGACCAATGATGGTTCTGGGGCCTTGGCGACACGATGCAACGCGCCGCCACGTTCAATATCTGCCTGAAGCCTGCCAGGTATCGGTTTATCGCTGAGACGCCCCCTGTAGACTTGGATATTTTCCAACACTCGCTGCACGTAATTTCGTGTCTCAGAGAAAGGGATTAGCTCGACCCAATCCAGAGGGTCCACTGCATCGCTGCGCGGATCGCCGTATTGAGTTACCCACTGGTCTACTCGTGCAGCCCCAGCGTTGTAAGCGGCCAGGGTCATGATCAGTGATCCGTCAAACCGATCCATCAAATGCGAGACATGAGCAGAACCGATGGTCATGTTGTAAACAGGATCATCGAGCAAAGCGTTACGAGAGTAGAGCATTCCTTCCTTGCGAGCAGTAATCTGTGCTGTGGTTGGAATGAGCTGCATAACGCCGCGTGCGCCGGCGCGTGAAAAAGCACGCGGATTGAATTCGCTCTCTTGCCGCGAGAGGCCCAGAATAATTTCTGGAGCTACAAATCGTGATGCTTCATCCGGCACAAAAACTAACGGATACGCTACTTCAGGCGAAAAAGCGCCGCGCTGGATTGCGACCTTGCCGGCGCGAACCGTTAGATGAGGCGCGCCTTCTCCGTCAGTTAGTTTTGCAAGCTCCATATATTCGCCAGGCCGTTCAAGCTGGTCGTCGACGTGGTAGGCGAAGACCATAAACTCGTATTCAAGATCGAGGTCGCTGAGTATGCGAAGGGCGGCGACAGTGGGCCTTGCTGAAAACAGCGCCCGGTCTTCTGGTGACGATTGAACTGGTGCAGGAAACTTCGATAAGGAATATGCGCCCCCGACTGCCTCCGCCGCCAATTGGCCGTAATACGAGTAGTAGTTCTGTGCAGCATTTGCGTAGTATATTCTTGCTTCGCTCTCATGTCCCTGCGCGGCTGCTGCACGACCGAGCCAGTATTGAGCACGCGAAGTAGAAATTGGTGACGCCACTTCGGAAGCCAAAGCTTTGAAATGGATTTCGGCCCGCTCAGGAGCGTTCAAGAAACGTAGTGCAATCCAGCCAGCGTAAAATTCCGCTTCTGCATAGTCAGCTCCTTCAGTCATGCGATGATCTGCTGCAACTGTGTAGGCATCTGCAAATCGCCCATTTTTGAGGGCCCATCGCATGAGCAAGTTGCGTTCGCTCCACCACCTGCCGCCGTCACGGACAGCATCTGGGTCTTCTGGAGCCATTGAGGCAAGCGCCAGCGCATACTGTTCTTCGCCACGACGTCGATGATACCTTACCGCCGCGAGCAAAACGCCGGGGTCCAACTTGTCGTTCTCAGGTAGACGGTCGTACAGTTTCTGTGCCGTTGATGCCTGCAAAAGTAGCGCTGATCGCGCTTCTGCTTTGCGGCGCTCATCGCTATCAAGGTACGGAAAAACACGCCGGGCGTTGGTCACCTGACGTCCCCATAAGAGCCGGTCAACCCGCGCGGCATGGTCTTCTTTTGTAAGCTTATTGGCGTAGTCAGCGAGAATTTGTTTTTCTTCTGCGAGGGTTAACGTCTCGTTTAGCCACGCGTCACGAATTTGCTGTTCACCGCCGATTTTGTCCCCAACAGCAAAAAGCGCTTTCGCTAATCGTAATTTTCCGATTCCAGTCACGGGCTCGCGGCTATCAAAAAAAGCCAGCACCTGATCGGCAGGTGCTGAGCTGGGAATCTTTTTTTCGACAAACGCATGAATACGGGCGCGAGCAGGCCAGTCAGGATTCGAATCCAAAAATGAATCTGCGACGTTAAAATCAACCGAAGGATCCTCGGCCATAAAGTACATCCACTGTCCAAGTCCTTTTGCTATAGGGTCGGACACGAGATCGATGAGGGTTACGGCGGTAGGATATTGCCGCGCCTTTAGCGCTGCTGCAGCGGCGAGCAAGCGCTCCTTGTCTCCGCGGGTCATATAGGCCGGACCTGGCGCGGGCGGTTTCACGCGCGGCGAGAGAGATGCCATGCTGGCTTCTGCCGTATTTGGGACGAGACCCAGCGCTAAAGTGAGCACAGCAACTGCTGCGCCCAAAAAGTTGGCCCCCCTCCTCAAAAAGCGCCTCTCCAACCCATTAGCCAATCCGTTGGCCATCCCCTTGGGCGCTGAACGCATCATACAGTCGAACTCCCGCATCAAACCACTATTCGGCCCCACAATAGCCCAATCCTATCGGCATCAAAACAGGCGGCGCTTGCTGAATCCGCCATGTGGCGGTATCGAGAGCTTAATTTTGAGAAAATCGAGCCAATGAAACAGTTTAAAGGGTCCATCACGGCCCTGGTGACCCCATTTAGAAACGGCGCCGTCGATGAACGCGCCTTCCAACAGTTGGTCGAGCGCCAGATCGCGGCCGGCACGCACGGCTTGGTTCCCGTGGGGACGACCGGGGAATCGGCAACATTGTCTGACGAGGAGCATGAACGCGTCGTAACCTTATGTGTTGAGGCGGCGGCTGGCCGTGTCCCGGTTATCGGCGGGGCTGGGTCCAATGAGACCGCTTATGCTATTTCTATGGCCAAGCGCCTTGAAAAGACAGGCGTCGACGCGATCCTTTCGGTGACTGGTTATTATAATCGCCCAAATCAGGCAGGGCTTGTTGCACATTATACAGCCCTGCACGAAGCCACGAATATTCCTATCATTCTTTACAACATACCCGCTCGAACCGTCGTGGGTCTCTCAAGAGAGACGATGGCGACACTATCGCAGCTAGAGCGTATTGTCGGTGTGAAAGATGCAACTGGAGATCTGGCTCGCGTCGCATTACAGCGCAAAGAATGCCGGAAGAATTTTGTACAGCTGTCTGGTGAGGACATGACGGCTGTAGGATTCAACGCAATGGGCGGCGCCGGGTGCATTTCGGTTGCATCCAATGTTGCGCCAGAGCTTTGCGCGCATATGCAGGAAGCGTGTCTAAATGATGATTACGTTACAGCCCGTATGCTGCAAGATCGCCTTGCGCCCTTGATTGACGCCCTGTTCTCTGACGCGAGCCCTGGCCCAACAAAATATGCATTGTCGCTAATGGGGCAGTGCGCCGACGAGCTCCGGTTACCGATGGTTGCGCCGAGCGACGCTTCTAAATCCAAGATAGAGAGCGCTCTTAAAGAGCTTGGCTTGATTGACTAATGACTTCCAAAAATAAAGAGGGACGCAAAATCGTAGCGGAAAACCGTCGTGCGCGTCATGAATTTTTTGTTGAAGATGTTGTTGAGGCAGGGCTCGTATTAACCGGTACTGAAGTTAAGGCGCTGCGCGAAGGCAAGGCGAATATCGCTGAAAGCTATGCATCGCCGGAAGAAGGCGCGATCTGGCTAATCAACGCAAACATTCCAGAATACTCTGCCGGCAATCGTGAGAATCATGAGCCTAAACGCAAACGCAAATTACTATTGCATAAGCGAGAATACCAACGCCTGGCGCAGGCGGTAGAGCGTAAAGGTTATACCCTTACCCCATTAAAGCTTTACTTTAACGAGCGTGGACGAGCCAAATTGGAGCTTGGTCTCGCGCTCGGTAAAAAGCTGCACGACAAGCGAGATACAGCCAAGGACAGGGATTGGAGCCGACAAAAGCAGCGGTTGCTTCGTGATCGCGGTTAAAGAACTTCTGTGACAGGAATCTCTGCGTTTTCTCGTAAAACTGCCAATGCGAGCGCGACGCTTTCCTCAATACAATGGCCTTCAGGGCGAGCGCATGCGGCAAGACCAACATGTATGCCATAGAGCAGGTCATCATTCGCGCTGCGAAAGACAGTATTTTCGAGTACTCCCTTTATTCTAAGCGCTGCTTTCTCAGCATTTTTTCCTGTCGTTGCCGGCATCAGTAGAAGGAAAATGTCTGGTGCTATTCTCGCTACTATATCTTCGGCCCGTGTTACGCGGTTGATCAGTCGTACAGCCTGATGCAACGCCCGCTTTCCAGGTTCCGGTTCGCCATGACCTTTCGATTCTGTCTCTATGCGCAGCGCTACTAGTGCTAAGGATCTTCCAGTCTGGTCCGCGCGCGCACACACTCGAGCTCCGTGTTCTGCGAGAAATGTTGCCGTGAAAGCGCCGGAGGAGGGGTCTCTAACACTATCGCCTTCACAGGCTTGAAGAAAACGGCGCATCGTTTTGAGAAGCCGTGAGCGCTTGGCCGAAATTTGAATTTTGGAAGCAAGATCGGAGGCGATTTGGCTGGCGAGCAAGAAGTCCATTGCACCCCGTAAGACATATGTTGCGGTCTGGTCAGGGTCTTCGAGCGGAAAAATGATCGGCATGCCTGAATGTTTAGGGTGGCGTCGCAAAGATCGCACTAAACTCATTAATGGGTCTGAATCGCTTTTAGGAAGAAAAACGGCAGCGTCGAATTCGGCCGTTTCTATCGCTCGCAAAGCCTGGCCAGCTGAAAACACACAAACACACTGCTCGGTCACGGATTGAAGAGAGTTGAGTACCGTTAGCGCCAGTGGGCTAGGTTCACCAGCAATCAGGACTTTAAGAGGCGAGGCCGGAGCTGATATTGCCGGAAATTCATTGAGTCTGCTCAATGTAGCGAGCGTTTTTAATCTCTCCCCGGTTTCTTCTGCGATATTTCTGAGGCGCAAAATCTGCCTGCATCGCTCAATCAGCCCATCAGGCGAAGTGAGCACGGTCACCAGCTCTCCATGCCGGCGAAGCGCTTTGCGGGCCGTTTCATTGAGGTAACAATCGATAATAAGCAATATGGAGGAGTCCGGTGAGCTCTTACGTAGCAGGGCCGCAATTGTCCGTGCCTTCCGGCTTGAGACTTGCCGGCCACGTAGATCAATGAGGCCAATGTCGCCGTACCCCTTGTCCTCAACCGAGACCAGTTCATAGCCATTGTCAGCGAAACTTAAAGTTAACGCATTGCGCGATTCTTCGTCGCCCACATAGATGATGCGCGCTTTCGACTCAGCACCTATCGTTTCTTGCATTTAGTCACCCGGCCGGAGGCTTTTAAGCGCCTTATTGGTTAGCGCGGCGTGCGCGCTGCCGGGAGTTTATTCAAGATACGGGCCGTATCAGGGTCTGATTCCATGACAGATGGTAGCTCCTCTTGTGAAGCTGCGACCTTGACGAATGAGCCACCAGAAAGGCAGATGTCGTCTTCGCCTATTGCGGGAAAAACTCCGCTTGCCGCCCGCTCTTGATAGCAAGGAAGAGCGGCTAGAAATTCTTGAGGTTTTTGGTCAGGTCCAGCTTCGCGATAGAGCTGAGCTGTTGAAACACCCACATAGCGCCAATGCCACGGTTCATAACTGTCTTCACCAGGTAAATAATCATTGCCTGGGGGATAAGAGAGAATAAACCCGAACCGATATGCGTTTTCTTCAAAACATTGATACGCGCGATCCGACGGTCGCATGAAGCGATTGTCGACATTCACATCGGCTGCGAGGCCAGTTTGGTGCTCCGACATGCCGGGTGGGGTTACCGTGCCCTTATCGCCTATATTGGCGTATAGCACACGTTGTGTTGAATAGGACCTATACCCGGAACGAAGTGAAATCCTCTCGCCAGATTCAGAACGGCAAAGTGAAATCAATTGAGCCAGCCGCACCGGCAAGTTTGCCTCTCTTTGATCCGCCTCAGAGTCTCCTGCAAGACGAAGTTTCATCTCGTCAATGTTTGGCGACTTGGCGGTTGGTATTGAGAATTCAGCCGCCGAAACGAGGTCGGTCGGAGAATAACCTGGTTCCAATAGAAATTGCTGGGAAACAGGACGGTTAATGTCTTCGCGACGATCCCGCTCTCGATTGACCGCGTAGCGCTGCGCGCCGAAAGCGTCTCGGAACAGATTACGCATGTGTTCCTGAAGCGCCTGCGCTTCGGTAAACCTCTGCTGTTTTTCGTAGATGCCTGCAAGGAGTTTTATGTAAAGGCTGAGATCAGGGCTGTTTGCGCCTTTTATCTGCTCTTGGGCATGAAAGGCGTCGAGATATAGTTTTTCGGCGTCATCTAGGCGGCCCATTCCGGCATAGACTGGTCCCAGAACAATCGTCAATTGCACCGTGTCTTGATGACTTTTTCCGAGAAGTTTTGATCTGATAAGATAAGCCGAAGACAAAAGCCCTGCCGCCGCGTATGCGCTATCCTCGCGCATTGCATAGAACGCTCCTAGCGACGACATGTTTTGTGCGGTCGCTAACTGCTCTTCTCGAGTCCCGCTCGTAGGTTCATAGGGGCGTGCATGATTAAGCGCTTCAGTGAATAACTTTCCAGCCTCTGCAACGCGTAGAGCATAAAATCCGCTAATAGCATTCGGATCTTCGGTTTCCGAACGAGCTGCTTCATCTCCTGCTAGCTCCAAAAATGACGCATAGATTGCAACCGCCGATTCAATATCTTCCGACAGGATGGATGAGTGAGCGAGCTTGTGTTCAAATTCGGCGCGCTCTCTTTCGGACAAGCGCTGCGATGATTTGGTGGAAAGCGCGAGGCGAAAAAGTTCGGCGGCACGATCATGCCGCTTGCGCGCCAATTCAGCGTCGGCGACTCGAAGCATGAAGGGCGAAAGCGTTTCCAGGCTTTCTCCATCCCGAGTGAGAATTTTCAGGGCCCGTTCCCCGTGCGTTGCCGCCCGTCTCTCAGCACCTTGCGAAGTAAGTTGATCGAATCGAAACTTGGCAGCATTCGCATCAACGCGCACTGCAATGTTGAAATAAATGGCAAAAGATACCGCCAAAGCCAAAAAGGCCCCAGCTAAATATGTTGGCGAACGCAACGCCATCGCCCCAAAAAACCCCTCGACTAGGCCGCACCGGGCCTCAATTTGTCCCCGAAACGGTGACTTTATCACTCACAGTCCCAGTACGCGAGCCATTGACAGGGTTTTTTTGGGATCTGCTGGCGCTTCCAGCGCGTTTTAGCTAATTCCGGATCGTCAATTTTGAGAGGTTATGGCATGGAAGGCGCGGGTAGGCGGCGCATTTATTTAATGCGGCATGGACATGTAGACTATTTTGCGCCGGGCATCACAGATCCTCGGATTGTGCCGCTGACTGATGAAGGCGTCGAACAAGCTCAAGCCGCGAGAGACGCGCTCCGCAACGCCCATTTTGACATTGCGGTCTATTCTGGCCTTCCGCGGACGCGGCAAACGGCCGAAATTGTTCTGGCTGGCAACGAAGCTCCTCCGGAGCTGTTGGCGCATTCGGGCCTGGAAGAAATTAAAAGCGGGTGGATCAAGGCGGTCTCACGCGAAGAGCTGGCGGCGCGGCTGGCGTTTAGTTTTGATGGCGCTGAGGTGCCAGGCGCCAGTTTCCTGCCGGATGGCGAAACCTTTGAATATGCCCAGAGCCGGATCATCGCAGCTCTTGAAGAGCTCGTTCTTGAAAGTAACTGGCGTTCCGCACTTGTGGTCGCTCATGAAGGGGTTAACAGGATTGCACTCGGCTGGGCTTGCGGTGGAGGACTCTCGACGATTTCAGCCTTTGACCAGGATCTTGCTTGCATAAATTTGATCGATATTGACGTCACGCCAACTTCAGACGGCAAGGGGCTTCAAATCGAGCGAATGGCCATCAAGGCGCTGAACATGACCGTCTATGACTTTGTCAAAAAAGGGCTTTCCCGATCCAGCCTTGAGCATCTATTCGACGTCGATTTTGGCGGCCTTCGTCCGCGGATTGACCCAAGGGGCTAAAAATCTTCGCTTATACAGCCTTAAACCCTTCGCAAATTTGTGGTTAAATCAAGCTTGGGGTTTGTGAGGGAGTATTCAGATGCCATATGGAGTTAAGCAAGGCGTAAAAACGCCTGGCAATTTCACGGCTGCCGACATGGCGGGCCTAGCGCTTTCAGGTTCAGCGGGCATCATTGCTGCGTTGGTCACAGACTATCAACAGCAAGGCGAGTCATCAGCACTCTTCACCATCAACCAGTGGGTCGTGCAACTCGGCACGATTTTGGGTTTTTCGGATATTCCGCTTTGGATGGTGGTTATAGGCATGACGGCCGTTGGCGCCGGATCTATATTCTATTTTCAGCCGATCACTCGGCAAGGCGCATTTGCACAGGGCTTTGGACTTCTTGCTGTGTTGATGACGGCGATCCCCGCCAACTTAGCGGGCGGCCTGCAAGGCATAAACGAAAACCTTCCAGGACTAGAACCCGCCTCATCTCTCGAAGCCTCAACTGAGGCGCGTGTTTATAAAGCAGCATATTCCGCAGAAGCCGTTTACACCGAAATTCAAGATCGTCGCGGTCCTGATAAATACGATGTGCATCTAACCATCAACTTTGCAGACGGCTTGCCTGCAGACGTAGATACAATGATCCGTCAGGGGTCGTTGCGGGGACGGCTTCATAACGAAGATACAAAAGAGACGTGGAATTTGTTTCGCACCTCGGGCGGAACGGTAAGGCGTGATGGTAACTCGCTCGTCATTCATGCGGGCGTTCCTGCACGATCTCCTTCAGCGAGGCTTTGGGTTCGCGTGGAAGCTCAAGGGTACGCCATCCAACTGGAGTCTTATCAAGCCCAAATCGGAGATACAGTTGACTGGACCATTGACCTGACACCATCAAGTATGCCGCTATTTGTGCAGCGATTGGGCAAGAGCTACTGGTTTTAGTTTGCTTAACTCGTAGTTTAATCTCACACCCAAGAAGTACGGGCGGTTTTTTTCGTTGCGAGAAACTGGCGGGAACTATCATCGGTTGAAAGCCCGATAGCGCGATCGAATGCGACGTCCGCGAGTTCTTTTTGCCCAAGCGATTTCAAAATGTGGGCGCGCACTGCCCAAAAAGGTTGGTGCGCCTCAATAAGTGACGCATCGATTCCATCCAGCCTTGCGAGACCGTCGCGCGGCCTGTTAGCGTTTGCAAGCGCCGCCGCGTAACCAATCTCTGCGCCGACGGAAGGCGCCACCTGGAGCAAAGATTCATAGAGCGCTATGATGTCCGGAGTGACATCGCGCTCTGCAATCCGGGACGTAGCATGAGCAGATTGAATGGCGGCTTCTAGTTGATAACGACCTGGCCGCCTAAATTCCCACGCTCTCGCAAGCGATTGTTCAGCGAAAACGATCAATTCGCGATCCCATAACGAGATGTCTTGATCGCTTAAAGGCACATAAGCTCCTTCGACACGCCGCGCATCTCGTCTGGCCTCTGCGTGAGCCATTAACGACAGTAGTCCCCACGCTTCAGGCTGGTCAGGCAATAAGTCTGTCAACAATTTCGCCAGAAAAAGGGCTTCGCCAGTTAGATCGCCGCCCTGAGCGCTATCCAACGCATCCCAACCGGCTCCAAAGGCTGCGTAAATGGCGTCTAACACAGCCACGAGGCGATCATTTAAGTTTTCAAGCGCTGGTTCAACAAAAGGAACCGCTGCTTTTTTTATCTTGCGTTTGGCTCTTACGAGTCGGGCGCTCATCGCATTAGGTGACGTTAGAAAAGCTGAGGCTATGCGTGCGGCATCCAGTCCTAAAACTGTTTGCAACATTAGCGGCGTGCGTATGCTCTGATCGATGGCCGGGTGTGCGCAAATGAACAATAGTTTAAGCCGTTCATCGGGAAAGGGCGTCTCCGATTGCGATTTACTCTCCGCTTCCTCGGCGGCGAGCAGGAGATCGTTCAAAGCCGCGTTTCGCGTCGTAGCCCGACGGGCGTTGTCGATAAGCTTTCTACGTGCAGCGGTGATGATCCATGCTTCAGGTGAGGCGGGAGCGCCAGATCGAGGCCAATTCTCTAAAGCAGCTCGGAAGGCGTCGGCCAGGGCGTCTTCAGCTTGTGCGACGTCGCCTGTTCTAGAGCACAACCAGGCCAACAGACGGCCGTATGATGCGCGCGCGGTTTCCTCGGCAATCGCGCGCGCATCACTCATGTTTATTGCTCAATATCCCAAACGGGGCGCACTTCTACTTTGCCGTAGCTCGCGCCTGGGCATCGCGCAGCCCAATCCAATGCTTCATCGAGATTTTTTGCTTCAATCATATAAAATCCGCCCACTTGTTCCTTGCCATCTGCGAAGGGACCATCTTGAACCTTTCCACCCCGAATACGCTTGGCGTTCTTCGAGTGGTCTAACGGTTCGCCGACAATATACGCGTTAGCGCTTTTCAGTGCCTCGGTGTAGGCCGTATACGATCCGATAATTTCCATACGCTCGTTTTCAGGCCGGTTCGCCCATTCATCTTCATTGTCATAGATTAGAAACATATATTTCATTTCGCGTGCTCCTCGTGAAAGTTCGGAATAACGCGCGCATCGACAAAACCAGATTTTGAGGCTGGGCATTTTGCAGCCCAGTCAGCGGCTTTGGTGAGGTCGGCGACTTCGATGATGAAGAAACCGCCAAGCTGTTCTTTTGTGTCTGGATAGGGTCCGTCTTCCACATTGCGAACGCCATTGCGAACAGACACCACAGTTGCGGTAGAGGGCGGCGCCAGCGCAGCGCCTTGAAGGAATACTCCCGCCTTTTCAAGAGACCCGCCAAAGGCGTACCACTGTCCCATATAGCCTTCGTATTCCTGTTCTTTGTCGCGCAAGTCGAAATCGGCTGGCGACTCATTCGCCAGCAAAAGCACCTTCATTTCGCTCTCCTTCTTTTATGACGGGCGTCGCGGCGCCCTAGTCAACAAGACGTTCGGCCTTATTCTATTTCGACACACTTGCATTCGGATCAGTCACCAAAGGTTCGGAGCAGGTTATTGCGTATGTTTAATAGCCGATTATAGACCGGCGTTGGCGTTCCGCACTCGCGCAAATCAGCGAGCGCTGTCTCTACCTCAAAAAGCAGGGCGCGATCTTCAGCCGATCGAATGCGGCTCTTCACCCAGCCGATACATGCGAGGCGGGTTCCACTCTTTACCGGCTCTACCCGGTGTAAGGACCGCGAAGGATACAGCACCACGCTTCCAGCGACCCCTCGAATAGCATCCTCGTGACCGGCATTATCGATGACCAGATCTCCGCCTTCATATTCGTCTGGAGCGTTTAAAAAGAGCGTGAAGGAAAGATCGGTTCGATGGCCATGAATATAAGGAGCATCAACATGCGCGCCGTAGGACATGCCAGGTCCATATCGGTTTATGGATAATCGGATAAATGTATCCGTTTGTGCTGCGGCTTCAAATACATGGTGACCGGCAAGCTTGGTTTCAATTGTTGCGAGCGCGCCCTTAACGGTCGGCTTTGCGGGATCAGCTTGCTGATTGTTTTTAACTGCACGGGCAGCCCCTTTGGCGGTTTCTTTTCCATCGCGCCACAAATGCGGATCGGCGAGCGCCTCACATATTGCACGGCACTCGTCGGTGGAGAGGAGATTTTGTAAATTCAGCAACATTGCCGCACCTAGTTAAGAATCATTTGCATCTAGCTATCGAATGATTATCCTGCGGGCAAATCCTTTGGAGGTGCAAGATGACGCGACGTTTGAAACTGGTGACCAGCCTGTCGACTTTAGCCGCACTGGGCGCCTTTACGCTGGCGGGATGCGGCGGAGAGGGCGAAAATCCCGAAGGCGAAGCTGGCCTTGGCTCTATCGCGGGTGAATCAGAAGCTGCGGGGGGAGAGAGCGAGCTTTCCGCCGTGAAGGGTGATGCAGCTTCTGATGATGTTGCTTATATCCGCCTGCTTGGTCTTGCACGTGGCCACCTTGCCGCTTTCTACGAGCTCTATCGTGGCGGCGCTTCCGAGATGGCGCAGTCTCACGCCAAACACCCCGAAAGCGAGCTATATGTCGAGTTATCGAAAGCATTTGAAGCCCGTCATCAAAAAGGTTTTGCTGACGAGTTGAAAAACCTTGCAACTGCGGCCGCCGCTGGCGGGAGCGTCGATGAAGAATTCACTGATGCGATCGCAGCCATAGACGCTCACATGCCAAAGACGTCAGCAAACGATACTTTGCTGGCTGTCGCTGAAATTGTGCGGACCGCCGCCGACGAATTTGATATAGGTGTGGAAGACGATGGGACTGTCTCGAACGCGCATGAATATCAGGATGCCTACGGTTTTCTTTCAGCATCGCGAGACATTCTGTCTGCTATTCAAACAACTGACATCAATGAAACTGAAGCTATAAGCTTGGCGCATGAGCAGATTGAAACGGCGCTTTCGTCCTTTGGCGCGCTGACCGCACCGAACACTGAAGGGCGCGCCTCAACACTTTATGGAGCGGCGGCAAGGATCGAGATTGCAGCCCGGGGCCTAGGCTAGGTCGAGATGTTTCGGATAGACAATCGAGAACAAATGTTCTATATATGTTCTCATGCTGGAAGATGCGGATATTTCGATTGCTCCGCTATGCGGGTTGGAAAGCGACCGACCGCTCGCTTATTTATTTATTGATTTCAATGCCTATTTTGCCGGGGTCGAACAGCACGATCACCCTGAATTGCGGGACCGGCCCGTAATCGTCACGCCTCTCAATTCCGAACATACAAGCGCCATCGCCGCCAGCTATGAAGCACGGCGATACGGTATAGGACGGGGAACCAAAGTACGTGATGCCCGGCGGTTGTGTCCGGGTATTGCCGTCATGCCTGCTCGCCATGATCGTTATGTTGTTGTTCACAGGCTGCTGATGGCGGAGATTGAGCGCCATTTGCCACTGGAGAAGGTTTATTCAGTCGATGAGGCCGCCTTTAAGCTCTCGCGGTCGGAACGCGATCCTGTTGTGGCGGTAAAAACCGCCAAGCGTGTCATGGACGGGATCGTCCGCAATATAGGGCCGTCCTTGCGCGCTTCTATTGGTCTGGCTCCGACCCGGCTTTTGGCGAAGCTGGCTGCTGAGCGCGTCAAACCGGATGGTCTGACGGTGCTGACGATGGCGGATCTGCCGCACCGGCTTGCGGACATGCCGTTGACGGATATTCCGGGGGTTGGCGCTGGGATCTCGGCGCGCCTGTCACGTGCAAACGTGAATGCGTTTCTGGATTTATGGAGCCTGCAACCAAAACAAGCGCGTGCGATCTGGGGGTCGGTTGTGGGCGAACGCTTCTGGTATGGACTGCACGGCTATGAGACGGTGGAGGAACCGACCAAAAAGTCGATGATTGGACATAGTCGTGTGTTGACGCGCGAGCACGAGGAGCCGGCGAAAGCACGCATCGTTGCTCGGGCGCTTGTGCTCAAAGCGGCAAGCCGGTTGCGCCACTATAAAATGTTTGCAAGCACGCTTAGCCTTTCAATTCGGTTACGCCCTGAGGGAGGCTGGCAGTCTGTTCATCGATTTTCACACACGCAAGACAGTTTTTTACTTCTGCACAGCCTGGAAAAAATATGGCGTGATTTTCTGCAGCAGCAATCCCGTGATAATAATCATAGGCGCATTGGCGGCGTAACAGTTTATCTGCATGGGTTAGCAAAGCCCGGCGAAACCAGCATTGATCAGCTCGACTTTTTTGATACGCAGCAATGCAAATCTCGAGGTGTCCGTCGTGAAAGTTTGTGGACGGCGATTGATGCAATCAATTCTGATCCGGACGCGAAATTTAGCCGGCTGGGCGGATCAGCAGCAGTAAGCAATGGCAAGCGCCATGTCGGACTGGCGAGCCAGTCTGGCCTCTCCTTGGATTATTTAGGCGCCAAGATTGCGTTCTCGCGCGTACCGGATGATGTGGAGTTCTTGTACTGACGCTTACGAGATTAGGGTTTCACCTTTACGGTAAAACGTCAGACGTCAACACCTGGGACAATAGGCTCGGCCAAATTTTTAGCACGGACCGCAAGATGGGATGCCATAAAATGAATTGCTGAAAGCAGCTCAGTCGACTGATCTGCTGAAGGGTACATAGCGCGGAGTTTGACGTGCCAGCCATGGGTTTTCACCAGCCATAACGATGTCCTGTATGGAACGCCGTTCACCATCCCAATATCAAAACCACCGGCTAGCGGCTCCTCCATGCCGTTGACCAGTTCATCCAGTTCACTCGCGTCTGCCTCGGCCTTTAGCGCTACAACAGGTAGCTGAACCTGCGCCGTAACAGCGTTGTTTTGGAGAATTCCCTGAACCTCAGCGACAACATGTTCTTCCAGTTCAATATCGGGCCAATAACTTGCATAGGCAGCAATTACATCGCCATTGTCTGCCGCTTGATATAGGCAGGCAACATCTCGTCCTTGTTCGTCAAACTCAACAACTCGTTCAAGCGAAAAAGACCTTCCTTCTTCACTAATAGAAATCGCTTGCGGGCACAAAAGACCGCTATCGAGGTGTCGCAATCGATTGTTGTCAATCGTCCAACCATCTTGCTGGAAACTATTTTGCGTTTGGACGTAGAAAGAGGTTCCATCTCCGGTGTTTATTTTGTTTTGCAACCGATGAGAACTGTTTGACTCCGCACGCACAGCGACCCGCTGATGAGCTTCGGTTATATCGCTACTTACAGTTGACGCTAAAAAGGGCTCCTCTTTTAACTCTAGCGATCTGGATTTGATGGTCAGATTTTCAGCAATTTCGACCCGCGACATATGGTCGAGTGCAAATATGTCATAGGGATTTATGCTGGCGGTGGTAAAAGTCTGAGGAGAGCTGGCGCAGGCAGAGATTGCGGCGAACGACAAACAGACAGCTAGTTTTTTAAACAACATAATAAATTCCCAACTGCGCAATCGCGCCGGACAAATTGATAAGGAAGCTAGTTCTATTTCTCGCCCCGCCGCCAAAATGGTTTGCGGCTTTCTTTATCTGGTTCGCGGTTTTTGAGTTCCTTCGGATTCCAGGGCCCATAGCTATAGCTGCGAGAGCCAGGCTGTGGCTGGTAGCCAGTAAGCGTTACTCGCTGTTCAGCAGCGCCAGCGGCCTGGGCTGGTTCACTCTCAAGATATTTGACGCTTTTGGTTCTGCGCAGCGAGTCCGGAAATAGCGACATCATCTCCATGATGTCCTTTGGCATCTCGCGAGAAACGTTGAGGCCGATCTCGTTCGCCTCGCCATAGGCGATTGGATAGTCGTGGGTCCAGCGGCCGGACGAGAGCTGTTCTGAAATAGACACCGCCGCGTTATCGGAAACAGTCCCAGTTAGTAATTCGCGTGCGATCTTTTGCAGCTGATTAATCGCCATAGCGCCGACATCAGCGAGCACAAGCGTATAATCGTCCGTATTTTGAATTGGTTTTTCACTGGCGACCCGTACGACGGATGCAGCCGGCAGGCCGCCAATCTGTGGATCTATGGGGCCGAGCACTGCGTGTTCGCTCAGTACGATTTCGTCAGCAGCAAGAGCAATCAGCGTTCCGCCGGACATGGCGTAATGTGGCACAAAGACTGTCTTGCGCCCCGGATGCGCCTTGATCGCCCGAGCAATCTGGACTGCTGGAAGAACGAGCCCGCCTGGGGTGTGCAGAATAAACTCAAGCGGTTTGTTGGGCGGCGTTTTTCTGATTGCCTCCAGAACATCCTCCGCATCGTTCAGATCGATGTAACGGAGCATTGGGATGCCGAGCAGCCCCATGGGTTCCTGGCGGTGAACGATCGCGATAATGCGGCTTTTCCGCTTTTTCTGAACTTTGGTGAATTTGTTCACGAGCTCAGCATGGCGCTGCTGATTGGCGAGGTTGCGCGAAAAAATAAACAACAAAATCAATAAGATCGGCAACGCGCCGAGTAACGCTTCCATGCCCCGATACCCCTTTACGCACAACAGCAGAAGGGAGCTTAGGTTCTTTTTGGAGGCGAGGAAAGGGCGGCTCCGTTAACCGTGATCCGCTCCTGTTTTATTGCTTATGCGCCGTCGCGGCGCGCCAGAAATGCAAGGCGCTCAAATAGATGCACATCCTGCTCGTTCTTCAGGAGCGCGCCGTGCAGTGGCGGTATGGCCTTGCGCGGATCGCGGCCACTCAACACTTCTTCGGGAAGGTCTTCGGCCATCAACAGTTTAAGCCAGTCGAGTAGCTCTGATGTTGAAGGTTTCTTTTTCAGACCCGGCACGTCGCGCATCTCGTAGAATATTTTCATCGCATCGGCGACGAGGCGTTTCTTGATTCCAGGGTAATGTACATCGACGATCTCCGCCATCGTGTCGGCGTCTGGAAACTTGATGTAATGGAAAAAGCATCGCCGCAAAAACGCATCAGGCAATTCTTTTTCGTTATTAGATGTTATGATGACGATCGGACGCTGTTTTGCGCTGATGGTTTCATTAGTCTCGTAAACAAAGAATTCCATCCGGTCGAGCTCCTGAAGGAGGTCATTGGGAAACTCGATATCCGCCTTGTCGATTTCATCAATAAGCAGGACCGGCCGCTCTGGCGCTGTAAACGCTTCCCATAATTTTCCGCGCTTAATGTAATTCTTAACATCGCGAGCGCGCTCTTCGCCTAATTGACCGTCCCTTAATCGAGCAACGGCGTCATACTCATAGAGACCTTGGTGCGCCTTGGTCGTCGATTTGATGTGCCATTCCAGCAATGGCGCGCCCAGCGCTTTGGCGACTTCGATGGCGAGCACGGTCTTGCCCGTGCCGGGCTCGCCCTTCACCAGCAAAGGCCTTTGAAGCGTTACCGCCGCGTTCACGGCAACTTTCAGATCCTCGGTGGCGACATAATCTTTAGTGCCGGTAAATTTCACTGGTTACTCTCTCATTTCTTGTGCATTGCAAGAAAGTAGAGCGCGCTGCAAGGAGACGCAATTCCGAGGTGCAGTCCCAGGGCAGGGCTTTGCAATCGGTGAAAAATTGCGGCAGCTTCTCGGAAAATGGAAAAGGATGCTGACATGCACGCCGCACTTCTCGTTTTCGCCGCCCTGATTGTTACTGCTGGCTGCGCCCGCAAGGACGCCGCCAATACGGACGCATCGGATGCGCCAAGCACTTCGGTCTCCAGCGCCGCCGTTTCAGAAGCCGACATCTGGATTGATGAAAGCGTAAAGGGGTTTTCCGCCAAACGGGGATTTTTGACGGTCTTTGCGGACCAGGCAGCAAACAAAGTTTACGCGGTTTTTCCACCTGTTGATGATGAAGGCGTTTCATTAAGAGCAATTTACGCCGCAGGGCTGACATCGGGACTTGGCTCAAATCCAGTCGGCCTGGATCGTGGCTTATTTGATGGCGGATCCTTAATTGCATTCCGCAGGGTTGGCGACAAGCTGATCGCCGAGCAAGAAAACTGGACCTACCGCGCCACTACTGACAATGCGCTGGAGCGCCGCGCCGTGCGCGAATCCTTCGCTCGATCATTTATTTGGGCTGGCGACGTTGAGGCGACAGGCCCTGCTGGCGAAAGCCTTGTCGATATATCCAGCTTTCTAACGCGTGACGCTTTGGGGGTGGTCAAATCGCTTAAAGACAATCCGAAGGGCGGTTCCTATTCTATTGCTGAGGACCGGACCTTTGCGGATGCAGCCAATGCGCTGGCTTTTCCAGACAATGTTGAGTTTGACTCGTTTTTAACATTGGTCAGCGACGCGCCGGGTGACGAGGTGTGGGCGACGGCCGCTGATGGCCGCGCCATAACACTAGTTCAGCACCATTCATTGGTGCGGCTGCCTGATAGTGGCTACAAGCCGCGCGCATTTGATGTACGCTCCGGCGCCATTGACGTTCCCTATTACGATTTTTCAGCGCCGTTGGCTGGCTCAATCCAGCAATCCTTCGCCCGTCGATTCAGGTTAGAAAAACAAGACCCTGCCGCAGCGACAGGCCCGGTCAAAAATCCTATCATATTCTATGTGGATTCCGGCGCACCGCCGCAAATTCGCGACGCATTAATTGAGGGTGCGTCATGGTGGGCGCAGGCATTTGAAGCTGCTGGTTTTGAAAACGCCTATCGCGTCGAACCGCTTCCGGCAGGCGTCCATCCTCGTGATATCCGATACAACATCATCTCATGGACGCATCGTCAGACGCGCGGATGGTCATATGGCGGCGGCGTTTCCGATCCGCGCACAGGCGAGATGATCAAAGGCAGCGTCATTCTCGGCTCGCAACGGGTTCGTCAGGATCGAATGATTTTTGAGGGGCTCGCCGGCGCACAAAATTCAGGCAAGGGCGGCGCCAACGACCCGGTGGAGTTAGCGCTGTCGCGCATTCGTCAATTAGCCGCTCACGAGGTTGGTCATGCGCTTGGCTTTGCGCATAATTTTGCTGCATCCACGAATAATCGCGCATCAGTGATGGATTATCCGGCGCCGCTGGTGACAGTCGGCGAGGGCGATATCCTGTCTTTCGATCAAGCATACGCCACAGGTGTTGGCTCTTGGGACAAGGTTGCAGCAAATTGGCTCTACCGAGAATTTCCTTCAGGCGTGAATGAGCGCGGGGCGCTTAACAAAATTCTCAGCGATGCATACGGATCGGGATTGCGCTTTGTCGCCGACAGCGAAGCGCGCTCCACGGGAACCGGTCATCCCTATGCGAGCGTGTGGGACAATGGTGAGGACGCCGTAAAAGCACTTGAAGACACAATGGCGGTGCGTTCGATCGCATTGCGCAATTTTGGCGCAAACTCAATTGCGACTGGCGAACCAATCGCTAAATTGAGACAAGTCATTGTCCCGATTTACCTGTATCACCGTTATCAGGTTGCGGCCGCTGCAAAACTCGTCGGCGGCTATGAATTCTCCTACAAGACTAAGGGCGATGCATTGTCGGCCGGATCTGTTGTTGCTGATGACAAACAGCGGGCAGCGCTTGCCGCACTAATGAAAACACTGGCGCCGTCATCTTTGGTGCTGCCGCCACGTGTGCTCGACCAACTGACGCAGCCGATGGGTGTGTTTAATGGACGTGGCGGCGGTGAAGTTTTCTCTTCCGGGGCCGATCCTATGTTCGACCTTGCAAGCGCCGCCGAGGCGGCATCCAGCTTAACCATCGACGCGTTGCTACATCCGGCTCGTGCGGCGCGATTGATCGAACAACAGCGGCGCAATCCATCAGCTCTTGGATTTGGCGAGGTTCTGAACGCGATCGACAATCGTGTTTTCGCTCCGGCCACGGGTGCTGGAGAGCAAGAAATTGCAAATGTCACACAGAATCGTTTTGTCTCATCGCTGATAGAGTTGGCGTTGAACGATCAAGCGCAGCCTGGCGTTCGTGCTCTCACTGAGGCGAAGTTGCGCGCCATCGCAAACCGGCTGGAACCATCCCTGTTCAGCGGCCAGCAAGCGCGAACGCAAAATGCGTGGTTGCAGGAACGAATTGAAGCGCACCTTAACAGGCCGGCGGCGTCTTCTTCAGCTTTTGCGCCGGCTGTCGATATTCCGTCAGGCAGCCCGATTGGCGCCGCCATGATGGAAACATGCTGGCACTGTGAGGGGCTAGGTGATTAAAGCACCTTTATCATGGCGACGCGCGGTTTTACGTTAAATCCGCTTTTCGCTTCTTCTGCCTGCACTGCTGCGAGTTCGATGTGCGCATTACCTGGCGTGAAAACCCTGTAGCCGAGCGTGTTGTAAAAAGGGGCGTTCCACGCAACCTCGCTGAAGGTCGTCAGCGTAATTTCGTTGAAACCAGAACTGGTCGCCCAGTTTTCCGCAGCTTCGATCAAAGCACGACCAACGCCACGTTTCTGAAAGGCGCCAGAGACAGAAACTTCCGTAATGTGCGCACAGCCATCGATTAACCATAGCAGGATAAAGCCGGCTGGGTGGGCGTTGACCTCAGCGACAAAGATCGCACCATCGCGCAGCCCACGCTCGTGTTCTTGGTCGCTGCGCACCGGCCCGTCAGCGCAAAAATCATAACCAATTGTACGAAATGCTTGTGCAGCATCACGCTCAAGTGCTTGTAGGGTTGGGATATCAGCCTCAACGCCGCGCCGGATTGTCAGAATCATCCAGCTAAACCGATTTCCCGCAGGCGTTGCTTCAAAAAGTCATCCGCAGTGATGTCTTCATACTTGACGCCGTCGCCCTTGCAGCTGTCCAAGCATGAAAGTAACGCGTTGGAGTGCGGGTGCATGAAGAACGGCATGGAATAGCGGGATTCATTTGGCCCGCCTTCGGGGTTAATGACCCTGTGGGTCGTCGCCGGAATGATGTCGTTACAAACACGCGCGAGCATGTCGCCGGCGTCGACAATCAAATTGTCGGGATCGGTTTCCACGGGCAGCCATTTGCCGTCGCGGTCAAGCAATTGAAGGCCACCGCCATTAGCTGCAACCAAAATCGTGATGAGATTGATGTCCTCATGCGCCGCCGCACGTATGGCGTTCGGATTCACGCCTTCCGGCACTGGCGGATAATGCAACAAACGCAGAATGGAATTGCCGTCGGTCGCCATTTTGCGGAAATAATCGCGCGGCACATCAAGCGACGGCGCCAGCGCTTCCAGCATAACCATTCCCGCTTCTTCTAGCGCGTCAAAGAGTTCGAGAAACGTTTCCCGAAAGCCGGCTGGCCTTGGCGGCCACATATTCGGCGGATAGATATCCTCTAGGGGCGAGCCTGCTTCGAACTCGCGACCAACGTGCCAGAATTCTTTCAAATCTGGATGTTTTGAATCCTTCGCGTGCTCGCGTCCAAACGGCGTGTACCCGCGCTGACCGTCGGTGCGGAAGAAAGGCGTCTTGTCGGATTCTGCTAGTGCAAAAAACTCCGCGCTTTTCGCGTATGCGCGCTGCAACAAGTCGTGGCTGACCTTGTGATCCTTTAAAATTATGAAGCCAAAATATTTGAAACCCTCAAAGAGCGCTTGTTCAAACTTGCGACGCTCTCCGATGTCGCCATCGGTATAAGCCTTGAGACTGAGTTCTGGAACACGATCATATTTACGGGGCATCTCTCGCGTCCTCCCTTGAAAATTCGTTGGGCTGGCGGTTTACGCGCCCCGGCAGTTGGAAGCAATGGGGGCGGATAACAACGGGTACACTTGGCCTCGGGCCCGGATCGAGTGTAGGAGAAACGCCAAGGAGACGCACCCATGAACATATCTGACCTTATGGCCCGCTTGGGCGTCGAAGAGCGCTATTTTACGCGCGGAGCCTTGACAGTTACGACGCCTATTGATGGATCAGAACTGGCTCAGCTCGCAATTCATGATCGCGCTGTTATTGAGACGAAAATCAAAGAATCTCGCGAGGCCTTTCTCCAATGGCGCAATGTTCCTGCGCCGAGGCGAGGCGAGTTAGTCCGGCTGCTAGGCGAAGAGCTGCGCGCCCACAAAGATGATCTGGGTCAACTGGTCACAATTGAGTGCGGCAAGATCCTCTCAGAAGGGTTGGGCGAAGTTCAGGAGATGATCGACATCTGCGATTTTGCTGTTGGTCTTTCTCGACAGCTCTATGGGCTCACCATCGCATCAGAGCGCCCCGGTCACCATATGCGTGAAAGCTGGCAGCCTCTTGGGCCCGTTGGAATCATTTCAGCATTCAATTTTCCTGTTGCAGTCTGGTCGTGGAATGCTGCGCTTGCACTGGTTTGCGGCAACTCATGCGTATGGAAACCTTCCGAGAAAACGCCTTTGACGGCGTTGGCCGTTCAAAATCTTTTTGAGCGCGCCGCTGAGCGCTTTGGCGACGACGCGCCGAAAGGACTTTGCTCGCTGATTACCGGCGAACGCGAAGCCGGAGAGCAGATGGTTGATGATGCGCACATTGCGCTGGTTTCGGCCACAGGCTCAACCAGAATGGGCAAAGAGGTTGGCCCCCGCGTGGCAAAACGCTTTGGCCGCGTATTGCTGGAACTTGGCGGCAATAATGCAGGCATTGTTGCGCCCTCAGCCGACCTAGACCTCGCCTTGCGCGGCGTTTGCTTCGCGGCTGCGGGCACCGCAGGGCAGCGCTGTACAAGCTTACGCAGATTGTTCGTGCACGATTCAATTTATGATGAGTTCGTTTTGCGCCTTAAAGCAGCTTACAAAACGCTGCCGGTTGGAGACCCGCTGGAGTCCGCGACTTTGGTAGGCCCACTAATCGACAAAGCTGCATTTGATCAGATGCATTACGCGCTTAATCGCGCCAAAGCGCAGGGCGCCTCGATTACAGGCGGCGAAAGGGTGGGGGAACAAGGTTGGTATGTGCGCCCGGCAATCATTGAACTGCAGAGCCATGAAGGCATTGTGTTTGAGGAGACCTTTGCGCCAATCCTTTACGCATTACGTTACAAGTCGTTGGAAGACGCGATTGCCGCCCAGAACTCCGTTGCGCAGGGGCTTTCATCCTGCATTTTCACCCGTGATTTGCTCGAGGCGGAGCAATTCTTGTCAGTATCAGGGTCAGACTGCGGCATCGCCAATGTTAATATCGGACCGTCAGGCGCAGAAATAGGCGGGGCGTTTGGAGGCGAAAAGGAGACTGGCGGAGGGCGCGAAAGCGGATCGGACGCGTGGAAGGCCTATATGCGCCGGCAGACCCAAACGGTGAATTATTCATCGGCCCTACCGCTGGCGCAGGGCGTTAAATTCGATTTTTGACGAATTTCGCGTCATTTCCGGCCTCCGGCGCAACGTTTTGAGATTATTAGCTCTTTTTCACCCCCGATTGTGCGGCTGGGGAAATTATCCTTGTATTTCGCCGCCTCAAAGCCTATGTCAGGCGTGCGCCAATGATTGAAGGCCGTCTAATAGGCCTGTGTACCGAGCTTTTGACACCCCTCCAAACATAGGTTGCTAACCCTGAAGGGACGAGTTCGCTCGCCCCTCTAACGCCATGTTTGTAAAGGATTTTCAAATGGCTACTGGAACAGTTAAGTGGTATAACACACAAAAAGGTTTTGGCTTTATCGCACCGGATGATGGCGGCAAGGACGTTTTTGTCCACGCTACGGCGCTTGAAGCTGCTGGCGTGCGTTCGTTGAATGACGGTCAGGCTGTCACCTTCGAAACCAAAGAAGAGCGCGGCAAGATTGCAGCGACAAACCTGCGCGTCGCTTAAAAGCTTTCGACTAATGGCTGAAGCGCGCCGGTATTCGGCGCGCTTCACGCAAACCCAAAGTGAGGATTATCTATCAACGCTCAACGCAGCACCCATCGTTATCAAATCGGGCAAAAAGTAAAATTTGCGCCCGGATTTGGGTTCCCGCGCACGAACAACGCGGCGTACGAGATTGTCGGGTTGCTTCCAGCAAATGGGTCTCATGTTCAATACCGCGTAAAGTTTCACGAAGAAAATTTCGAGCGGATCGTTTCTGAAAACGAACTGTTGCTGCGCCAAGAAAATTAGAAACCAAAAGGTCGATAATTATTATGTCAAATCGCAACACCTTGTCGCCCCAAAGCCGTCGCGCGATGCGCGAAGACGCCGAAGCGGCAGCGCTTGCAGAACTGGAATTTGACGCGGCCCAACGGCGCGAGAAATCGCGCAGATTACGCCTGGAAAGACTTGCCCAAGAAGATAAAGAAAAGCAGGTCGCCGCCAGGTAAGCGTGAATAGAAATTATGGTTCCTTCACGCCTAACTTGCAGGAATCATGTATTAAGGCTGCGTGTAAACGGATATTTCCGTCGGCCTGAACACCCCTATAAAATTTGAGCGCCCTAGCACGCGGGTTCTCCTGAACCCAACGTTGCGCACGTTTATAACGTGGCGGCGCATAGAGAGATTATTTTGACAGAATTTAACGACCTCGGCCTCGCACGGCCGATTATGCAGGCGCTCGCCAAAGAGGGCCACACGACGCCAACCCCAATTCAGCAGGGCGCCATTCCGGCGGTTATGGAAGGGCGCGACTTGATTGGCGTCGCCCAGACCGGAACCGGCAAAACCGCTGCATTCGCGCTGCCGATTTTGCACAAACTCGCTACATCGAAGCATGAGCCGCGCCGCGGCGACTGCCGAGTGGTGGTGTTGGCCCCGACGCGTGAGCTCGCCGGGCAGGTGCTGGATCGCTTTCATGCCTATGGCAAAAATATGCGGTTGCGCACAGCACTCGTCATTGGCGGCGCGTCGATGGGCAAACAAAAAACAGCTGCGCGAAACGGACTTGACGTTCTGGTGGCGACGCCGGGCCGTCTGCTCGATTTGATGCGCCAAAACGCCGTCAATCTCGATCAGGTGGAAATGCTTGTGCTCGACGAGGTCGATCAGATGCTAGACCTTGGTTTCGTTCCGGCGATACGCACGCTGACATCAGCAATGCCGAGCGGACGTCAAAGCATCTTTCTTTCGGCGACAATGCCGCCTGCTATTGCGAAGCTGGCGAACAGCTTTGTCAGCAATCCGGTAAAAGTCGAAATTGCCGCCACCAAAGCACTGAAAATTGACCAGAGCGTCATCTTCATGGAGCGGCCTGACAAGGCCAAAGCTCTGTTGGACATGGTGTCGAAGGAAGAGTTTTCCTGCGGGCTGGTATTCACCAAGACCAAACACGGCGCCGACAAAGTGACGAAGGCCCTGAACGCTGCGGGCGCCAATGCGCACGCTATCCATGGCAACAGATCTCAGGCTCAGCGAGAACGGGCGCTGAAGGCTTTCCGCTCTGGCAAGGCTAAAATCCTTGTAGCGACTGACATCGCAGCGCGCGGCATCGATGTCTCGGGAATCAGTCACGTGATCAATTACGATCTGCCAAATGTTCCCGAAACCTATGTCCACCGCATTGGCCGTACGGCGCGCGCCGGCGCTGCAGGCACCGCGATATCGTTCTGTGCCGGTGACGAACGGCCATTCCTGCGCTCGATTGAAAGGTTGACACAGAAGCGGATTTCCGTTGTCACAAACGACGCTGGCGTGCTGACGCCCGTCTACCGCCCGGATGCCGGCGCATCCTTTGGCGGTGACGATCTTCTGACAAACGGTGAGCCGCATCGCGGCCGGCGTTCTGGGGGAGGTCCGGGCCAAGCCAAGCGCAAGCAACATCGCAAGGGCCAAAATCGCGGCCCAGAGCAGGGCGAAAAGTTTGGGTCCAAATCCGGACAACCGTCTCGCAAAAAATTCAAAGGCCGGAGCGAAGTGAAATCCGGCGACCACAACAAAGCCGGTCACTCCGGCGTAAAATCGAAAGCGACCGCGAACGGAAAATCGCCAGCGCGTGAGCAGAAAGGGCAAGACCATGGCGAAAGAGGAACTGCTGGAATTCGACGGCGTCGTAACCGAGGTTCTGCCGGACGGGAACTATCGCGTCACGCTGGATAATGAGCACACAATTCTCGCTTATATGGGCGGGAAGATGCGTAAGTTCCGGATCAAAACGCTCGCTGGCGATCGCGTCACCGTTGAGATGTCAGCCTACGATTTGAGCAAAGGCCGCATTACCTTCCGCCACAAGCCGGAAGGTCAGGCGCCTGCGTCGCAAAAACAGCGCAGCAACTACAAAGCACGCGGACGGCATTAGTCCGGCCAGCGCCTTTTTTAGCACTGAAACAAACAAATTGGCCTGCCCGTTGTTGAGAATCTTTCTCAGGAACCGGCAGGTTATGCAGTGCGCAATCTTGAATATTCTGGACACTCATCAGAGCTGCGAGCATTATCCCTATAACGCGATTTTGTGCGAACGACGACACGTCAAAGGGGCAAGCCATGAGCGTTTCATTCAATGTCAACGAGGAAGAGCGTACGGTCGACGCCGATCCGGATACGCCGCTGCTCTGGGTGCTGCGCGACGAGTTGCATCTAACGGGCACGAAGTTTGGTTGCGGCGTCGCTCAGTGCGGCGCATGCACCGTCTATGTGAATGGTCAGCCACGCCGGTCTTGCATTACGCCCCTATCGACTGTGTCCGGCATGGATGTAACCACCATCGAAGGGCTGTCAGGTCTCGAAGCCGACGCCATACGCGACGCATGGGCGGCGCTGGACACCCCCCAATGCGGCTATTGCCAGTCTGGTCAGATCATGTCGGCGGCAGCGCTTTTGCAACGAACGCCAAAGCCAAGCGACGAAGACATCGACAATGCGCTGGCTGGCAATATTTGCCGGTGCGCGACCTATGTTCGCATTCGCCAGGCGGTGAAAGCCGCCAGCGGAAAGCTGGAGGGTTGACCTATGAGCATTGCATCAACTCTCACAAATTCCACGCCATCAAGACGGACATTCCTCGCTGGAGCCGGCGGACTGATCATTGGCGTCGCGCTTCCAGTTAAGAGCAAAGCGCAATCCGGCGCCGAAGCTGTTCTCGGCGCGACTGCCGCTGACAGCGTCTATGCGCCTAACGCATTTATCCGTATCGGGACGAATAATATCGTCACGGTGTTGTTCAAGCATATCGAATTTGGACAAGGGACGGCGACAGGTCTGTCGACCCTTGTCGCTGATGAACTTGACGCCGACTGGAGTCAGATTCGCGCCGAGAATGCGCCCTCCAATGCGGCGCTTTATGGCAACGCCGCCTTTGGCGGGATGCAAGGCACGGGCGGCTCCACGGCAATGGCGGCTTCCTTCATGGTCATGCGGCAGGCCGGAGCCGCTGCAAAATCCATGTTGATCGCTGCAGCAGCGAAATCATGGGGCGTGCCGCCGGGGCAGATCACCGTGTCCAAAGGCGTTATAAGCCATGCTGCGAGCGGTCGTTCAGCGAATTTTGGCGAGCTTGCGGAAGCGGCGGCGCTCGAAACCCCACCTGCCGAACCGACACTGAAAACGCCTGAACAGTTCATTTATATTGGTAAAGCGATCCCGAAGCTCGATACGGTCGGCAAGTCCACAGGCGAGACGCAGTTTACGCTCGATGTTTATCGCGAGGGCATGCAAACGGTGGTGGTCAAGCATCCCGACAAGTTCGGCGCCAAAGCGGCGAGTGTTGACGATGCTGCGGCGCGCGCCGTGCCGGGCGTTGTTGACATTAAAACAATCACCGACGGCGTCGCTGTTTATGCACGCAATTCCTTTGCGGCGCTCAAAGGGCGCAAAGCGCTTAATGTCACCTGGGACGAAAGCGCTGCGGAGAAACGTTCGTCCGTACAAATAGCCAAGGAACGCGTTGACGCGGTCAAGTCGCGCGGCGCCGTCGCGGGAGAAAAGGGCGATATAGACGCTGCGCTCAGCTCTGCGTCGATGGCGCACGAAGCGGAATATCTTTTCCCGTATCTGGCGCATGCGCCCATGGAACCAATGGACGCCGTGATGGAGCGAAGCGCCGACGGCGGCGTAGAGGTCTGGATGGGCAGCCAGTTCCCGTCTCTCGACCATCCGACAATCGCGCAAATTTGCGGTCTCGATCCATCGCAGGTCAAGCTCAACGTGCAATATGCCGGTGGCAGTTTCGGGCGCCGCGCACAGCCGACCGCCCACGTGGCGCGCGAAGTGGCTGAACTGTTCATGAGCGCTGGCGGCCAGACGCCGGTCAAACTGATGTGGACTCGCGAGGACGATATTCAGGGCGGCTATTACCGTCCGATGACGGCGCACCGTCTTCGTGGCGGCCTCGATGCAAACGGCCAGATCGCAGCGTGGGAACATGTTATTGCAGGTCAGTCATTTCTCGTCGGCTCGCCATTCGAGGCGACGATACAAAATGGTGTCGATTCCAGCATGGTCGAGGGCGCGTCAGAGCTTCCCTATAATGTGCCCAATTTCCATTGCTCCGCTCACATCATAAACAACCCGGTGACGACATTGTGGTGGCGTTCGGTCGGTCACACCCATACTGGCTATGTTGTCGAGACATTCATTGACGAGCTGTTGGAAAAGGCTGGGAAAGAATCAGTCGAAGGCCGCCTCGCGCTGATGACCGAACCGAAGCATCAGCGTCTCGCAGGCGTGCTGCGCCGGGTTGCCCAGATGGCGGGTGGCATGACGGCGCCGGCTGGCCGCGCGCGCGGCGTCGCAGCGGTTGAATCGTTCCGCTCTTATGTGGCGCAGATCGCCGAAGTGTCGATCGAGAACGGCATTCCTCGCGTTCATAAGGTCTGGTGCGCTGTCGATTGCGGGGTTGCTGTCAACCCTGAAGTCGTCAAGGCGCAGATGGAAGGCGGCATAGGCTACGGTCTCGGCGCCGTGCTGTTCAACGAGCTTACGCTGGGCGAGGGCGGCGCCGTCGAACAATCCAACTTCCACGATTATCGTTCGCTACGGATTGGCGAGATGCCGGACGTCGAAGTTGCGATCATTGCATCTGCTGAACCGCCCACTGGCGTCGGCGAACCCGGCGTGCCGCCGATCGGTCCTGCTGTCGCGAACGCTGTGCGCCGGCTTACGGGCGCTACGCCACGAACCCTTCCGATGATCAAAAGCCTACAGAGCTGAGGAACGACCATGCGCATTCACTCAAAGCTCGCCGCCGCAACCGCAACCGGCGCCGGTCTCTTGCTTCTGGCCTCCTGCGGACAGAAAAACGAAAGCGGTGAGACCAGCACCGCAGTGCTCGAATTGAATGGATTGAAAACGCCTGCAGCCTTTGCGTCGATCACGGACGACACTGAGCGTGCAAGCGCGCTGTTCGACGAAATGTCGAAAGTCATGCTGCACCCCCGATGTGCAAATTGTCATCCGCGATCTGGCGGGCCGACGCAGGGTGACGACATGCATCCCCATAATCCGCCGGTTATTCGCGGTGAGGGCATGGGCGCCGCCGGCATGGAATGTTCAACCTGTCACGGCGCCGCCAATGTGGAATTCGCCAGCATGACAGGGTCGATCCCCGGCGCGGAGCCATGGCTGCTGGCGCCGCAACCGATGGGCTGGGTTGGCGCAACACCTGCCGAACTCTGTGCGCAACTCAACAATCCCGAACTGACTGGCGGACGCACGGTTGAAGATCTGATCGAGCACAATGGCCGCGATCACCTCGTCAACTGGGCCTGGCATCCTGGCGAAGGACGCACGCCGGCGCCAGGCGATCAGGAAACCTTCGGCGCGCTGACCGCCGCCTGGGTCGAAGCCGGCGCGCACTGTCCGGCGAGCTGATCAGCTTATGATTTGAGCACAAGCCGCATCACCTTCGGTCACAAACCGGAAGGTCAGGCGCCTGCGTAACAGAAACAGCGCAGCAACTACAAAGCGCGCGGACGTCACTAGTCTCGCTGCTTGCCGTACTGATTGAAAACAAGCACCTGCGTTCCGCGCAGGTGCTTGTTTTCGTTTTGGGGTGGGGAATGGTTATACAGGGGGCGGCAGTACGGTCGCTCCTTTTGTTGTTCAGCATCATGACTATCGTTGTTAACAATTTCATCGAATTGAGCCATGACTATAAAGTCGCTCGCAAGCCAACACGTAAAGGCTTGCATTAAGAGTAAGATTCGATGACGTTAAATGGACCCAGTATTAAAGACTGCGTTGCCGGATTGCCTTCAGCACGGAGCATGTATGTCTGAAACCGACTTTATTATCATCGGAGCAGGAACAGCCGGGTCGGTATTGGCAAGCCGACTGACTGACGATCCATCAAGTCATGTGCTGCTTATTGAGGCAGGTGAAAAACCGTCAAGCATGTTTGTGCGAATGCCGGCGGGTTTTGCAAAACTGTTTCGCGGGAAATGCGACTGGGCATTCGAAAGTGAGCCTTTGCCGGAGAATGATCGGCGCATATTTGTGCCGCGCGGCAAGATGTTGGGCGGGTCCTCGAATATCAACGCCCAGATGCATCAATGGTGTCACCCCGCAGACTTCGATGGTTGGGCCGACGGTGGCGCGAGTGGTTGGGCTTGGTCGGACGTCTCACAGGTGTTCATCGATCAGGAGACTTGGACCGGCGAATCCGCCAACCGCGCCCGTGGAACTGCGGGGCCGATGATCATCTCTCCGAACAGGAATGCAAATCCGCTTTCGCATTCATTTGTCGCCACGACGCGAGCGCTGGGAATTGATGGCCCTGCGGACTACAATGGCGGGGCTTACGATGGCGCATGGATCGCCCAACTTGCCCACAAAAATGGACAGCGATTCAGTGCTTATGACGCATATTTGAAACCAGCTATGCGGCGCAAATCATTGCAAGTCGTCACCGGTGCGGTGGTGACAAGCCTCCTAATAGAAGGAGGGAGCTGTGCTGGAGTGGTGACTCAGTCGGCGCGCGGCGAGATTGTTCATCGCGCTAAGGGCGGCGTGATATTGACCGCCGGAGCCTACGGCACTCCCAAGATTTTGATGCTTTCCGGAATCGGGCCCGGCGACGCACTCAATCAATTGGGAATCAAGGTGCAGGTGAATGCACCGGAGGTTGGTTCAAATTTACAGGAACATCCGCTCGTACCTTTGCGTTTTTCCACGACACGAAATGACACCTTGAAAAGTGCTGAGTCCGTTGGAAACTTGCTTCGGTACTTGCTTTTGCGAAGGGGCCCGCTCGCATCTAATGCAATCGAAGCCTTCGCATTCACACGCGTTGAAAACGAAAACGCTTCTGCGCCTAATCTAGAGTTGCTATTTACGCCGTTAGATTGGCGTGGCCAAGGGCTAGAGCCGCCGCAAGTTCATGCTTATGGCATTGCATCTATAGTACTTAACCCACAATCGCGAGGCTCCGTAACGCTGCGCGGCAAAGACCCCGCGCTTCCGCCAAAAATTGACCTCGGTTTGCTGTCGGATAAGGACGGTAGAGACGCTCGTGTGATAATCGCCGGAATGCGTCTCGCCCAAAAAATTGCAGCCTCAGCTCCGCTATCGCTCGAAACAACAGGCGGCGTTGAGCCACTCCCGGAAAATGATTCTAGCGAAGCACTTTATGAGCATGCATTGCGTGAGATACAGACCGTTTATCATCCAACATCGACCTGCCGGATGGGCACGGACGCCCACCCTGTCGTTAGCCCAACGCTTGCGGTAAATGGAGTTGATCGACTGTGGATTGCCGACGCATCAGTCATGCCTGCCGTGCCTAGAGGCCATCCCAACGCTGTGGTCGCGATGATTGCTCATCGCGCCGCCGACATGATTCGAAGGAAATAGCCCTGCTTGTTGTGCTGGCAAATCATCGGGAGAACTGGCGGAGAGGGTGGGATTCGAACCCACGGAACGCTTGCACGCTCAACGGTTTTCAAGACCGCCGCATTCGACCACTCTGCCACCTCTCCGGGCGCGAAAGCCGCGAAAGGGCGGTTTCGCGAAATGCGAAGGCCTGAAATAGCGCGCCCGGCGGAAATGACAAGCCAAGGGCGCCGATTCTGCGTTATTTTTCAGGGCTCCCACCCTATGTTGCCGGAACCGCGCGAGTCGCTTAATCCAACGGCAGGCGTCGATGTGACGCCCCTTTTGCGTTCGGACCCCAGATGAGCAAATACGCAGCGTGTACTCTGAAATTGATGGCTCTGGCGTTTCTGGCCTTGGCGGCGAGTTGTGCGAGCACCCCGAAAAGTCCTGGCGGATCTGCGAGTTCGCCTCACTACAAAATCGGCAAGGCGTATCAGGTTAACGGCAAATGGTATCATCCGAAAGAAGATCCTAATTATTCCAAAGTCGGAATCGCATCGTGGTATGGCGAACAGTTTCATGGCCGCCTCACTGCCAATGGCGAGATTTTCGACATGGACCGGATGTCCGCGGCGCACACCACCTTGCCGTTGCCGTCCATGGTCGAAGTGACCAATCTTGAAAATGGCCGTTCAGTCGTGGTGCGCGTTAATGATCGCGGTCCTTTTGCCCATGATCGCATTATAGACATGTCGCGCGAGGCTGCGCGCCAGCTTGGCTTTGAACGTCAGGGCACTACGCGGGTTCGCGTTCGCTATGCAGGTCCAGCGCCGCTCACACCCGGCGCGCCGCGCATGGCGACATCATCGCCGGATCGGGTCGCGCGCGCTGCGCCGGTGCGCCAGGAAACCATCAAACCAGGTGGCGGCGAACCCGACTGTGACCCGATTTCAGAGCTTCTCACAAGCATCGAAAGCGCGCCTGCTTTAACGCCCGGCGCGGAAGAACTCGCTATCGCTGAAGCGGACTCAGACAGGACCGGAGACGCAGAAATACCAGCGGCGGATCTTTCAACTGCTGATCCCGATGACGCTGTGCTGGTGCATCAGGGGGCGAATTCAGATACGCCGCCTGAGGCGATCTATGTCATCAGGGTTGCGGCGTTGTCGAGCCTCGACAATATCGACGCCCTGAGATCACAGCTTGGCGATATCGGGACGCTGCGCATGTCTCGCGTCGAGACGGAGGCCGGCGCAGTCTTTTACCGGGTCAGCCTTGGGCCATTTGCGACCATTGAGACGGCGGCGGAAAAGTTGGAAGCTGTCCGCAGAGCAGGCTATGCTGACGCCTCGCTTGTCACGCTGACGCCATAATATGAGCGCGGCCTCGCCTGAAATGGCGGGCATTCGTTCCATCGGCGCCGATTGCCACAGAGAGTACTCACAGGAGACCGGACTTGCAGTTTTCAAAGATTTTCGCCGCCGTGATGTTGATGTGTGCAGGCAGCGGGTGGGGCCCCGCGTGGGCGCAGACGCCGCTTACGACACCCGCCGAATATGCGTTGATTATGGATTACCGCACGGGCGAGATCCTGTTTGAAAAAAATGCGCGCATTCCGACCGCGCCGGCCTCTATGTCAAAGCTGATGACCATCGCTATTGTCTTCGAACGCTTGAAAGACGGCTCGCTTAAACTCACCGATGAATTTGACGTTAGCGAAAAAGCTTGGCGTGAACGCGAGGGCTCGTCCATGTGGGTCCGCGTCGGCGACAGAATTCCGGTGCTCGATATTTTACGCGGGATTATCGTTCAGTCCGGCAATGATGCATGCATTGTTGTTGCGGAAAACATCTCCGGCTCCGAAGAAGCGTTCGTCGAACTGATGAACCGCAAAGCTCATGAGTGGGGACTGAATGATTCCACTTTCGCCAATCCGCACGGGCTTCCCGATCCCAATCAAAAGATGAGCATGCGCGATCTTGCCGTGCTGACGCGCAAGATCATTTCCGACTATGGCGAGTATTACGCTCTCTTTGCGGAACGCGAATTCACCTGGGAGAAAATCAGACAAGCGAACAGAAACCCGATCCTCGATCTGGTTGAAGGCGCGGACGGTTTGAAGACCGGCCATACGGAAGAATCCGGTTATGGCCTTGTCGGCTCGGCGCTGCAGGGCGATGAGCGCCGCATCATCGTTGTGAACGGCCTAACATCCGAGCGCGAACGGGCAACCGAATCCGCGCGGCTGTTGCGCCTTGCTTTCAACGATTTCAGCACGAAAACCTTTTACCAGCCGGGGGATGTCGTCGGCGAAGCGCAGGTATTTAAGGGAAAGACTGCGACCGTGCCGTTGATCACGCGCGAGCCAGTTAAATTGATCATGCATCGTTCGTTGATGGATGACGCCAAGGCGACCATTGTCTATCAGGGGCCTGTCGCTGCGCCGGTGAAGGAAAACCAGCAGATCGGAACCTTGCGGATTGAAGCGCCGAACGGACCGGCGCGCGAATACCGCCTTTATGCCGGTCAAACGGTGAAGGAAGCGGGCATTTGGGGCAAGATTGGATTAGCCGCGCAAAGATTGCTGGCGAAGCCCGATGCAGCGCCTGAAACCGCCAGCGGCGAAACCGCGAACTAAATGCGCAAGGAGTCTCATTCTCCGGGCCTGTTTATATCGTTTGAAGGCGGTGACGGCGCTGGAAAGTCAACACAGATCAGATTGCTTGCCGACGCGTTGCGCGCAACAGGACGCGAGGTCGTCACGACGCGGGAGCCGGGCGGTTCGCCGGGCGCCGAATCTATTCGCAAACTACTGCTTGAAGGCGCAGCCGATAAATGGTCTCCACTCACCGAAGCTCTGCTGATGTATGCTTCGCGTGCGGACCACCTGGAACGGACCATAGAGCCAGCATTGAAACGCGGCGCTATCGTTATCTCGGATCGATTTGCGGATTCGACGATGGCGTATCAGGGCCTTGCTGGCGCGCTCGGCGAGGCGGCAGTTGCCGCTTTGTATCGATTGGTCGTTGCTAATCGCGGGCCTGACCTTACGATAATTCTGGACCTTCCCGTTGAGGAAGGCTTGAAACGTTCCGGCGCTACGGGGGGCCAAGAACAACGTTTTGAATCCAAAGGCGAGGCGTATCAGGAACAGGTGCGTGCGGCATTTCTGGAAATCGCCCGCCGAGAGCCAGACCGTTGCGTGGTGATCAACGCGGCTGGCAAGGCGGCAGACATTGCTGCGCGGATTATAGAGGCCGTTCAGCAGCGGACAGGCTCGCTTTTGAAGGACTGATGGCCTTCCAAAGAGACGCCCGACCGCTTAGAAAATCCCTATGGATGATGAGTTAGTTTCGCCCCGCGATCGTGCCCGTCAAGTTGGGCGTGATGGGCTAGAACGCAGCCTGCGAGAGACAATCAACGATGGCGCTCTCACGCATGGCTGGATCATTGCGGGGCCGCCCGGCGCTGGCAAAGCGACGCTCGCCTATCGCATGGCGCGCGCTTTGCTCGATCCCAATACACTGGAGAATAACGAGACGCTGGACATGCCGGAGGACAGCCGGACGTTTCGCCTGATCGCGGGAGAGGCGCATCCCGATTTATTTGTCGCTGAACGATTGTGGGACGAGAAGAAAGGCAAGCATCAGTCTGAAATTAATGTGGAAACCATTCGCAAACTCACGGCGTTTCTGAACAGGACAGCATCCGGCGGCGGCGCGCGCGTGGCGATAGTGGATACAGCAGACGACATGAACCGTAACGCGGCTAATGCGCTCCTAAAGGCGCTTGAGGAGCCGCCAAAGGGAGCGACTTTGCTGCTATTATCTTCCGCTCCCGGACGATTATTGCCGACCGTTCGTTCGCGCTGCCGCCGGATTGATCTGGCGCCGGTCGACAGTACAACAATTGAGCAATTGCTGGCGAATGAAGGTGTCGGCGCTGGGGACGCGAGTAAAATTGCAAAACATGCGCGCGGCCGGCCAGGCTATGCGCTGATGCTGGCTGCGGGCGAGGGGGCGGAGGCGATATCACTGGCGCATCAATTTTTGAATGCGGCGCAGTCCGGCGCGAGTCTATCCAAAGTCATTACCGGCGTCACAGGCAAGGCTGGCGAAGCACGTTGGCCTGTGTTTCGGGATACAATCATAGCCCAGCTCTCCGACGCAGCGCGCTCAACGGCGCTACAGGATGGCGCTGACGGATTTGAAGGCGTCGAAGCAGGTGCGCTCCTTGATGGGTGGCAAGCCGTCTCTCAACTTTGCGGACGCGGCGAAGCGCTTAATCTCGATCGGGCGCAATTGATTGAAGCGATGGCTTTTGATCTTCGCAATGCGCTGCGCGGAAGGGTTGCCTGACAAAATGTTCGTTGACAGTCATGTAAATCTCCACTCCGAAAAATATGCCGGCGACCTTAATGAGGTCATGACGCGTGCGCGTGACGCCGGCGTATCGGCGATGCTCACCATCTCTGACAAGCTGTCGTCCACCGAAGCCATTCGCGCGATCGCCAACCGCGAGCCTCTGATATGGCGCAGTGTCGGCGTGCATCCGCATTACGCAAAAGAATATCCGGACCTCGAGGCGCAAACGCTGATCGAGATGGCGGCGGATGAAAAGGTGATTGGCATTGGAGAGTGCGGACTTGATTTTTATTATGAGCACTCACAACGCGACACTCAAAACGCAGTCTTTCGCGCGCATATTTTGGCGTCGCGCGCAACGCAATTGCCGCTGATCATCCATACAAGAGACGCCGATGACGTGACAAAGGGGATGCTTGAGCGCGAGCACAGGGAAGGGGCCTTCAGCCCTCTCCTGCATTGTTACACTGGCGGGCCAGCGCTAGCGGAATCTGTGCTGGCGCTTGGAGGCTATATTTCATTTTCCGGCATCATCTCGTTCAAAAACGCTGGCGACATCCGCGCCATCGCCCAAGAGACGCCATTAGATCGCATCATCATAGAAACGGATTGTCCTTACCTCGCGCCCGTTCCCATGCGGGGACGTCGAAATGAACCCGCTTATGTCGTGCATGTGGCCGAAGCGTTGGCGGCAGTGAAGGGCGTGGACATTGAGGAGATAGAGAAGGCAACGACGGATAACTTTTTCCGGCTGTTTTCGCGTGCAAATGATCCACGCGTGAAAGCATGACGGTGAAACTACGCGCCATCATTTTAGGTTCAGGCTCCTCTGGCGGGGTGCCGCGTTTTGGCGGACCGGACGGGACAGGTGATTGGGGCGCTTGTGATCCGAGCGAGCCAAAAAACCGGCGCACGCGCTGCTCAATTCTTGTTCAACGCGAGCATCCGGAGTTTGGTTTTCGGCATGACAAGGTGACGTCCGTGCTTGTCGATACATCGCCCGATATGCGATCGCAATTACTGGCGGCGAAATGCTCGCGACTCGATGCGGTGTTGTTCACCCATGATCATGCGGACCAATGTCACGGTATCGACGATTTGCGCGTTTTTGCATTGCAAATGCGCAAGCAAATGCCAGTCTATATTGACACTGCTACGTCTGGCTTTCTGCTTGAGCGTTTTGATTATTGTTTTGTGCAAAAGCCCGGCAGTTTATACCCGCCCATCCTTGAAAAACGTGATATGCCGGGTTGTGGTGATCCATTTGTTATTGACGGGCCTAGCGGACCGATACCAGTGACGGCTTTTTTGCAGCATCATGGCGGCGTCGACTCGCTTGGCTTCAGATTTGGCGATATTGCATATTCAAGTGATGTGGTTGCTCTGCCAGAGGCGAGTTTTCAAACGCTCGCCGGCGTCAACACATGGATCGTCGATGCGTTACAATATAAGCCGCATAAGACTCACGCGCACTTGGACTTGACCCTGAAATGGCTCACCCGGATGAAACCAAAGCGCGGTATACTGACTAACCTGCATGTTTCGATGGACTACCAGACCTTAAAAAAAGCGCTTCCGGCGGGGGTGGAGCCAGCTTTTGACGGCTTGACGGTCGACGGAATAGCTGAGTAACAAGGAACGCGGTCTTCACCGGACCTGGGAGAGAAAAATATGAATAAATTCAATAAGCTAATTTTTGCTTTGGCTTCGCTCGCGCTGATTTCGTGCGGCGGCGGCGGCGAAGCCGCCTTAGAGGCTGAATGAGGAAACCTTTTCAAGATTTCGCCGTAAAACGGGCTCAATGTCGTGCTGAGTCTGATTGCGGGAACGGGGAAAGGCTTGGCGATGGCGCTTGAATATTTCCTTCCGCGTGAAGATCTTCGCGATCATGTTCGCGCGTATTATTATTTCTCGGTTGAAGAGCCGACCATCCAGCCGCTGTGCGCTGAAATGGGCAATATACGCGTCGTGTTAAACGGCGGCGGACGTTTGCATACGCCGGATGGCGGAAAACAAAACATCACATCAGCCTTTTTGATCGGTCCGACCATGGGCGCGTACTGCATGGAGGCCCATGCCGGAACTCAGGTGTTTGGCATTGGAATCCGGCCACAGGGCTGGGTGTCGCTTTGCGGCGTCAGCGCAGAAGAAGTCACAGATAAGGTTGTGGACCTGACGTCATTTGCAGGCGGGCTTGCGCGATCAAGCATCGATGAAATGCGCAACGCCCGCAGCCTGACTGAAATGGCTGCAGCTGCTGACCGTTTTTTCGCAAGATTGCTGTCGAGGCAGACTGCCCGGCGAAGCCTTGGATACTCAAAAGTGCTGGCAAACTGGTTGCTCGACCCGCAGGAGCTAAGTCTCGACGTATTAATGAGCTCAATGGATGTGTCGCGGCGGCAAACGGACAGAATCGCGAAGCTTTACTTCGGCGCATCGCCAAAGTTTTTACAGCGTAAATACAGGGCTTTGCGAGCGGCGGACCGGATTCGCGGCGGCGATCTCGACTGGATGAGCGCCGCCGGCGATGCATATTACGATCAGTCGCATTTTATCAAAGAATTCAAGACGTTCGTTGGCGTCACGCCAAAGCAGTTTATTGGTAATCAGGCGCAATTAATCAGCGAAATTCAGTCTCAACGGCGCGCGCAATCGCTGACTTTGCCGCTCGCCAGCTTTTAATCCAGCCAATCAATCATCTGGCCAATATTTCCTATAGCGGGCGCCTATAGGCGAATATCCTCTGCTCATTCTAGGGAGAATGCCGCTAACCAGAACCTTGCTGGGGGAGAGACCGGCGGGGGAAGGTTCTGGAGACTACGGAAGCGCGTCAGTATCGCCGCCGCGATATTGACGCGCTTTTGTGGTTTTATTCTCAGTTTTGCGCAACAGCTCCTATTCGGTCATAACACTTGCAGCTGCTTCTTCAATCAACGCTACAACTGCGTGCGCCTGCGAAGCTAAGGATGCGTGGCTGGCGTCCAAACTTATAGTTTTTCTTGCATTCATTCGCTCAGCAAACCAGCGTTCTGTTTCCGGCGGAATCATTCGATCATTTGCTGAAACCTGATACCAACACGGCTTCACTTTCCAGGCCGGTGGCCCGGACTTGTCTTCAAAGCACCTCGCGGCAATTGGTTTTTGCGACAATGCCATTACCAATGCGTCCGTTTTGTCGAGATCCTGACAAAAATCAGGATGGAATCGTTCTGGATCTACCCAGAGAAATCCGTGAGCATCGGGTCTGATCGCAGCTGCGCCTGGAGGAGCGTCTCGTAATGCGAACAATCCGCCAGGGTTTTCACCTTCATCAGGCGCAAAAGCCGCAATATAAACGAGACCTACAACGTTTTTTGCATGACCAGCATTACTGATTACCATGCCGCCATAGGAGTGACCGACAAGCAAAGTAGGCCCATCCTGCGCTTCAGCCAGTTTTTTTGTTCTGTCTATGTCGTCAGGCAATGACGTGAGCGGGTTTTGCACCGCTATGACTGAATAGCCCTTTTTATGTAGCGCTGGAATGACATTCTTCCAATGTGATCCGTCGCCCCAAGCACCGTGAACCAAGAC
>BQJG01000018.1 GCA_021604585.1 Hyphococcus sp.
GAATTTTCAAACACATTCGCGACGGAAAAATCAGAAATCGCATAAGCGTGCATCAGACAGAAAAACGCGAGCGCGATTAGCGCAAAGGTAATAATCGATGCGCGCCGGCCAAAAGTTGCAAAGCTTGGATCGCCGCCGCGCGCACCGATGAACAGCGCCGGGCCTTGCACCAACGCAATCGCAAAAGCGAGGATGAGCGCGAAATGTCCGACTTCCGGAGCCATGAAGACCTGCTATCTGCGAGCCCATGTTCTAGCTGACCCGGCCGCCTGCGGCGAGCCCTTGGGGCGCGATAAATCGCCCTCTCTCGACGGTTGCTGTGGCGCGCGGGCTTCGTGCTGCAGCTCAGCGAACCAGATCAGCGATTTCCGCCATCACTTCCAGATGCTCGCGTGCGAAATGACGGCACCGAGCCGGCGACCAGCCATGAACAGGGTCCGGATTAACATTCGCATCCTTGAACGGCATTTCCAGCGTCATGGAAAGGCAGTTCCAGGTCTGCGCCACGTAAGAATTGGCGATATCGAGATTGGCCTTGCCCGGCGCCGCCGCCGGATAACCTTCGCGCGTCTGGAAATCCTTGCTGATGTCGAGCAGGCGCGCCGAGTAGCGATTGAACATCCGCTCGTGACGCTCATCCCAGAGCGGTATCCCTTTGGCGCTGTCGAGGAAATTATTGGCGATCGCTTCGTCCCCGTGCACATCGAGAAAGAAGTCTACGCCGGTCTCCTGCATGCGCTCACGCACCAGAAACACTTCCGGGCTCTCTTCAATCGTTGCGTTGCGCCACGCGCGATTAAGATCCTTGCCGGCAGCATTTGTCCGCAGGTGACCACGTTTGGCGCCGTCGAGATTCATGCAGGGAACAATGTGCAGCGTTGTTTTCTCCAACAACGTTTTGGCGGTTGTGTCTTTCTCATCGGTCAGACGCTCAAGAAATCCCTCCATCCACCACGAACCCATGGTCTCGCCGGGATGCTGGCGCGCAATCACCCAGAACTGGCGCGGGCCGGATCCTGCACGGAAACAGTCAATCTCTTGTCCGTCCAGCGTTTCGCCAATGACTTCGTGCTCAAGCCGCGGCGACGCTTTGATATTGTCGATATATGTCCGGTAGCGGCTGGTCGGGTAAGGCGCGAAATACGCGTAATACGCGGTGTCCTGTTCGGGATGGTGGCGGATCGTCAACTCGCGTCCGTCAAAGGCTGTCTCTACTCTGAACCAATTATCCTGGTCGTAGGAAGCTACGGCGCGATAATCTTGCCAACCGCGAACATAAGAGGATGCGTGGGCGTTCCTGATGCGCATTTGCAGCGCTTGGCCTTCTGCGCCCTCAACCGAATAATAGAACCATTGAAAGAAATCAGCTTTGCCATCCGGTCTTATCTCAAGCTGGATATTCGATGGGTTAGAGGCATCAAGGCAAACGATATTGCCACTGTCGTAATCGCTTGAGACTTTTATCATGTCCAACCTTCGGCGATACGCCGCTTAGTCTTTCTTTTCGAGAATCGGCATCACAACCCGGATATGCACTTCCTTCAACTGTTCGGCGGAAGCTTCTGCGGGCGCATGCAAAAGCAAGTCTTCTGCTTGTTGCGTCATCGGGAACATCGTCACTTCACGAATATTCACCTGATCGCAAAGCAACATCACGATGCGTTCGATACCCATCGCACAACCGCCATGCGGCGGCGCGCCGAATTTGAAGGCGTTCAACATGCCGCCAAACTTCTCTTCGACAACTTCCTTGCCATAACCGGCAATGTCGAACGCTTTATACATAATGTCCGGGCGATGATTTCGGATGGCGCCGGACCCCAACTCATAGCCGTTGCAAACAAGATCGTACTGGTAGGCCTTGATCGCCAACCTTTCTTCATCCGTACCCGCAGCTTCCAGCGCCTCGAGGCCGCCTTGCGGCATGGAGAACGGGTTATGGCCGAACTCGACTTTCTTGTGCTCCTCATCCCATTCATACATGGGAAAATCGACGATCCATGCGAGTTCAAAGCTGTCCTTGTTGGATAGGTTCAATTCTTCGCCGATCACAACCCGCGCTTTTGCGGCGACGGCCTGAAAATCAGCTGGCTTGCCCGCAAGGAAGAACGCAGCATCGCCAGCCTTTAAGCCTAGCTGAGTGCGCACAGCTTCGGAGCGTTCCGGACCGATGTTTTTCGCCAGCGGACCCTTCGCTTCAACCTCGTCGAAGATCATGTAGCCCATGCCCGGCAAGCCTTCCTTTTGCGCAAAGGAATTCATGCGGTCGCAGAAAGCGCGCGAACCGCCGCCCGGCGCCGGGATGGCGCGGATTTCGTTTTTCGGATCAGCGTCGAGGATCGAGGCGAAAATCTTGAAGCCCGAACTGCGGAAATGATCCGAGACAACCTGCATTTCGATCGGGCAACGCAAATCGGGTTTATCTGTGCCATATTTCAGCATCGACACATCATAAGGGATCAGCGGGAACGGATAGTTCGTCACCGCACGCTCGCCAGCGAACGCCTTGAACGTGTTCGCCATGACCGGTCCCACTGCGTCGAATACATCCTGACGTTCAACGAAGCTCATTTCCAAATCGAGCTGATAAAACTCGCCAGCCGACCGGTCTGCGCGTGCATCTTCGTCCCGGAAACATGGCGCGATCTGGTAATAGCGATCAAAACCCGACACCATGATCAGCTGTTTGAAGATCTGCGGCGCTTGCGGCAGCGCATAGAAGCGACCCGGATGCAGACGCGACGGTACGAGGAAATCCCGTGCGCCTTCCGGTGAAGACGCGGTCAGAATCGGCGTCTGGAAATCGGTGAAGCCGGCCTGTTCCATGCCATTTCGGATTTCGCGAATAATCTTCGCGCGCAGCATGATGTTCTTGTGCAAGGTCTCGCGGCGCAGATCGAGATAGCGATGCTTCATCCGGATGTCTTCGGGGTAGTCCGGCTCGCCAAAAACCGGGAGCGGCAGTTCGTCAGCGGCGGACATCAACTCAAAGCCATCAATGCGGACTTCGATCTCGCCGGTAGGCAGGTTGGGGTTAACCGCTTCGGCGTCCCGGGCGACGACCTGGCCATCAATCATGATAACGCTCTCGGTACGGACGCGCTCGATTTCAGCAAAAAAGGGAGCTTCCGGCTCCACCACCAGCTGCGTCAGGCCGTAATGGTCGCGCAAATCAATAAAAAGAAGGCCGCCGTGGTCGCGCTTGCGGTGGACCCAGCCAGACAAGCGAACTGTCTGTCCAACCTCAGTTTTCCGCAATTTTCCACAGGTGTGGCTACGATAGGCGTGCATGGTCTTCCCCTGATTTTTCGTCTTGGTCTGCCGGTCGAGCCGGAGTGGCGATAACGTCATGCAATGTCAAGGCCGTAACAGGCGGCAACGCCGGGCTCAGCAGCGCTTTTTCACGCTCTTAGCCCTCCCATTACTCTTCAGCCCAGTAGCCGGTATCGGCGCTCCGCTCTCTTATTTTCCCCAGCCCCATAGCCAGTCGCCCTGACCTCCGGGTGAAACCTTTCGCAGCGCCGAAGGACGCTTGTGTCCGGCCCCGCCCGCCGATAGAAGCCCGCTCATGCAAGTCATCACGACCACAGACGAATTAGCCCGCTTTTCAAAGACCTTGCGCGCCCAGCCCTATGTGGCGGTTGATACGGAGTTCATGCGCGAGAAGACCTATTGGCCGATCCTTTGCCTGATCCAGGCCGCAGCGGATGGCGCGGAAGCCATTATCGACCCGTTAGCCGACAAGATCGATCTCTCGCCCTTTCTGGATCTTCTAACCGACAAAAAAGTCGTCAAAGTCTTCCACGCCGCGCGGCAGGACTTAGAGATTTTTTATAAACTGATTGGCGATGTGCCGGCGCCCTTATTCGATACTCAGATCGCCGCGATGGCCTGCGGCTTTGGTGACCAGATCGGTTATGAGCCGCTTATGCGGACGCTGCTGAAAGCCAAGATCGACAAGGGATCCCGCTTCACCGATTGGGCCCGGCGGCCACTGACAGATGCGCAACTCACCTATGCGCTGTCCGACGTCACCCATTTGCGTGACGCCTATCCGCTGTTGACTCAATCGCTTGAAAAACGCGAGCGAACACATTGGGTCGAGGAAGAGATGGAGGCGCTTAATAATGGTGATCTCTATTTTGTGCAGCCTGAAAGCGCATGGAAGCGGCTAAAGCTAAAAGGCGTGCGGCCAAAAGAAATGGGCGTGGTCGTCAAACTCGCCGAATGGCGCGAGCTTGAGGCGCAGACAAAAGACACGCCGCGCAGCCGTATCCTGAAGGATGAAACCATTTTTGAGCTGGCCCGCTCTCAGCCCCAGGACGCCAAGGCGCTCGCACGGGCGCGATCCATCCCTACCGGATTTGAACGCTCACGCGCCGGCGCGGCGATCCTCGACGCCATAAAACAGGGTATCGAAATACCGCGCGACAGCCTGCCAAGCGTTGAAAAAGCCGAGCGCGAAAAAGCCTCAGCCGATGTGCTGGAGCTTTTGAAGGTCTTGCTGAAGCGGCAATGCGAAGCCTTTCATGTGGCGCCAAAGCTGATCGCATCGAGCGCCGATGTAGAAGCGATTGCCCTTGATGACACCGCCAACGTGCCAGCACTGTCCGGCTGGCGCCGTGAGATTTACGGCAACGCCGCCCTGCGCCTGAAGCGCGGAGAGATTGCCCTCAAGCTCGATAAGGATCGCGTTGATATTATTGATCTCTGAGCGTTCCGGGGCGTTCGGAAAATGGGTTCAAATTAAACGCGTTAAGACCTTGCGGCGGCTACATCGCTTCGCTATACCCCGCTCTCCCGTCACCGGGCGCGCCGTTTGCGCTTCTTGGGGCGGGCAAAGTTGGCGCGGGGTGGAGCAGCCCGGTAGCTCGTCAGGCTCATAACCTGAAGGTCATAGGTTCAAATCCTATCCCCGCACCCAATTTTTCAATGACTTATCAAGAAGACCAAAAACCCAGCCTTAAAGCTGGAAGCATATTGGAAGCATTTCGTTTGTAACTGCGCCTCCGCCAATCGAAAACCCGAAACGAAGAATCCCGCTTGTACCTGTGAAGAGCCGCAGACTGCCAACCCGTCGCTGCTTTGCCCACGCTGTGACTGATCCAGCGAGAATGTTCCCACAAAGTTGATGTTTCTCAAAAGGATCGTGACCACAGCGCTAGCCCCCATCGGGTTATGGTCGCTTTTGGGGAGGTCGGCGTTTTCGGCTTCAATCGGCGCATAACTTGTAACTTTTCACATCCCGTGCCCGAAGAAGGTAGTGAGACCGCCAATGGCGTCGAGCGAAGAACAGCTCAATGATCTGATGAGCCGCAGCCTCTCGGGAGATGCGCATGCTCACGAAGCAATGCTGCGCTTGCTAGCACCGGCTTTGCGGTCCTTTTTCGGGTGGCGGATTCGTGACGCCGCGCAAGATGTGGACGACCTCGTGCAGGAAGCGCTGATAGCCATACATACTCGCCGGATGACCTTTGATCCGTCACGGCCATTGTTGCCATGGGTGTACGCCATCGCAAGATACAAGCTAGTCGATTATTTTCGAAGGCAAGGCGCAACGCCGCCACTTGCCGAACTTGAAGACACGAGTGCCGTGACGGAATTTGAATCCGCATGTGCCGCACAAATGGATATCGCAACGCTGCTCGATCATCTTCCAGAGAAACAACGGTTTGCCATTCGCGCCACACGGATTGAAGGAGAAAGCATCAGTGACGTGGCGGCCGAACGGGGCTGGTCGGAAAGCGATGTGAAAATATCCGTGCATCGCGGGCTGAAAGCACTAGCCAACCGGTTCGGCGGAGCAAAAGCATGAGTACGGACGAGCTCATCTCCCGACTTTCTCGCAACATTGCACCCGTGCCGCGTCATGCGCTCGAAAAACGTTTTATTATGGGCGTGTCAGGCGGGTTTCTGGCAAGCGGGATCCTTTTGTTTCTTTGGCTCGGCTTCCGTCCCGATCTGAGCGAGGTTGCCTTCACTCGCCCCTTCCTCACCAAGCTTTTGTACACTGTTGCGCTATTTGCGGCGTCGATACCGCTCAGCTTGCACCTGATGCGCCCGGAGGGAAAGACTGGTCGCTCGTATGCTCTATTGTTCGTTCCCGTTCTCGTTTTAGGCCTTGCAGCCACAGCCGAGTTTTCGCTTGCGCCCCACGAAAACAGGGCTCAGTTGCTATTCGGCCACGGCGTTTTGCCTTGTTTGATCCGAATACTAATCATTTCAACCCCCATCTTTGCCGGGCTTTTGTGGTCGGCAAAGTCCTTCGCTCCGACGCGTCTTCGCGCCGCAGGCGCTGCTGCCGGTCTAATGTCCGGCTCACTGGCCGCCGGGCTGTATGCTTTTCATTGCATTGAGCCTTCAGCGAGCTTTGTCTTCGTTTGGTATTCGCTCGGAATAGCCATCACATCGGCGCTCGGCGCGCTCTTAGCTCCACTCGTTCTTCGTTGGTAGAATCTTTTTTTCTGAAAGTTGTAACCGCAGCGGAAGCCCGCACGAAGTACTGAATATGCGCATGGACGCATGAACAATCACGGAGAACTTAAATGAACGTTTTGAAGTCTAGCACTGCCGCAGCCACCGTAATCGCCCTCGCCGCCGCAACCGCCATGGCCTCAACGCCCGCGAGCGCCGCGGACATGGAAAAATGCTACGGCGTAGCGCTTGCCGGCGAAAACGACTGCGCGGCGGGACCCGGCACATCCTGCGAAGGCACGTCGACGGTCGACTATCAGGGCAATGCCTGGTCGCTTGTACCTGCAGGCACTTGTGATTCAATTTCGCTTCCAGGCGGTCGCTCCGGCAGCCTCGACGCGTTGGATCGCGATCTAGCGTAGCCTCCCCCCTAGCGCAGATCGTACCGGCCCCTGTCAGTCCCCCACTACAGGGGCCGGAATTGGTGTGCACGTAGAAATCTTCATTGTCGTTTCGGTTCGAGGACTCACAGGCGCATGGTAAAATGGCAAAACAATACTGTGTCAAACAGTCTGTTTGTTTTTATCACTGGCGCTGTGATGCTCACTACGACATCGGGGTTTGCGAGCGCAGGAAACAATTCGCCGATGGTTGATATTGTTTTGGTGACTGCTCAAAAGCGAGAGGAGGACCTCAATGATGTTCCAATTTCCATTGACGTCATCCGGGATGAAAAGCTGGATGTGATCCGGAGCGCCGGTCAGGACATTCTTTTTCTCGCAAGCAGATCTCCAAGTTTATACGCTGAGTCTTCTTCGGGCCGCATCTTTCCTCGTTTCTACATTCGCGGGCTGGGCAACACCGACTTTGATCTAAACGCCAATCAGCCGGTCAGCCTCGTTTACGATGAAACAGTGCTCGAAAACCCCATTCTCAAAGGTTTTCCAGTTTTTGATCTTGACCGGATCGAAATCTTGCGCGGACCGCAAGGCACGCTTTTCGGGCGCAACACCCCGGCAGGCGTGATTAAATTTGAATCCGCCAAGCCGACCGAAATCTTTGAGGGTTATGGCCGTGTCTCCTATGGCCGATTCAATACGGTCGATACCGAAGCGGCAATCAGTGGCCCACTTGCCGGCGACAAATTAACAGGCCGGTTATCGGTTCTCGCGCAACGGCGCGACGACTTTGTCGACAACACCTTCACCGCCGGCGGAGAGGAAGGGTTTGAGGAATTTTCCGAGTTCGCCGGACGCGCGCAGTTATTGATTAGACCAAATGACCGTGTTTCGTCGCTAGTAAATGTTCACGGGCGTAAGCTTGACGGCGGGTCGCGGCTTTTCCGCGCCAATATCATCGAACCGGGCGTCGGTGGGTTAGTGGCGAATTTCCGTCGGGATGAAACGGCGCAAGATGCTACGCAAATACTTGAAGTCTACAATATCGGTGCGAGCCTGAAGACCGACGTCGATTTCGACTTTGGCCAGCTCACTTCGATTACGAGTTACGAACAGGTCGGCGTCTCCGCGCGTGGGGACGTCGATGGCGGATTTGGCGCCAGCTTCGCACCGCCATCCGGCCCCGGCTTTATTCCATTCTCCGCCGAAAGTGCTGACAATATTACCGGTCACGACCAGATCACGCAGGAGCTTCGGCTCACCTTTTCGCCGGCAACGGGCATCACCACAACGCTTGGCGGCTTTTTCTTCTACGAAAACCTTGAGATCGAAAATTTAAGTTTCGACACACTCGCCAATGGCGATCTGAACGGGCGCGCTGTGCAGGATCAGGAAACCCTTTCATGGGCGTTGTTCGGTTCAAGCGAATGGTCGGTAACGGATCGTTTTAGCTTACAGGGCGGGTTGCGCCTTTCCGGTGAAGAAAAAGACTTTCGCGCGGAACGATTGATTGGTCCATTCGGGTCCGGACCGCTTGCGCCGCAAACCCTGCAAGTGGATGATGTTGTTCTTTCCGGGGATGTGAGCGCAACATATGCGTTTACTCAAGACACGAATATTTATGCGCGGTATGCTCGCGGCTTCAGGGCGCCCAATGTGCAAGGCCGGGTCGTCTTCGGCGATGTGGTGACTGTCGCGGATACGGAAACTATCGATTCTATCGAGGCTGGGCTGAAACATCGCTTCTGGGACGGGCGCGGAAATATCAGCGTCTCAGGATTCTGGTATCAAACCGACAATCAGCAATTGACCGCCGTTGGCGGCGCTGGAAACTTTAACCAGCTCCTGAACGCTGATGCTGTCATCGGCTATGGATTTGAAGTTGACGCATCATTCACGCCGATTGATGGACTACACCTAACCGCTGGCGTCAGCCTCAATGAAACCGAGATTAACGACCGCAATCTTGAGGTCGGGATTTGCGGCGCGTCCTGCACTGTTCTTAACCCGATTAATCCAGCTACTGGAAACGCGCTTATCGACGGCAACCGGTTGCCCCAGGCGCCGCGTTGGATCGCCAATGCAACTTTGCGTTATGGCGTGCCCGTATTTGGCGGTGCTGGTGAAGTCTTTGCCTTTACCGATTGGGCATATCGCAGCCAGATCAATTTCTTTCTTTATGAAAGCATAGAGTTTCAGGATCGCAGCCTGTTGGAGGGCGGTGTCCGTATTGGCTACGCCAATCTCGAGGGCCAGTATGAAATCGCGGCGTTCGCCCGCAACATCACCAATGCTCGCGCCATTGAAGGCGCAATTGACTTCAACAATTTCTCCGGGTTTGTGAACGACCCGCCAGTTTGGGGAGTCGAGCTATCAAAACAATTCTAATAATTAAGCGGACTTCGGTAGTTGACGCCCAGGCTGATCAAGGCGGTTTGGGCAACGATGGAAAGAGGGGAGATGCATCGCATTCTGGCGTTTGGACCCTCGTCATTCAGCGGCCAGCGGCGTTGACAGACGGCGTTCAGATATGACAACCGAAGCCCTACCCTTAGCGGTGAACGCTGTCGGCGTCGGATTGAAGGCGCCGCATTATCAGCAGGCATTGCAGGAACCACATGAGATCGATTTTTTCGAGGTCCACGCCGAAAATTTCATGGGCGATGGAGGTCCGCCACATCGCTGGCTAACCGGCTTTCAATCCAAATTTCCGCTGTCGATCCACGGGGTTTGCCTGTCGATTGGCGGGCGGGACGAGTTGGACCGGGTTCATCTGGATCGCCTCGCACACCTTGTGGAACGCTATCGGCCCGCGCTGGTTTCCGAACATTTGGCATGGAGTAGTGATAGCGGCATATTTTATAACGATTTGTTGCCGCCGCCGATGACGACTACTTCATTGGAGCGCGTATGCGCTCATGTGAATCAGGTGCAAGATCGCCTGGGGCGACACATACTGATTGAAAACCCCTCTCTCTATCTGAAGCCGGATGATGACGGCATGAAGGAATCGGATTTTCTGAATGAGCTCGCGCAACAAACACAGTGCGGCCTATTGCTCGACATCAACAATATTTACGTTAGCGCCCATAACCTTGAGTACAGCGCAGAAGAATATATTGACTCAATAGACGCCGGATTTGTCCAAGAAATACACCTTGCGGGCCACGCAATTGACCGCTTTGAGCACATTGAAATACTGGTCGACAATCATGGATCGCCTGTTTGCGACGCTGTGATGGCGCTGTTCGCCCGGTTTATTAGTCGTGCCGGACCTCGCCCGACTCTGGTTGAATGGGACAGCAATGTCCCGCCCTTCGAAACTCTTCGCCGGGAAGCCACAGCGGCAAAGGCCACTCTGTGTAGCATCGCAAGCAATGGAGGCGCCTGTGACGAAAAATGATGTTGAACGCGACTCGCTCATTTACGATGTTATCAGTCAAGCCATCCGATCCAATGCGCCGCCTGCCGTCGATCCAAATCTAGGCCGTCGCGACCTGCAGACCGCTGCCGGAATGACCGTATACCGAAACAATGTGCGCGCCGCATTTCTGCGAGTTTTGCGCGAAACGTTTCCCGTCGTCCTTCGGCTGGTTGGTGAGGAGTATTTCCGGTTTCTGGCACATGAATATTTCCGCGCACATCCATCATCGGATCCGCTGGTTGCTCGCTATGGCGACAGCTTTCCCAAGTTCATTGCGTCTGTTGAGACTGCCGTGTCTTTACCCTACTTGCCCGGCGTCGCCCGGCTTGAGCTGGCTTGGCTCAGCGCCTATCATGGGACGGACGCTGACTGTCTTGAATCGGAACAAATTCTTGCGCAGTTGCAGAGCTACCCTAATCAGATGGTGATCGATTTGCACCCCGCGACGAGATTTGTCTCGTCCAAATACCCGGTTCACGCAATCTGGCGCCATAACAGGGATGAGAAATCCAGCCCGCTAACGCTTAGCGATGCCGGCGAGTACGTCATGCTAAAAAGGCCCGCCCACCAAGTTTTCACCGAGACGATGGAAGAGCCCCTATGGAGTGCGCTTTTACAATTAAACGCCGGAAAGACGCTCGGCGACGTGTTGGCTGCTGCTCTTGAATGTGGTCATGCCGTTTCGGCAGCGGAGATTGTCCAGGAAATTGCAATGCTAAATATTGTGACGGCCGTGCGTCGCCACGTCTAAATCTCGAAGGGAGAAACAACATGAACATTATGGGCCTCTACTCGGCGTTCACCGGGTTATGCGGAAAAGTTCCCTATGCAGTTGTAGCGCTAGCTTGTCGTGTCGCAGCAGCGATTCCGTTCTGGCGCTCAGGCCAGTCAAAACTAGAGGGCGCCGACATTTTTGGTGTCAAGTTTGAGTTGTTCTCGGTGAAAGCATCGAAAGTCTATCTATTCGCAGAAGAATTCGGGTTTGGCGATGCAATCGCGCCCATCGCGGCGCAGCTTGCAGCGCTTGGCGAAAATCTGTTGCCGCCCCTTCTCGTGTTTGGCCTATTGACTCGCTTCGGCGCGCTGGGTTTGCTTGTCATGACGGCAGTCATTCAATTTTATGTCTTTCCTGGCGAACTCTTAAGGCCGGATGGCAATTGGGCGATGCACCTGCAATGGGCTGCGCCGCTGATGGTAGTGCTGCAACGCGGTCCCGGCGCAATCTCACTGGATACGCTGCTTGGACGCCGCTGGGCCCGCCAGTAGCGCCGGCTTTTGAGGCGACCCCGCATGGGCATCTTACTGTCATTCATTAGCGCTCTCATTCTCGGCTTTGCCGCGCATCGAGCGAGCTTGTGCACCGTGAAGGCCGTTGCGGAAGTCGTCACTGTGCGACGGTTTTATATCCTCACCTCTTTTATAAAAACGTCAATTTGGATTGCGGCGTTGTCCGTCATGGCGATCACGTTGTTAGGAGTATCCACGCCGGTCACACATTGGCCTCTGACTGGCTGGTCTATCGGAGGCGGACTACTTTTTGGCGTCGGTGCGGCCATCAATGGAGGCTGCACATTCTCGACACTCACCCGTATTGGAGACGGAGACTTAAATATGTCCGCCACTGTAGTGGGGTGGATCGTTGGCGCCTGGACCGAACGCTCGGTACTCCCGATCCACCATGCACCGGCGCAGCAACTCAGCTTTCACGAATTGCTCGGCAGTCCCATCTCAAAAATCGCATTGATTGGCGCTGCCGCATGGATTCTTTGGCAGGCCATCGTCATGTTCCGTCCACTTCCCGCGCGTAAAACTTTTATGCGCGCAATTCTTGCGCCAAGCTACAAACTATCGATTGCGGCGGCGTTAATAGCGTCGGCGAACCTGATAATCTATGACAATCTTGGGCCGTGGTCGTTCACTTCCGTGATTCTTTCAACGACGTCACCAGCGACGTTTCCTCCTACAACCTCTCTTGCACTGCATTGGGCCGTGTTGGCGTTTGTCCTATTGGGCATGACGATATCGTCCCGAATCCGCGGCAACTTCTCCTATTCAAAGCTCCGGATTGGTCGCTTGGCGTCGCACGGCAGCGCCGGAATCGCTATGGGTTTTGGCGCGGCAATGATCCCCGGGGGGAACGATAGCCTGATTTTGTATGGGGTTGGCTTTCTATCTCCGCATGCACTACCAGCATTCATTTCCATTCTTGCCGGCATCGCATTTACTTTTGTGGTAACCAAACGTTTTGGCGCTAACCCTCCCACCGTTTATTGTACCGGCGATATTTGCGTAGCACCTCAAGTAAAGGGACCCGCTCGTCCCCGAGTCCTTTAACTCATTCACCGAAAGGCTTTCACTATGCCAAAATCACTCAATCACGTACCCGCTCTGCTGCTAGCCGCTTTCTTGATTATGATGGGCGTCCAAAAGTTCGGCGCCGACAACATCATCTTCGCCACCATCGCCGAACGTTCCGGCATCAGTCTATTTGAACCTGCCATTCGCATGATGACGGGCGTGGGAGAAATTGGCGCAGCGCTCTTGCTACTCCTTCCTAGAACCCGACTGTTAGGCGCGCTGGGCGCAACCGCGATCATCGGCGGCGCAATCATGTTTCATGTGTCGCCGTGGCTTGGCATCAAGGTCGCAATGGCGCCCGGTGAAGAACCGTCAATGATGCTTTTCATGATGGCGATCGCTTCGTTCTTGCTCGCTCTCTTTACCTTGATTCTCGCCCGAGCACAGCGCAAGTAATCAGTTTCCAGACTTTAAGGAGTCCCGCAATGGCCTTGTTCCCCTCACTGCCGGAAACACCGCATCTCGCCGATGTTTACAGGCGATTCCCTGAGCATGTGAAACCGATTTTGATCTACCATGACCTGCTGCTGCGCGGCGAAAGTCCGCTGACTATTGGCGAGCGCGAACTGATCGCCGCTTATGTCTCCGGGCTCAACGCTTGCAAATTCTGCTTTGGCGCTCACAAGCTATACGCCGAACTGTTCGGATTCGATCCGGTTATGATCGAAAAAATGGTCGCAAACCTTTATACGGCGCCAGTGGAAGAGAAATTAAAACCGCTTTTACGGTATGCCGGTAAGCTTATAACTCTGCCGCCGGAACTGACTGAAGCGGACGCAAAAGCGGTTTATGACGCCGGGTGGTCGGAACGGGCGTTGTTCGACACAATTCAAATTTCTGCACTTTTTAGCTACATGAACCGGATAATTGAGGGAACTGGCGTTGCCTACGACCATGAGAAGCATCCGCTTACGGAAGATGAGAAAAACGAGCGGCGCGAACGAACTTACGCCGATTTCGGAAAAGTACTCGGGATTCAATAAACAAGCGGTTTCACACAATCACTGCTGATCCGGTGGACGCGTGTGAAGCCGAGCACGCAAATAGGCGAAAATACAGGTCCCGGCGATCGCGAGAACCAACACGATAAATGTAATAAGAATATCGCTGACGATGCTTTGGGACATTTGCTCCATCCTGACTGCTACTGAACCTCGTTATCATGATAAGGTTTAGCAGCGCGGTCACTGCAACTCACGTCACGTAATTTCACCGTTGCGTCAATCCCACACTGCGATGTGAAAACATGTGAGTTGCGCCCAACACTTTCATCAGAGAAGACCTCTGTTGTTGAATATAAGGTCGGAAAAACGTTTCTTTCACACAATCGATAAATTAACCAATGAACCCATTTACACTTGTTTTGTTCATCTGCGCCTTATTGATTAACGTCTCGTCGGCCACCGCCGCGAGCGAGATTGACCGGCTGGCTCAATGGGATGCTGAGAGTGCAGAGGTAGTTGACCACAGCATATTTGCCGGATTCCTGTCCGACTATGTGGAGACTGCCGAGGACGGTGTTAACAGGGTGCGCTACGAAGCAGTCTCACCAACCGACAGACAACGCCTTGACGAATACATAGAAACGCTAGCCGCGAAAGATCCTATACAGCTAAATCGCAGCGAAGCCTTTGCATATTGGGTCAACCTTTATAATGCGCTGACCGTTCAACTGATTCTTGAGCACTATCCGGTAAAAAGCATTCGCGAGATCAAACCGAATCCCTTTGCAAGCGGCCCTTGGCGGATGGAACTCGTCACAGTCTCCGGGATTTCCCTCACGCTCGATGACATTGAACACGGTATATTGCGGGCGCAATGGCGCGACGCCCGCATTCACTACGCCGTAAATTGCGCCTCTATCAGCTGCCCGAATTTGTTGAATCATCCCTACACTGGGGCGGAACTTAACACGATGCTCGACGGTGCGGCGCAGGCTTACGTCAATCATCCGCGCGGTGTCAGAGTCAAGGGGAAGGGCAAGTTGATTCTCTCCTCCATCTACAAATGGTATGCGGGAGACTTTGGTGGCGATGAACAAGGCGTCATCAATCACTTGCTGAAATACGCCGGGCCCGCACTTGCGGCTGAGCTACGCGACGCGCAATCCATCGATGGTTATGAATATGACTGGTCCCTCAATGAAGCGCGCTGAAGGACGGATGTACATAAACCTAATATCTGGCGATGATGTCGCAGCGGCGCCTGTTGCATTCAAAATATTGCGCCGAAATCAGCCGGCGCTTGGTGGAGATAATTTAACCAAGGGATTGTTTCCCCAGTGAGCAATTTCATTGAGCACAGCCTCACTGCGCTTTTCTCGCGCCGCCGTGCGATGACCGAACTGCGTATCCAGTTTTCCGTCTGTCGCCGCACGTAATACCCGTTACCGAAAGAAGAAATAACAATGCGCTATATTCTTGCTTCTGCAGCCTTACTATTTTTGGCGCCTGCTGCGAACGCAGCCGAACAACGCCTCTCCTCGCCCGCTACGGTGGAGAAAATCAAGCGTCTTGTTGATAGTCCCGACCGGCCAAACGCGCAAAAAGACAGGGACCGCTACCGTCATCCGCTGGAGACCTTGACGTTCTGCGGTATCGAATCGGAGATGACTGTGGTGGAGATCTGGCCCGGCGGACAAGGCGGCTGGTATCGGCGAATTATCGAGCCGCTACTGCAAGACGGCGGCGGACGGTATGTCCCGGTCGAGGGTCGCTCAGCCTTTCCCGAACGAGTCGATGGAGTTCCCTACGGCGAGGCGGATATGGTTCTCGTCTTCCGCGCCCATGGCTTTATGATTTACGACGCACCGGCGCAGGAACACGTTAACGCGGTTTATTCAATGCTGAAGCCGGGCGGAATTTTGTGCATTGTCGATCACGCCGGCGACGAAGCCATTCCCCAGGACCCGGCGGGCGAGAACGGATATGTCAATGAAAGCCACTTCTTCATGCTGGCGAAACGCGCCGGATTTAATATTCTCGCTGCTTCCGATCATAATCGGAACCCCAACGATACGAAGGACCACCCGCATGGCGTCTGGTCCTTGCCGCCGACTTTGCGGGGTTCGCTGCCGCTAACGCCGGGCCGGCGAAAATATCAGGAGATCGGCGAAAGCGATCGTTTCACCCATAAATATTACCGGCCGGAATGAAGCCAGCAAACCCTGTTTAATTCATCACATCGAATCCCTAGGAGGCCGCGTTGAATCAGAACGTAACAAAACTTTCCGTCACTTTATTCCTGCTGCGCATTACGGTTGCACTGGTCATGGCCGTGTGGGCGCTTGATAAAATCATGAACCCCGGGCACGCTGGCGCAGTATTTTCCAATTTCTACGGGATTGAGCTGGGCAGCGCAGGATTGAAAGCGATCGGCGCTCTTCAGCTTGCAATTATTTTCGCGTTCTTGGTCGGGTTTCTAAAAACGGTTTCGTATGGCGTCATACTGTTAATGCATGCCGGCTCTACATTGTCGTCCTGGCAGCAGTATCTGGCGCCATTCGACAATCTCCTGTTTTTTGGAGCCTGGCCCATGCTCGCCGCCTGTGTTGGGTTGTTTCTATTACGTAGGGACGACGTTCTTTTATCTTTTCCTCAACGCAACTCCGCTTCGTTTTCTTCGCGTTCTAACGTTTGAATGAATTTTGTGTGCTCGTCGTGAAGATTTCGAAGCTTGAGCAAATTATCAAATGCATTCTTTCTGACCACGCTCGGAGCGATTAAATTGCAATCCGTATCTTCAATAAATCTTGTCAAATCTGTTGCGCCGTAAAAATGCATCGCTGCGCATTCAAAAGCGTCAAAATAGATAATCGTTTTCGTTTCCAACATACTTTCCTCCTGTGTTTTATCAAAAATTGCACCCTTTCACATGTTACGGTTGAATTACACCGTGTACGTACTTTATGGCATATCGTGGCTTGATTGAGTAACCTAGTTGCGATTGAAATGCACAAAATGTTGCTTCCTCGCACCAAGCGACGTGGCGGCTACACATGAAAATCGAGTTGCAGCGGAAGGTTCGCCTTTTATGCAGGCTGTAGGCTCGTCTATATCGCCGGCTCTATGATCTATCGGCTCGGTTATAGGCCGGGTATACAAGAACAGTATGGGATATAGTCCGCGATCTTGCCCCGAAATGTCTTCGATCAATACCAAAGACAGAGTCTAACAGTGTCCTAAATACCCGACACTTCTCAAACCGACCATTGTGGATTCAAGCGGCGTCATTTGCAGGACTTAGCATCGAAACTTCAGCCCTGAAAACAGGTTGTTGGGGAGGCTGCCGACCATCGTTCGAGGTTAGCGCGTTGCTTAGTGTGTTAGACACGCTTTCCGCAGCTGACTGAACAGGCGCATCTTCCCAATGGGCGTAGCGCATGGTCGTTTGCATTTGCGAATGACCGAGAAGCTTGCCGACCGTGGGCAGGCTGAGCCCCTGCTTCACGGCAATTGAAGCATAAGTGTGCAGAAGATCGTGAATGCAGACATCATCGAGACCGGCTGCTTTGCGGATTCGCCGCCAGGGCCGCTGCAAATCGGTGATATGCCGCCCGGGAACGTCGCCCGCGATGATAAAGGGGTTTTCGGGGTCACGCGGCAAGCCCGCGATGACGGCGCGCGCCGCAGGCGGTAAAGGAATGCGCCGTTCGCCGGTCTTTGAATCCGGCAATTCAATCGATCCACCCTTTAGAAAGCTCCATTTTAGGGTCTGGATTTCATTGAGGCGGCAACCGGTGAAGATCAATAATTTGAACGCCGCCGTCACATAGGGCGTTTCAAGGCTAGCACTTAACCGCTCATCGAGAACCGCGCCGAGCCGTCGTAACTCTTCCGGCAAGAGATGACGCTCCTTTTTGCGCTCCGGATTACGTTTCACGCGACGGCAAGGATTTGTCCCTTCCGCGCGTAGCTATCAAATCTCAGCGTGGTTGAACATCGCTCGCGCCACTTCAAGCACGCGATTGGCTTGATAGGGTTTTGCCCGCAAAGACGAATGGAGTTCAACAATATCGGCGTGGGCGACATCCGCGACGCGAAAACTACCAATTGCAGGTAGGATATAAGCGTCAAGACAATGACGATATTCACGCCGGGTGCGGGTCTTTAGGTGCAAGTCGACATGATCGCGCAAATAACGCGCCGCTAAATCGCGCACTTTTGGCGCTCTGCGATCTCGGGCAATAATTTCCGCCGGGTTATCGCCTCCAGCAACATCACCGAGAACCGTGCGGGCATGTTTGCGCGCTTGATCTGGCGTGACGCTTCCCATCTGGCCGATCTTAACCCGGCGGCACCGTCCGCCAGCGCGGTATTGAACCAGAAATGTTTTGCGACCGCTTGGCGCAATGCGCAGCCCAAACCCCTTCAACTCATCATCGAAGATGATCCGGTCTTTCGGCCCTGGTTCGAGACTATCAACCACGCGCTTTGTCAGCTTCGGCATACTCACACCCTGCGCCGCCGAAATTTTGGAATCATATTGGAAGCATTTGGCGGCGAAAACGACGACGCCTATGAGAAATCGTGCGCAACTAAGAGTCAAGCATGTAATTGATTCATTTAGCCTATTTGTACTCTACGGGTTGCTCAGTGTACGCCCTGAGTAGCGACTGACAATCGCTCATAACCTAAAGGTCAGAGGTTCAAATCCTCTCCCCGCACCCAATTTTTTCTACGCGATCAACCTCCCCTATGTAATCAACGTCGGCGTTCGTTTCGCGCCTGCAATGCCAGATCGGCAAGTATGCCCTCGCGCAGGCCGCGGTCAGCAACGCGAATGCGTGTGGCTGGCCATTCAAGCTGCAGCGCTTCAAGGATTGCGCATCCGCTCACCACAAGATCAGCCCGATCACCGCCTATGCACGGCTCGCTTGCACGCTCGCTGAAGCTCATGCTGCGTAATTTGTCTGTCACACGCTTGGCCTCGCCAGCGCTGAGCCAGAGGCCGTCAACCTTATCGCGCCGGTAGCGCGTTAGCCCCAAGTGAACGCCCGCGATTGATGTCACCGTGCCTGAAGTTCCCAATAGATGCGCGCGGTCACTGACAAAACTGTCTTTCAATCCAGCCGGATCACCAATGCGCGCGATGTCCGCGCGGACGTCATCGACAATCGCCGCGTAAGTCTCAGCTGTCATCTCGCGCCCGCCCCATCGCTCCGCCAAAGAAACAACGCCAAACGGCATCGAGGTCCATGCCGCAATCTCAGCGCCGGCCCTGTCTTTAGGCGGCCGCACCCAGGATAGTTCCGTCGATCCGCCGCCAATATCAAAAACCAGGCCTGCTTCGACAGACATGTCGAGCAAATCGGCGCATCCAGCCACCGCCAGGCGCGCCTCTTCTTCTGTTGTAATGATATCGAACTCAAGTCCCGTTGCAGCGCTCATCTCGGCCAAGAATTCTGCGCCGTTTTGCGCGCCGCGACAGGCTTGCGTCGCAATGCACCGCAGATGGGTCACGCCGCGACGCTCAACTTTCTCGGCGCATATTTTGAGCGCCTCCGCCGTTCGCCGCATGGCGTCTGGAGAGAGCACGCCGCTTTGTGACAACCCTTCGCCGAGCCGAACAATTTTTGAAAACGCGTCGACAATGCGCAAATCATGGCCACGCGGCGCGGCAATAAGGAGGCGACAATTGTTCGTGCCAAGATCAAGCGCCGCTAGCCGGATTGGCTTTCGCCGCCCCCCGCATGACTGTTCATACGGCTCTTTTGAGTTTACGCGCTTTTTGGATGATGGTTTGCCTGTGGAGGCCCTGTGCGGGAGATTTTGGCTGGCATGTCTACCATTGCCGGCGCCGCTGGTGCGCTTGCCTTCACTCATCATCTGCGTCCTCGCTGGAGCCCGTTAGGGCTCTGATGTGACCCAGACTCTAACCGGTGGCGCAGCGAGCAGCAAGCACCCAGCGCCGCTCAGAGAACGGCTAATCAGATGATGGTGAACATACATATCGGCGCCGGTGTGGTGGCGCACCGCGTCGCACCGTCTTGTGCTATGGCCGGCTCAAAGCCAAGCATCCACGCCAGCGCGGTGAAAGCCGCAAGCGACAACACGATTAGCAAAACCCCTTTTGCAAGCAACAAGAATGCAGTCATCTTCTCTCTCCTTTTTCGCGCACTATCCCTGCGGGCAAGGCGCAAATTCCCCGTTTCGGCCCTACTTGCGGGCTTCTTCTTAAGTCGTTTCAACTTGTCTTTTGGTTCAGGCGCCGCGTTCGAGATCGCGGAATGCTTTTCTCAGTCCGTATTCATTTGACGTTACAGCGTGCTCAAGATCGCCAATTCTGGCGTCAAGTGCGCGAAAGCGATGCTTCAACTCAGAAAAGGTCGCCTTCGGCCTTGTCGAAAAAGTCCGCCAGAAGCGTTCTTCTTCGGTATCGCGAAACTCTGTTTGCGGCGGTAAATCCGTATCCGCTTTCATAAACACCGCCGCCGCAAGATAGGCAAAGGCTGGAAGCGGAAAGAAAAACACGGTAGCCAAAATCGATAGGATCCGAACCCATTTCAGATTCCAGCCGAAATACTCAGCAAATCCGGCACAAACCCCGGCGATCTTGCCGCGACGCGTATTCCTCCGCAGGCGGTGGAAATTCGGTCCCGGCCCCGGCCGCCCGGCGCGATACGCATAGCTTTCGCGGTCGCGATCACGCCAATGGTGGTGGTGATGGTGGTGATGCTCAGGCATGGGGCCGCTCCGGATAATCACGGCGCCAGTCGGGCGCTTCTTTGTCGAGGATGGTCTCGAGGGCGTCGACGCGGCGCTCAAGGCGTTGCGCGGTTTTCCAGAGATCATCAACTAGACGTTCGTCGTCAGTCGAAATCGACTTCGTCTTCCTCAACTCGGTCTGATAGTGCAGGAACACCGCTGGCATAGCGACAAAGATGATCGCCACGATCGCAATAGGTCCGATAAAATCTTCCATGAATTGGCCCCTTTGCCCTTCGCTTAACTTTGCCCACCCGTAGAAGTGCGGTTTGCCATGCGCTGTTTCAAGGCTTCGAGGTCCGCTTTCACGGCGTCTTCGGCCTCCAGCTCGGCAAATTCGTCCTCCAGGGTGCGGGGACGGCCCAACGCCCAGCTTTCAGCTTCGGCCTCAAGCTCATCGATGCGGCGTTCATAGCGGTCGAACCGCGCCAGCGCCTCTTCGATGCGGCCGTCATTGACTTGGCGGCTCACGCGAACGGCGTCCGATGCTGCATTGCGGCGAATTTCGAGCGAGCGCTGTTTTGCGCGGGCTTCTTTCAATTTCGCCTGCAGCCGAGCGAGGTCATCATTGGTCTTACCGACCGTTTCATCGATTGCGACCAGCTCCTTGTCGAGATAACCGATCATCTCTTCGGCTTTACGTTTGGCCGCGACGGCGCCGCGCGCGAGGTCTTCACGCCCCTTGGCCAGCGCCAGTTCCGCCTTCGATTCCCATTCCGCGCCGCGCCGCACAAATTCATCTTTCTTGCGGCCAACCTCTTTACGGTCAGCCAGCGCGCGCGCCGCATTGGTGCGGACTTCGACCAGCGTGTCTTCCATTTCCTGGATGATCAGCCTGACTACTTTTTCCGGATCCTCTGCCTTATCGAGCATGGCGTTGAGGTTGGAATTTACGATGTCGCTTAGTCTTGAAAAAACGCCCATGTCGATAACTCCTAGAAAATGATTCCGCCGAGGATGAAGCCGATGAAGAACGCGCCCCAGGCAAAGCCTGCGCGGTTGCGAATTGAGTTGGAAAACCTTTGCTCCCAGTCATCGCGATATCCGGCCCGGTCGTCATATCTGTATCGGCTCATTGCGCTCTCCTTGGCGTTGGGTTGTTGATTAACCCCGTCTGCTCCCTTCTTTGCCAAAACCGTGCCAACTTGATGCAGAAGAGGTAAGGTATTGTTTATATGTTAAAATTTCGATTGTGAGCAAAAACCATTGAAAAATTTTTGGTATTGATAGCCTGGTTTATGGCTATTTTTACCTTATCTATATGGTATATTTTGCCATGTCGCCACAACCTTCGCCCCCAGAACTTATCGGCCAGTCGCGCGCATTTCTCGATGCGCTTGATCATGCTTCTCGCATCGCCTCAGTTGATAGGCCCGTCCTGGTCATGGGCGAACGCGGCGCCGGCAAGGAGCTATTTGCGGCCCGCATCCACTATCTTTCCAAGCGATGGGACGGGCCGCTAGTAAAGGTCAACTGCGCCGCCATGAACGAAGCGCTGCTGGAAAGCGAATTATTTGGCCACGAGGCAGGCGCATTCACCGGCGCAACCAAACGACATCATGGCCGGTTTGAACGCGCCGAAGGCGGCACGCTGTTCCTTGATGAAATCGCATCGGCGTCGCTGCGCGTGCAAGAAAAGCTGCTGCGTGTCATTGAATATGGCGAATATGAGCGGATCGGCGGGGAACAAACGCGCATCGCTGATGTGCGCATCATCGCAGCCGCCAATGTCGATTTACGTGTGAAAGCCGAGGACGGAGAGTTCCGGGCGGATTTGCTTGACCGGCTCGCCTTCGATGTTGTTGCAGCCCCGCCCCTGCGCAAGCGCCGTGAAGACATTATGTTGCTGGCCGCGCATTTTGCATCCGCCGCCGCCAGTGAACTGGAAATTATCTTTCCTGGGTTTTCACCGCAAGCCGCCGCAACACTGAAGGCCCATGACTGGCCCGGTAATGTCCGTGAGCTGAAGAATGCGGCGGAACGCGCCATGTTCCATTGGGCGCACGAAGATTCCGATTTGCCGGTTGACACAATTATCATCGATCCGTTTGAGCGGGCATTCGGCCCTTCCGACGACGACAAGGAAATGAAACCTCTCCCGAAAGCGCCGCCTTCCCTGCCAGAAACACACATCGACGCTTATGATTTGCGCGCGCATCTCAATGAAATCGAAAAGAACCTTGTCGCCGAGGCGCTCGACAGGCATGGAAGCAATCAGCGCAAAGCCGCTGACTATCTCTCACTTAGCTACGACCAGATTCGCGGCCTGGTGCGCAAACACGACCTCATCGCCGAACGTAAAACGAAATGAGTTATCTTTTCACCGGCGCCGGATCATCACGGAACCAGCCGGTGACCGAACGGCGGATATCGCCAGCAAAGGTCGAGACTTGCGTGACGGTGTGTAGAAACTTGATATCGAAAATCGTCAGCACATTGAACCGCGGCAAATATCCCTCGGTGATGTCCTGTTTGTCATCCAAAAACAGCAACAACCCGCCCCAGTCCGGTTGCCAGCCTTTCGACACGCCCAGCACATAAGCTGCTCGGCGCTCGCGGTCCTCGCCATGATCGACATGGCGTGTCAGGTAATGAGAAGGACCGTAAGCAGTCGCGTGAGCGTCGGCTTTTACAATTCCCGTAACGCCTGTAACCCGCCGGCCGAATTCAAGAAAATCAGGGCCATTGATGAATTCGGTGACGCTGTGCAGCGGGTGACCTTGATCCCAGCCGCGCATATAGGCCTCAATCATCGGATAGGTGTGATAGCAAAAGCCGCGATTTTTCCGGGCGCGCGCCACCATATCCGCGAACATGGCGTCACGCTTCGCCTTGTCCATGGCCTCAAGTTCCTGGCGCGTAAAATGAATCGGCTTGTCGTTGCTGTCAGTTAGCAACAGCCGCCACGGCACCGTCCCCGATAAAACGCCATGCAGTGCTTCGGCGGACTCCGGTTCGAGAAATACCGGGATCTGCACCATCCCGCGCCTGGCGTAGATCTCCGCAAAGGACGCAAGGTCCAGCTTCGGATTGATCCGCCAAGTATCTAAACTATAGTTCATGCCTGATGCCTAACCTAACTCAAGGGAAACATCAAAGCGGCATGAATGCAGCCTAAAACGCACCGCGATTAATCACGCGATCAGTCGCCAGCACTGTTTCAGGGTTAATTGGATCATTGCCCGCGCCGCGCTGATAGAATGGAGTAAAATCGCAATCGCATATTTCGAAAAGTTGTTCAAAACTATCGATGATAAAATACGTTTTCTGGAAATCATCCACCATGTACGCCGTGTTCAAGACGCGCTCGAGATCGAAAGCGACCCTGTTCGGTTTCGGGCTCTGCACAGAATAAATTGTTTCGTCTTTCGAGGACAGCATGCCGGCGCCAAATGCGCGCAACCCGTCTGGCGTATTGATAAGACCAAATTCAACGATGTACCAGTAAAGCCGCGCCAGCATTTTCTGCGCGCCATGTTCAATCGCCTTCGGCCCGCCCTTGCCATATTTGCGCATATATTCGGCAAAAACTGGATTGGAGAGTAACGGCACATGGCCGAAAAAATCATGGAAGATGTCAGGCTCGACGAGATAGTCGAGCTCGTGTTCTCCGCGCATCCACCACGAAACCGGAAAACGCCGGTTGGCCAGATGGTCAAAAAAGACATCATCCGGAATAAGCCCCGGCACGGCGACCAGTTGCCAGCCAGTCGCATCACCAAGCACTTTATTCGCGTCTTCAAGCCGCGGAATAGCCTCGCCTGCATTCAGCGCTTCAAGGCCGTCCATAAACTCTTTCGCAGCGAAACCCGGCAGCAGCGCTTTTTGTCGTTCGTATAAAAACCGCCACCTTGCCTGCTCGGCATCGGTGTAGCGCTCATAAGGCTGCTCAACCGTGTAGTCGGCGCGCATGTGGCCGTAATCACCACGCAACTCGTGGCTGGTGTTGGCGGCAAATGGATTTTTCAAAGCCGGGGAGCCATTGGCGGTGGAATCTCTCATAGGTTGTATGTACGCCACATAAATGAAAATTTCTTGCCAGAATTGGCGTAAAGATAAAGAATTATTGCAATTTTTCTCGTATATTCCTGAATATCAGGAAATAATTGCATGATCGATCAAACCGACAAGAAAATTCTTAACCTCCTGCAAAGGGACGGGCGTCTCACCAACGCCGAAATCGCGGACCGGGTTGGCCTGTCTGTTTCGGCAGCACACCGGCGTGTAAAGCAACTGGAGGAAACGGGTGTTATCACCGGTTACACGGCGAATGTCAGCCGCGCCGCGACCGGCCTTAATGTTCTCGCATATGTTTTCGTAAAACTGGACTCGCATACGGAAGAACATCTCGCCGCTTTTGAAAAGCAAGTGAATCTGATCGACGAAGTCGTTTCTTGCTATGCCGTATCCGGCGGCGGCGATTACATTTTGCAAGTGATCGCGCGCGACATGGATGGCTTTGCGGATGTCGCGCTCAAAAAATTAGCCCGCCTACCAGGCGTAAAAGATTCGACTTCGAATTTCGTATTATCAGCGATGAAGCAGTCGCCCGGATGGCCGCTGTCCATCTAGGGCGTGGACAGACAGCGGCCGCCGGAGGGCGTCAGGCGTTGGGGCGTAAATAAGCCTGACGCTGTGCGTAGATTGAAAGTTCAGCGCGCGTCAGCGCGCCATTCGCATTGAGGTCAGAAGATGCAAAGATTGCATTTTGCAGACCGGTATATTCCCCCTGCTGCATTTTTCCGTCTGTCCCGGCGAACGCGTAAAATGTATGGCGCGCAACGGCGTCGATACGCGTTTGTTCCGCATCACCGAGCGCCAGCGGGGCGCTGACCGGCAGCGCAATCGTTTGCACAGCGCCGGCTTTTTCAACCGAAATAAATCCATTGAGATTGGCGAGCTCGGCGGTGACAACCGACATGGCGGCAAATTCATTGACATCGAGAACGCCGTCGTCATTTCTGTCAGCGCGCTGGAACGCGAGTTGTGCGTGCGTGGCGACTTCCGCTTGAGAAAGTTTGGTGAGCGCGCCGTCGCTATAGGCCGCCGATGAATGGACGCCAGCATAAGAGGCTGCGGCGACAGCCAGGGAGGCAAATGCAGCGGTGACCGTGTTCATGAAAATCGTAGCGGGCATTGACCCCTCCTCTTTCTCTCATGATCACCATGAGCGCGAAGCGGGGCCAATCTTCGGAGGAATCAAGGATTTATGTGGGCGTAAAGGGCGGAATTGGGGCGATTGCGGCGACTTTGAGGTAAATTCAACCGGCGGATGCGTACAGCGTCTTGGCCTATTCCGCTGGCTGCGGGGCCGGCTGGGCGGCGTTGTCAGACTGCGGGTCGTCACTCCCGTGAACACGCGCCCAACGCTCTTTGATCATCGCCGACGTCAGTCGTGACCCGTCCGGCGACCAGCCCGGCGGCCCAAACATATATCCGAGGGCGTCCTTCAGCGACGACGCGATAAAAACATCTTTGGCGATGCCGATCCACTCGTGAAAGGAAATCACCAGCGGATTGAAAGTGCCAAGATTTTTGATGATGCCGTAGCGTGGTTTTTCCGCAGCGTCTTCTTCAATAAAAGTCCCGAACATCCGGTCCCAGATGATCAGCGTGCCAGCATAGTTGGCGTCAAGATAATTCGGGTTCGTCGCATGGTGAACCCTGTGATGGCTCGGCGTATTAAACACCCACTCGAACGGCCCCATGCGGTTGATCAGTTCCGTATGAATCCAGAACTGATAGAGCAGATTGATCGCGCCGACGAAGAGCACCATGCCGGGGTGGAAGCCGAGAAAGATTAGCGGTGTGCGAAACAGGACCGTGCCGATGATTTGCCCCGTCCAGGTTTGACGAAGCGCCGTCGTCAGATTGTAGTGCTGCGATGAATGATGAACCACGTGACTGGCCCAGAACCATCTCCGTTCGTGACTGATGCGATGCCACCAATAGTATCGCAGATCATCGAGTGTGAAACATAGCAGCACCGCCCACCATGTGTTCGGAATGGTGGTCAGACGAAATTCATAGGCCGCTGTGAAGGCAGCCGCGACCAGCGCCGCCCCGCCAAAAAGCGGCGCAATCTCGCTGCCGAAACCCATGACAAGGCTAGCAGCGGAATCGCGCGCATCGTAGCGTCCCTTGTTCAAGAATCTCACGGCGATCAGCTCAGCGATGACCAACACCAAAAATGCCGGCACTGCATAGGTAATGATATCTGGAAACTCCATCGCCCTATAGTGCCACCACCTCCTGGAATTTTCGAGCCCATTGCGCAGCGTCGTCGGCGGCAAGCGAAATCTCAGTTGCGCCGGGATCCAGAGGCGCGACAATCAATACCCCGTCACAGTCGGCGACTTTCATCACCGCCCCGGGATAACGCCGCGTCACCAACTCAAGCCCGAGGCGTGACACGAGGGCATAATCGCCGTCAGCCCCTTCAGCCAGCGCGGCGCGTCCATCGCGATCAATCAGCCACTGCACAGGTGAGAAATCCGGTTCGTCAAAGGCGAGCCGTTCGCGCGCCAACTCTTCAGTGATAGTTGGCGATGGCGTCTTAAAGATGAGCCAAGCCATACCGACCATCAAGGCGATGGCGGCAATGGAAACCAGTGATTCGATCAAAAGCTCGATGGTCACAGCTCTTGGCCCCAAGCGTTTCAGGTGGCCTTTATGCAATCTTCAACCTACCCATCGCAAGGGATTCGTGTCGCAGCCAGCTTGAAGGTTTTGACCCACTCTCCATTATCACCCTTTGTATAGGCCACCCGTGACCAGTGATCCTTGTCATCAATGTGGAACGTCGCCTGAAAATTGGCTCGGTCTGGATAGACCTGCCACATGGTCAAAACGTCATCGATGACCTTCGCGCGCAAATCCTGCACCTGGTTGGCGCCCGTGGCGACCCACATCATGTCCCACTCGCCTGCTTCTTTGTCGTACATGCGCACATTGATCCCGCGCGGTGAATTGGGGTCTTGCGCCGGGTCTGGGTGGAACCATTCATCAATGATTGCCATGCCGCCTAGACCATAATACCCGTTCCAGCGGGCGGTGACGCCCGGCTGCGGTGGAGACCAGCTTTCTCCTTGCCATGCGTGAAAGGTGACCTTGTAATCACCGATCAGAAAAGCAAATTGCTCGGTCTCAGCCGGCGCGTTCGGATGCATTGTCCCATAATCACACGTCTTCGGCGGCGCAACATCCTGCGCCATCGCTGTCGCGCCTGCGTACATTAATCCAAAGGCGCAAGCGCCAAACAATTTCTTTTGCATTGAAAGCTCTCCCGTTTCCGGCCGGGAGGCTATGGCGCCCTGCGACGGCGGTCACCATCTGAAGGCCGTAAAACACAAAACGGCGCGCCAGATGGCGCGCCGCTTCGATAACATGTGCGTGAGGCTGGATTAGCCGACGATTTCATCTTTCGAGAAAAAGTACTCGATTTCCTGCGCGGCTGTCTCAGGCGCGTCTGAACCGTGCACAGAGTTTTCGCCGATGGAAACCGCAAATTCCTTGCGGATGGTTCCAGGGGCCGCGTCGGCCGGGTTGGTTGCGCCCATAATCTCGCGATTTTTCGCGATGGCGTTTTCACCTTCGAGGACCTGGACGACAACCGGCTCAGACATCATAAACTCGACCAGCTCCCCAAAGAACGGGCGTTCCTTGTGGACACCGTAAAAGCCTTCCGCCTGTTCGCGGGACATGCGGATGCGCTTGGAAGCAACGACGCGCAGGCCGCCTTCCTCAAATTTGGCGATGATCTTGCCGGTCAGATTGCGACGCGTCGCGTCCGGTTTAATGATGGAAAAGGTGCGTTCGAGCGCCATGGGTCAGTCCTCAACTATTGTGGAAAATGCTTTGTTGGCGGGGTTCCTAGCAACGCTTGTGCACTGCGGCAAGCCTAAAACCCAAAAGGCGGCCCTCGGGCCGCCTTTCGCTCGTCATTGAAACATATGTAAAGCCTAGGCAGCCTTGCTGTAGAGCCTTTCTCCGGTCTTCGCCATATCGCGGAATTTTTCGGGCGGGCTGAAGCGCGCGCCATATTTCTGCGCGAGGCTTTCGGCTTTGCGGACGAAGGTTTCCATGCCAAGCGTGTCGATGTGGCTCATGGGTCCGCCAGTCCATGGTGCAAATCCCCAGCCAAAGATCGCGCCAAGATCGGCCGACTGCGGATCGAAGACGATGCCTTCAGCGAAACACTGCGCCGCCGGAATGAGCTGAGCGTAAAGCAACCGCTCTTTCACTTCATCGACGGATGGCTGCTCTTCGGCCAGCGGGAAGTGCTCGGAGAGGCCTGCCCAAAGGTGCTTCTTGCCGCCTTCCGGATATTCATAGAATCCGCCACCGGATTTGCGTCCGTGACGGCCAAGGCCGACGACCATCTTCTCCAGTAGTTCTTCATTGCCTGACGGCTTGTATTTGTCGCCGAGTTCTTTTTTGGTCGACTGCATCAGCATGTGACCAAGCGACAGCGACGTCTCATCAGTCAATGCAAGCGGACCAACCGGCATGCCGAGCACCTTCGCAGCGTTCTCGATCAGCGCCGGTTTAATACCTTCCTGCACCATAATCATCGCCTCGCCGAGATAAGGCGGGACTACACGATTGGTGTAGAAGCCACGCGTGTCTTTTACGACGATTGGCGTCTTTTTAATCATGCGAACATAATCAAGCGCCGCCGCCAAGGAACGGTCTCCGGATTTTTCACCGGGGATGATCTCAACCAGTGGCATCTTGTCGACCGGCGAGAAAAAGTGAATGCCGATAAACTGGTCCGGGCGTTCAGAGTTTTTCGCAAGGCCCGTAATTGGCAATGTCGACGTATTGGACGCAAAGATCACGTCCTTGCCGATCACAGCTTCGGTTTTCTGGATCACGTCTTTCTTGACATCCGGATCCTCGAACACCGCCTCGATGATCATGTCGACGTCTTTGAGATCATTGTAGTCGGTGGTCGGCGTAATCCGGGCGAGCAGTTCGTCGCCTTTTTCCTTTGTGACCTTGCCGCGCGAGACGCCTTTCTCGACGATCTTTTGCGAATAGCCTTTGCCCTTTTGCGCATACTCAAGATCGCGGTCGAGCAGCACCACATCCATGCCGCCTTTGGCTGTCACATAGGCGATGCCCGCACCCATCATGCCGGCGCCGAGCACGCCGACTTTCTTAAGCTGGGTCGGCGGCACGTCTTTCGGGCGCTGTTCGCCTTTTTCCGCTGCCTGCTTGTTGATGAACAAGGTGCGGATCATGTTGCGCGATTGCGGCGAGGAAAGGAGCTTGAGGAAGTATTTGGACTCGATGCGGATCGCCGTGTCGAAAGGTACGATTGAGCCTTCATAAAGACACGACAGAATGTATTGAATTGCCGGGTAGTTGTGGTTTGTTTCCTTCTGCGCCATGGCGTTGGCGCCGATGAAAAATTGAACCGCGCGCGGATCCATCGCGCCGCCGCCGCCTGGAAACTTGAAGCCCTTCTTGTCCCATGGTTGCGTCACTTTCGGATTGGCTTTCACCCATTCCTTTGCTTTCGCCACGATCTGGTCGGCAGGAACAACCTCCTGCACGATGCCTTGCGCCTTTGCCGTCGCCGGATCGATTGGCTTGCCCTGCGTCGCCATCATGGCGGCGTTTTGCAAACCGGCCAGACGCGGCAGCCGCTGGGTGCCGCCGGCGCCGGGAAGCAAGCCAACCTGAACCTCCGGAACGCCAAGCTGAATTTTGGGGTTGTCAGCAACGACGCGATAGTGCGATGCGAGCACCAGTTCCAGTCCGCCGCCGAGCGCAAGACCGTTGACCGCTGCGGCAACCGGTTTCGCGGCGGCTTCGCCTTTCAGCAGCGCCTTGGCCGAATGCCCGCCGGTTTCGAGCTTGCGCAGAACGCTGTTCAAGGTGAAGGCGGATTCAAACTGTTCTTTCTTAGACTGCGGCTTGCCGCGGCCTACGCCGCCGCCGCCCAGCATGTTGAGATCGGCGCCCGCGAGAAAGCCCGACGTCTTGCCCGAGGTGATGACTGCGCCCTTGACGCTGTCGTCGGTGATGAACTCGTCCACCCATTTGGCGAAGTCTTCCATCAAGTCGGCGTCCCAGACATTCATGGACTTGCCGGGAAGGTCGATGGTGACCAGCGCAATCCCGTCAGCGTCTTTTTCGATTTTCAATGTTTTGTAGGTCATGTTCTTTGTCCGTCTGAAATCTGAAAATTAAACGCGTTCGATGATCGTCGCCGTTCCCATGCCGGCGCCGATGCAAAGCGTTACAAGAGCTGTCGATTTGCCCGACCGCTCCAACTCATCGACCATCGTGCCCATGATCATTGCGCCCGTGGCGCCAAGCGGGTGGCCCATGGCGATCGCGCCGCCATTGACGTTGATATCCGAGTGATCGATGTCGAGCGCCTGCATGAAGCGAAGCACGACCGATGCAAAGGCTTCGTTCAACTCCCAAAGGTCAATGTCATCCTTGGTCATGCCAGCGCGCTTCAGCGCTTTGTTTGCAGCGAATTCAGGCCCCGTCAGCATGATCGTCGGTTCAGAACCGATCGACGCCATGGAGCGGATACGCGCCCGAGGCTTGAGCCCTAACTTCTTGCCGATCTCTTCATTGCCGATCAGCACCGCAGCCGCGCCGTCGACGATGCCGGAGGAGTTGCCTGCGTGGTGCACGTGATTGATTTTTTCAAGGTCCGCGTATTTTTGCAGCGCTATTGAATCAAAACCCGGAAACTCGCCGAGCATGGCGAAGGACGGATTGAGTGCGCCCAGCGATTGCATGTTCGTATCGGCGCGAACCGTTTCATCATGATCGAGCAAGACATCGCCGATCACATCCTTGACCGGCATAATGGATTTTACAAAGCGCTTTTCTTTCCAGCTTTGCGCCGCACGCTTCTGACTCTCTACCGCATAGGCGTCCACATCATCGCGCGAAAAACCGTATTTGGTTGCGATCAGATCCGCCGAGATTCCCTGCGGCACGAAATAGGTTTTGAAGGCCGTCGACGGATCGGTCGGCCAAGCGCCGCCGTCAGAACCCATGGGCACGCGGCTCATGCACTCGACGCCGCCGCCGATTGTAAGGTCCGCCTCGCCTGCCTTGACCTTGGCGGCAGCAATGTTGACCGCCTCAAGGCCTGATGCGCAGAAACGATTCACCTGAATGCCGGACGTCGTCTCGGCAAAGCCCGCATTCAAAATCGCCGTGCGCGTCACAACTGCGCCCTGCTCGCCCACCGGAGAGACGCACCCAAACGCCACATCTTCAATCTCGGCGCTGTCGATCTCACTGCGGTCGCGAATCGCCGACAGCACTTGCGTGGCAAGTTCGACCGGCGTCGCCTCGTGCAGCGAACCGTCAGATTTGCCTTTGCCGCGCGGGGTGCGGACGGCGTCGTAAATGTAGGCTTCCGTCATGGGGAGCGTCCTTTCGAACCAGGGTCTTGTCACTATTGTCGCGCCAGCCGCCATCGCAGCCTGAGCGCCCTCTCAACAGTAGTTAGAACCCGCGCCGGACGGACGCAATGGCGCAGCGCAGCAGAGCCGAAAACGGCTAACTCTCGACAATTCCCAACCGGCGTCAGATGCGCTAAGCCCGCGGCAACCAAAGCCTTCCGGGATGATCATGCCAAACACCGCCGCTCTCGAAGAAATTCGCAATAAAATCCGCGATCACTACCTCGTGCCTGAGGACAGGCTGGTCCCGGCGTTGATCAACGCCATCGGGATTGACGATCCGGCGCGCGACCGGGCGCAGGCGCGGGCGGCCGACTTCGTTACGTCGGCGCGGGCCAATGCTGAGCGGTCGGGCCTGATTGACAAGTTCTTACAGGAATACGGCTTATCGACTGCCGAGGGCGTCACCCTAATGCGCCTTGCCGAGGCGCTGCTCAGAACACCGGACGCCGCGACCGCTGACGCGCTGATCGAAGACAAGATCGAAGCAGGCGACTGGTCTTCGCATAAAGGCAAGAGCCCCTTCCCGCTGGTCAATTTTTCCACCCGCGCCCTGATGCTCACCGCCGCCTGGCTAGATGACATCGAAGCGAAGGATCCGTTGCGGCGGATGGCGAAGGCGACCAAGGACGCGCTCGACCGTCTCGGCGAGCCGGTCATCCGCGCGTCGGTGGCGCAAGCCATGCGCATCATGGGCGAGCATTTCGTTCTCGGTGAAACCATCGACAGCGCCATGAAGCGCGCGAAGAAATACGCCGAAAAGGGGTATGTGTTTTCGTTCGACATGCTCGGCGAGGCTGCGCACACGGATAAAGACGCCCTCAAGTATTTCGACGATTATAAAAACGCCATCGCCGCCATCGCAAAACATTCAGCGCATGACTACGCGCCGGACAATCCGGGGATTTCGGTCAAACTCTCAGCACTGCACCCCAGATATGAATACGGCAAGAAGGAGCGCGTGCTCGTCGAACTCGGCGGCCGCGTGCGCGCGCTTGCCTTGCAAGCCAAAGCCGCCAATATGGGATTCAATATCGATGCGGAAGAAGCAAATCGCCTCGATCTGTCGCTAGACTTAATCGAACAGTTGATGCGCGATCCGGCACTCTCTGGCTGGAATGGTTTCGGGGTTGTCGTGCAGGCCTATCAGCGCCGCGCGATGCCAGTGCTCGACTGGCTGGCGACCATCTCTCGCGAAACGGGACGCCGGATTATGGTGCGCCTGGTCAAGGGCGCTTACTGGGATAGCGAAATCAAACGCGCCCAAGTGATGGGCCTTGAAAGCTATCCAGTTTTCACGCGCAAAGTGCTGACTGATGTGAGCTACCTCGCCTGCGCGCGCAAACTGTTCGACAACCGCGATGTGTTCTTCCCCCAATTTGCGACACACAATGCGCTTTCCGCCGCTATGGTCTGCGAAATGGCCGGTGACTATAAAGACTATGAATTACAACGCCTGCACGGTATGGGCGAGGCATTGCATGACAGCCTGCTGGAAGCTGGCGCGCGCTCACGCATCTATGCGCCGGTTGGCGGACACCGCGAACTCCTGCCCTATCTGGTTCGCCGCTTGCTCGAAAACGGCGCCAACTCTTCCTTCGTCAATCAGCTTATCGACCCGGATCTGTCCGTCGACGATGTCGTCGCCGACCCGCTGGAAGAATTGGCGGAACTTAATTCCTACCCGAACCCGAACATCCCTGCGCCGCGAGATTGTTTACGAAATGGCCGGCTCTGCGCGCAAGGCTGGGATGAAACCCATGCGACGGTCGCCGCAACCATGTCGCCGGCCATACGCGCAGATTTGGCCCCGATTGATGCGCGCCCTATTGTCAATGGCGATCTGTTGTTGCGTTCGGCCGCGCCAGTTTTCTGCCCAGCCGTAAATAGCGACAGGGTTGGCTCCGTCGAACACGCAACGGCAAAAGATGTTGACGACGCATGCGCAGCGGCGGCGGCGTTTGCACCCGATTGGGCGGCGACGCCAGTTGCAAGCCGCGCCAAGGCCTTACGCCGCGCAGCGGACATGCTCGAACACCGCGGTGATCATTTCATGGCGTTGGCGGTTTTCGAGGCGGGCAAAAGCTGGCCGGACGCCATCGCTGAAATTCGCGAAGCGGTGGACTTTCTTCGTTATTATGCAGACAGGTCCGAGTTTCTAGCAGACAAGCCGCTCGGCGTGATCGCCTGCATCAGTCCATGGAATTTTCCTTTGGCCATTTTCCTCGGACAAGTCGGCGCCGGGCTCGCCGCCGGGAATTGCGTCATTGCAAAGCCCGCTGAGCAAACATCGTTGATCGCTTCTGAGGCGGTGAACCTACTGTATGAAGCAGGCGTTCCCGCGGGCGCGCTACACTATCTTCCCGGCGACGGCCCAACCGTCGGCGCGCCGTTGGTGGCGCACCTGGATGTTTCGGGCGTTGTCTTCACCGGTTCAACCGAAGTGGCGCAGATCATCAAAAAGACTCTGGTCAAGGCCGGAAAACACGACGCCGCATTGATCGCCGAAACCGGCGGCATCAATGTGATGATCATCGATTCAACGGCGCTGCTCGAACAAGCGGTGACGGATGTTGTGTCGTCAGCGTTTCAGAGCGCTGGCCAGCGCTGTTCCGCCTGCCGTGTTGTCTGCATTCAGGAAGACGTTGCCGACAAGTTCACTGAAATGCTCTCGGGCGCCATGGCGGAACTGGCGGTCGGAGATCCCGCAAAATTGTTTACAGATGTCGGCCCGGTAATCGACACCGAAGCACGCGACAATATCCAGCACAATCTCGACCGGCTGAATGTCGAGGCGACATTGATCGCCCGCGCGCCGGAGACCGAAGCGGGACTCGATGGAACATTTATCCGGCCCGCCGCCTATGAAGTGAAATCCCTGTCCGCAATCAAACAGGAAATTTTCGGGCCGGTGCTGCATGTGGTGCGTTTCGGCGCCGACAAGCTCGACGCGCTGGTGAACGAGATCAATTCGCTCGGCTATGGCCTAACGCTCGGCATTCACACGCGCATCGATGAGACGATGGAGCGCGTCGCCCGCCGCGCGCGGATCGGCAACATCTATGTGAACCGCAACCAGATTGGCGCCGTTGTCGGCGTGCAGCCTTTTGGCGGCGAAGGGCTTTCGGGTACAGGGCCAAAAGCCGGCGGCCCGCATTATCTTTCGGCGCTCACCAAGCGCCCTCGTGTCGACAGCGACGCCCGCGCGCCGCTGCTCGATGCTGAAATCATGTCGCTGGAAAAAGCAGCGGCTGACGAAGCATGGCGGTGTTATGGCGACTGGAGCGCAAGCGACCGGCGCAGCATTCTCGCGCAGGTCATGAAAAAACTTCCTGTTGCGAACACGTCATTAGCTGATGAGATCGAAAACGCTCTCAACGAATTCACGACAAATCTGGAACTCCCCGGCCCGACCGGAGAATCCAACACGTTGAAGCTTCGCGGACGCGGCGTCGCACTCTGTCTTGGCGGCGGCGATATTTATCGGCAAATGCTTGTTTCGCTGGCGGCAGGCAATCCTGTCGCGGTGATCGATTGCCCAGAAGCAAAAGCGCTCGCCGCCGCGCTGACGGATGCGGGTGCGCCCAGAGGCCTGCTTTCGATTATCGGCGCCGATGCCTCACACGGACTGTTGCTCGACAAGAGAATGCGCATTGTCGCGTTTGATGGGGGGCCGGACGCCCGGGCGCAAATCGAAAAGGTTCTGGCCGAACGCAAAGGAGCCATCATTCCGCTCCTGTCGAGCGCCGATGCGCCTTGGCGCTTTGCAACCGAGCGGACGTTAACCATCAACACCACAGCCGCAGGCGGTGACGTTAGATTGTTGTCTCTTGGCGAATAGGGCTACACTGACCGGCCATTACGCGCAGACTGCGACATTCATCGCAGCCAGAGAGCGCTTCGCCGCAGGAAGCTTGGCCCCAAGGCCCGGACAGGTCATTTTCGCCTACAGGTTTATTGAATGAACAAACCCGAGACAGCCAAGATGTCGACCGTCCAGATCGCCGCCGCCGAGAGCGGCCCGTTTATCGCCGCGCAGGGCCGCACCCGCGCGTGGATGAACTGGATATTCGCCGACAAGGCGCGGATGTTCTGGATCTTGCAGGTCGCCGGATGGCTCGGCTTTTTCGCGCTGCATATTTTGAGCGTATCGACCTTTGTCGCCGGGCGCTCAACCGATTCCCTACTCTACTCTGTCGCATCATCGCTGATCGGCTTTTTAACCACCAGCATGCTGGCGCGGCCCATCTATCGCTTTGCGCGCCGGCAGGGACCGGCGGTGCTTCTTTTGATCGTGCTCACCTCGGCGATCTTAATGGCGGTCGGCATGTCGGTGATGAAGGCCTACACATTCGGGATTTTGTTCGGCAATGGCTGGATGGACCTGCGCGGCGCCAGCCTCGGCACAACCAATCTCTTGCTACTCATCGTACCGGACTTGCCGGCGAACCTGTTCCTGCTTGGCTCATGGGCCGGGTTCTATTTCGGCATAAATTATTATCTGAAACTGCGCAGCGAGATGGAGCGCGCGATCTTCTCCGCTCGTCTCGCTGACCAGGCGCAGCTCAAAATGCTGCGCTATCAGCTGAACCCGCATTTTCTGTTCAACACGTTGAACGCCATTTCGACGCTCGTTCTCGAACAGGACGGCAAGCAGGCGAATTCCATGCTGACGCAGCTCTCGGCTTTCCTGCGTTATTCCCTCGACAGCGACCCTTTACAGAAAACGACGCTCGCTGAAGAAGTTCGCGCGCTTGAGCTCTATCTCGCTATCGAGAAAACGCGCTTTGCCGACCGCCTCACCGTAACATTCGATATCGATGAAAACACGATGGGCGCTTATGTGCCCTCATTGATCCTTCAGCCAGCGATTGAGAATGCGATCAAATACGCCATCGCCCAGATGGAAGCTGGCGGAGAAATTCGCATCACCGCGAAGCGCGAAGGCGGGGCGTTGGCCATGACGGTATGCGATAATGGTCCGAACGCACCGGAGGACCCAAACGCATTGCTGAAAAATGTTAAAACCGGCGTTGGGCTGGTCAATATGCGCGACCGCCTGGCATATCTGTATCAAGATCGCGGAGAATTCCGCTTGCGTCATGTCGAACCGCAGGGGTTGTGTGTTTCCCTGCGCATACCATTCGAAACACGGGGATAAGAAAAATGAGCGACGATAAAATCCGCGTCATCCTGGTTGATGATGAGCCTCTGGCGTTGCGCGGCCTCAAGCTTAGGCTCCAGGCTTTTCCGGAAGTTGAAATCATTGGTGAATGCGCCAATGGCCGTGAAGCGGTAAAAGAGATTAAATCGCAATCGCCGGACCTCGTCTTCCTCGATATTCAGATGCCCGGCCTTGATGGCTTTGGCGTGGTGCGCGCGATGATTGGCGGCCCGGCGCCTCTGTTCATCTTCGTCACTGCCTACGACAAATACGCCATCGACGCCTTTGAAGCGAACGCACTCGATTACATTGTCAAACCGGTTGAGGAGGAGCGTCTCAAGGATGCGCTGCACCGGGCGCGCGAAGCGCTGAAAAGCAAAGCCGCCGCAAGCCGCGAGTCAAAACTGGTTGAAATGCTGGCGTCGCTTTCCGATGATGATCGCGACCGCATCAAAGAGCTGATTAACGATCCGGAATGGACCGAAAAGCAACGCTATACGGAACGGCTTTCATTCAAGGACGGATCGAAAGTGGTAATGCTCGACTCCCACGAGATCGAATGGATTGACGCCGCCGGCGATTACATGTGCATCCACGCCAGCGGAAAAACCCACATTATTCGCGAGACCATGAAAGCGCTTCAGACCCGGCTGGATCCGGTGCGGTTCCAGCGGATACACCGTTCGGCCATCGTAAATATCGACCGCGTGAAGGAACTCCACCCGCATTCGAATGGCGAGTATTTCATCATTCTGGATAACGGGGCGGAGCTGAAACTCTCGCGGTCTTACAAAGACGTCGTCGCGCGCTTTCTCTAAGTGCTTAACCGGGCTTCGGCACGCTGCAAGTCTTCCGGTGTGTTGATGTTTTCAAAGACGCCGGGTTCATCAAACATGATGCGCTTGGCGTTTACGCTTTCGGCGAGTTCCTTTAGCGGATAACCATGATTTTCCAGCGCGCCTGCAAGCACGGTTCGCAATGCGCCGCATTTCCAATAGGAAAATGTGGGCTGCGCACCAGTTGCATCGCAAGCTATCGACGAATGCGCTGAGCTGTGCAGCCGTTTATACAAATCCAGCGGAACAAACGGGCCATCGACAGGAACCGAGAGAAATCCTTCAGAGTTCTCAAGATGCGCGCGCAACCATACCTGCATCGCCCATAGTCCTGCCGCCGGACCACGCGGTCCATCCTCACGGTCGGTTATTACCGGAAGACCGGAGCCGTAATCATGCGCTCCAGAAATGAGAATCTGATCGGCCTGCGGCGACAGGCGCGCGAGCACATGATCGAATAATCGCCGGCCAGCCAGTTTAACCGCGCCCTTATCAACGCCGCCCAGACGGCGCGCACCGCCGCCCGCCAGGATCAACGCGAAGCGCGGCGCTTCACTTTGCGGCGGCATGGTCTAAAACAAACAAGAATTTTAGCTGGAAACTCATGCCTTTAGTCCTGATCTTCTTATTCTTTGCAACAGCCGCGCTTTATGCATCGGTGGGGTTCGGCGGCGGTTCGACTTACAACGCCTTGCTGGTGTTAACCGGCGCCGATTACCGCATCCTCCCCGCGATTGCGCTGACCTGCAATATCATTGTCGTCGCAGGCGGCGCCTATGCCTTCGCCCGAGCCGGCCAGATGCGATGGCGGCGGCTGGCGCCGTTTCTCGTCACCTCTGTTCCGGCGGCGTTGGCTGGCGGACGTATACCGATCTCCGAAACAGTGTTCATTGGCGCGCTCGGTTTTTCCTTATTGGCCGCCGGGCTGCATCTTGCGCTCGACCGCAATCACAATGTGGATGCCGACACGAAAGCAGCGCCTGAGATGCTCGCTTGGAGCGCCGGCGGCGCAATAGGCTTTCTTTCCGGTCTTGTCGGCATTGGCGGCGGAATATTTTTGGCGCCGGTTCTCTATCTCATTCATTGGGGCAAACCGAAAGAAATCGCCGCCGCCTGCAGCATCTTCATTCTCGTCAATTCAATATCAGGTTTAACCGGGCAATTATGGAAGCTTGGCGATTTGCAAGCGCTGTCCCTCATCGGCGATTACTGGATGTTGTTTCCCGCCGTGTTCATCGGCGGACAAATCGGCTCGCGCTTAGCAAATTTCGGACTATCGAGTCTCACCATCAAGCGATTGACCGCCGTGCTTATTCTTTACGTCAGCGCCCGTTTGTTGCTGCGCTGGTGCGGTTTGGCCTTTTAGCGCAACAAGACGAACTCGACTTCATCTCCAATGTTCAGTGCAGGCGCATTTGACACGCACCGGATCAATGCATTTGCCGATGCGAAGGGAAGCAGCAAAGAACTATCCTGATCACGCGCGGGCGCCGCTTTGCCGTTGCCGACTTCACCGCGCAAATAAGCTTCGCGTCCGCCATTAGCGGCCAACGGCGCCGTCAGCTGCGCCTTGCCAAAGGGAACTGTCCATTTCTCGCCTGCCAGACGGCGGACCAGCGGCTGCACGAACAACGCCGCCGTGACAATGGCGGACGCCGGGTTTCCGGGAAGTCCTACAACGCGCGTTGCTCCCATTGATCCGCACCAGGTCGGCTTGCCTGGCCGCACCGCAACTTTTTCAAACCTCGTCATCCCGCCTTCCTTAGCGAAAGCGGACTTCACGAAATCATAGTCGCCTACAGAGGCGCCGCCAATGGGAACGACGATGTCCGCATCTCGCCCGCGCCGGAACACTTCACGGATCCCATCTTCGCTATCGGCGGCGCACCCAAGATATTCCACTTCGCCGCCCCACCGTCGTATCATCTCGCATAGCGCATAGTGGTTGGAATTGATGATCTGACCGGATTTCAACGCGGCGCCAGGCTCTCTCAACTCATCGCCATTTGAAAATACCGCAACGTGCGGGCGTCGATGCACGCTCACATGTTTTACATTCGCCGCGGCAAATATCGATCCATGAATCTCATGCAACTGTGCGCCGCGTTTGGCGAGGATATCTCCTTTGCAAAAGTCGATGCCCGCCGCGCGAATGTGACGCGGGCTGTCTTGCGATTCGTTGATGGTGATGCGTTCTCCATCACGCGTCACATCCTCCTGAATAACGACATGGTCAGCGCCATCGGGAATAACGCCGCCGGTAAAAACCCGAACTGCCTCACCCGCCCCCACACGCCCGGCAAATGGCGCGCCCGCCGGTGCTTCGCCAATGACTTTCAGCGACGCGCCTGCTTTTGCATCTTCAAAGCGGATCGCATAACCGTCCATTGCCGACGCGGCGAAAGGCGGTTGCGTTATTTCCGCGCTCACATCTTCGGCCAAAATGCGATCAACAAGCACAGAAAGTCCAACGCGCTCTGACGCCAGCGGCGCGGCGCCTTCAAGCACCGCTGCGATTGCTTCATCGACAGTGATCATCATGGAACCGCTATTCGCCATCCGCTTTGAAGTCGGCGGCCTTGAATTGTTCGGCGACAAAGTGTCCGGATTTGCCGCCAGACTTTTCCAGCAACCGGATGCTGTCGATCTCCATCGTCTTATCGAGCGCTTTCGCCATATCGTAAATGGTCAGGCACGCCGTCGTCACAGCGGTCAGCGCCTCCATCTCGACGCCGGTTTTTCCGGTCGTTTTCACTTCGGCCGTCACGACAAAGGAATGCCGCCCATCGTCAGGCTCAACGCTGACGCTAACGCCGGTAATCGGCAAAGGGTGACAAAGGGGAATTAAATCGCTGGTTCGCTTGGCGCCCATCACACCTGCAAGTTCAGCAATTCCCGCGAGATCACCCTTTTTAACGCCGCCTGCACGGATCGCGCGATACGTTTCTTCAGAAAAGCGAACGCGCCCGCATGCAACGGCGCGCCTTTCAGTATCAGACTTCGCGGAAACATCGACCATGCGCGGCCGGCCGGACGAGTCGAAATGTGAGAGATCTTTGGTCACTTATTTTTCCATGAGCCGCGGCATCAACTCGACCAAATTGCATGGCCGGTGACGTGAATCGAGTTGAAGGGAAATTACTTTGTCCCAGCCGTCTTTCACGGCGCCATTTGAGCCGGGCAATGCAAAAATGAATGTGCCGCGCGTCACGCCAGCGCAGGCCCGCGATTGCAGTGTTGAAAGACCAACGCTTTGAAAACTCACCTGATGAAAAATCACCGAGAAGCCTTCGATCTCTTTTTCAAAAAGCGGCGACAAGGCTTCCGGCGTTACGTCCCGGCCCGTCAATCCAGTACCGCCCGTGGAAATCACGGCGTCAATTTGCGGATCGTCAATCCAGCCCGTCACGGTTTCCTGAATCGCTGTTGTGTCGTCGCGAACAAGCTCACGCGCCGCCAGGATATGGCCCGCCGTTTCTATTCGCTGCGCAAGAAGATCGCCAGACGTATCAGTCGCGCGTGTTCGGCTGTCGGTCACCGTCAAAACAGCAATCCGCACAGGCTTGAACTCAAGCGCTTCATTAATCCCGTGCACCAGCCGTCCCCTTGCCAGTTTTTCGCCCGTCATTTGGCCATCGCGCCGCGTCATTATAATCACCTTCGCGCGGCTCAATCCATGCCTCGCCGTCGCTACGGCGCTCTTTTTTCCAAAACATCGCGTCTGCTTTCAAAAAATCCATGACAAAATCGGCCGCCTCAAAGGCGTCCCGGCGATGCGCCGCGGCAGCGCAGACCATGACGATGGGCTCGCCCGCAAGCAAATCGCCGAAGCGGTGAATGATCAATAAATCTGAAAGCGCCCAACGCGCCATGGCTTGCGCCTCAATGGCGAGGACCGATTTTTCCGACATCCCCGCATAGTGTTCAAGATAAAGGCTGTTAACGCTCGCATTATCCGCTTTGCTGCGCACTTTTCCGACAAACGTGACAATCGCGCCAGCATCGCCCGCGCGCTCTTCAAAGGCTGATAACTCAGTACCAGGATCAAATTGTTCTGCGATAATTCTAATCATAATTACCCGCCGCTCACCGGCGGCAGAAATGCGATCTCATCGCCATCATACACAATTACATTTCGCGCGGACATCTGTTCATTGACGATGCATCGCACGGTTGCGGCGTTCAATTCAGCGCCAAGCCATGTATCGGCCCGCCCTAAGGCCGCCACAATATCATCGATTGTCATCCCGCTATCGCCAATCGGCCAGTCGCGCTCACGCTGGCCTGCGGCATCGCCAAGCTTTCCAAAAAACAACAACCGCGCCATGTCAGCCGCCCGTCACGGACATGTGCCGCGAAACTGACGGCGCCGCGCCGCGTTCGGAAATATCAAACGAATGGCGTTCTGGCTTTTTCAGCATGGCGCTATCTAATGCGGCATCGAGCGCGGCCTCTGAATTTTCATCGCGCAAGGCCTTACGCAAATCGATTTTATCGCCATGACCGAGACACATGTAAATCTCGCCGGTGCAGGTGACGCGCACGCGATTGCACCCGGCGCAAAAATTATTGGTGAGCGGCGTGATCATGCCGAGCACGCCGCCAGTCTCCTCCACGCGATCATACCGCGCCGGACCGCCGGTTTTCATCTCCATCGGCGTCAGCGTCCAGCGCGACGCTAATTTATCGCGAACAGCGGTGAGCGGCAAATATTGATCAACGCGATCCTGTTCAATCTCGCCGAGCGGCATCACCTCAATCAGCGTCAAATCCATCTCGCGGCCATGGGCCCATTCGATCATGGCGGGAAGTTCTGATTCGTTGACGCCCTTCAGCGCGACAGTATTGATCTTCACCTTGAGCCCGGCATTTTGCGCGGCATCGAGCCCGGCCAGCACTTTTGAAAGCGCGTTTCGGCGGGTGAGCTTTTCAAACTTTGCATCGTCCAGCGTGTCGAGCGATACGTTGATGCGGCGCACGCCGAGGGCGCGCAACACATCGGCGTGATGAACAAGTTGTGTGCCGTTGGTTGTGAGCGTGAGCTCGTCAAAATCGCCGCGCTCCAATCGCTTTCCGAGCCGCGCCATCAAGGTCATGAGGTCCCGGCGCACCAGCGGTTCGCCCCCAGTGATGCGAATTTTTTTGACGCCGCGATCGATGAAGGCGCCCGCGAGCTGCTCCAACTCTTCGAGACTCAGGACATCGCGCTTGGGTAGAAAGGTCATGTCCTCCGCCATGCAATAGGCGCAGCGCAGGTCGCACCTGTCTGTCACCGAAAGCCGGAGATAGGTGATGTTGCGTCCGAATGTGTCGGTTAGGTTTTTCATAATGCTACAAGAGCCAGCCTATCACGAGAATTGATCTCCCGGCAATTTTCATCGAAGAACGAAATCCTCATATATGGTCACGATTGACACACTGGCTTGCAGCCCGAAACGCCAGTCGCACAGCCGTAGAAGTATGGCCGGTAGATGGCCTCCAGACCCTGGGCTTCGAGCATTTTCGCAAACCGCGAAGCATCGCCAAAATTTGTGCTGTATTGTCCGATCATCGAAAAATCCTGCGCGCCCCGCAGGAGCACGCGCTCAAATATCGGCAGAATGACTTTCAAATGAAACAGATAAAGCGGCCTCAAACGCCAGCCTTTCGGGTCGGATGCTTCAATGAACGAAAATGCGCCTCCCGGCTTTAAGACTCTTGCGGTAAGCATAGCCAGCTCTTCATGCTGCCTGTCATTGAACGTTTTTAATCCAAAAGTGGAAATCACGAAGTCAGCACTTTCATCCTCAAGCTCGCTTTCCAGCACGTCATCTTCAATAAAATCAATCTTGTGAGAACGCATGTCATGTAGTCTGCTCATTGCGCGCTGGTGCATGCCCGATGAAATATCTACAGCAGTGATTTGCTCAATATCCGCTCGCGATTTGAAAAGGTGCGGCCACGCCTCGCCGGTCCCCGCCATCAAATCATAGCCACGCGGCCGGTCCGCAGATAGTTGCGGCAGCGCTTCGACGCATTGACGGCGCCACCGTTCCGTAAATCCAAACGAGCAGGCATAGCTGAAAGCAATATAACGCCCGGAACAACGGTCGAATACGCCCTTCACATATGACGGTTCATAGATGTCAGTCACAACCAACCATTCAGCTTTGGCGCTTCACGTTACGCCAACCCGACAATTTCGCCATTCTCGTCTAACCCGATCTCAAGCGCTGCGGGTTTGCGCGGCAGGCCGGGCATCACCATGATGTCGCCGCAGATCGCAACGATGAACCCGGCGCCGGCCGAGAGCCGCGCCTCGCGCACTTCCAGCGTATGCCCGGTGGGCGCGCCGCTGCGCGCCGGGTCGGTCGAAAAACTGTATTGTGTTTTTGCAATGCAGACCGGCAATTTTCCGTAACCGAGTTCTTCAAACTCTTTCAGGCTCCGCGCCGCGGATGAATGAAACTCCACGTGATCGGCGCGATAGATTTCCTTTGCGATGGTTTCTATTTTGCCAGTCAGCGGCGTTTCGTCCGGATAAAGCAATTTTATGTCAGGCTTGGCGCCGTTAAGCGCGGCCTTCACCGCCTGCGCTAGATCGACCGCGCCATCACCGCCTTTCGCCCAGTGCTTTGCGATTGCGGATGTGACGCCCTGCTCAGCGCAAATGCGCTGTAAGACGCCGATTTCATCTTCTGAATCTTTGACGAAGTGATTAATCGCGACGATCGGCGTCGCGCCATATTTGCGCAGGTTTTCAATATGCCGGATCAGGTTCACACAGCCACGCTCGACAGCGTCCGCGTCCGGCGCGGCGAGATCGGCCTTGGCGACGCCGCCCTGCATTTTTAGCGCGCGGATGGTGGCCACCAGCACGACCGCATCTGGGCGTAGGCCCGACTGTCGGCATTTGATGTCGAGAAATTTCTGCGCGCCGAGATCTGCGCCAAAGCCCGCTTCCGTCACCACCACATCGGCGAGTTTCAGCGCCGTTTGCGTCGCCATGACCGAGTTGCAACCATGAGCGATGTTTGCGAACGGCCCGCCATGAATAAACGCCGGATTGTGTTCAATGGTTTGCACCAAATTCGGCGCCAGTGCGTCTTTCAACAACACCGCCATGGCGCCATCGGCGCCGATATCGCGCGCAGTCACCGGCGTTTTATCATAGCGCCGCGCGACAATAATGTCGCCAAGACGGCGCTGGAGGTCTTTAAGGTCTGACGCGAGACAGAAGATCGCCATGATCTCCGACGCCACCGTAATGTCGTAACCGCTTTCGCGCGGCACGCCATGAGCCGGGCCGCCAAGACCGATGGTGATGTTGCGCAGGGCCCGGTCGTTCATATCCACGACCCGGCGCCAGGAGATGCGGCGCGGGTCGATGTTCTGCTCGTTGCCCCAATGGATATGATTGTCGATCAGCGCCGCCAATAGGGCGTGTGCGGATGTAATCGCATGAAAGTCGCCGTTAAAGTGCAGATTGATGTCTTCCATGGGAATGACTTGCGCGCGGCCGCCGCCCGCCGCGCCGCCTTTCATTCCAAAACACGGACCGAGCGACGGCTCGCGCAAACACACCATGGCGTTGACGCCGATCTTGTTCAGTCCGTCCGTGAGCCCGACACTGGTGGTGGTCTTGCCCTCGCCCGCCGGGGTCGGCGTGATCGCGGTGACCAGCACCAGCTTGCCCTCCGGCTTGGTTTTCAAAGAATTGATGTAGTCGAGCGAGACTTTCGCCTTGTGATGGCCGTAAGGGACCAGCGCGTCAGCCGGAACGCCAAGGCGTTTTTCTGCGACGGCCAGGATCGGGTCCATTGTCGCGGCGCGCGCAATCTCTATGTCCGGCGCGCCGGGCGCAGGCAAATTATCTTTGGTCATGTTCTCTCCCGGCTCAAACGCCGTTTTGTTCTGCGAAACTCTTTCCCGGATTATAGGCTGATTTGAACGAAACCGCCTCCCTCGCGGCAATACAGGGCGATATTGGCTTCGCGCGCTTTCGCGATTGCGAATGCCGTCGGTCCCGAAACGGAAGCGACGGCGCAGACGCCAACGCGCGCGCATTTTTCGATGATCTCATAGGAGCAACGGCTCGACATCAGGACGAACCCATCAGCGAAATCCGCTTTTTCTCGCGCAAGCGCGCCGAGCAGTTTGTCGAGCGCGTTGTGCCGGCCAATATCTTCGCGCGCGAGAAGAATATCGCCCTGAAGGCTCGACCACGCCGCGCCATGCACAGTTTTGGTCGACTGGTTCAGCGGTTGATGGTCACGCAGCGCATTCAGCGCAGCAGCAAGCGCCTCCGGCGCGATGGCGAGCGCTGTTTCGCGGACGCGCGGCAGTTTTTCAAAAAACACCTCCGCGTTTTCGAGGCCGCAGACGCCGCACCCGGCGCGACCCACGAGATTGCGGCGCTGCTGGCGGATGTCGAGACGCTCAAGACGCTCGGGCGCGATGGAAATATGCAACTCGATCCCGCGTTCGCTCTGGTGAATATCGACCGACGCGATTTCCTCCGCCGCATCGACCACGCGCTCTGTCAGGGAAAACCCGACGGCGTAGTCGGCCATATGGTCTGGCGTCGCAAGCATCACCGCATAATTGCGGCGATTATAGACGAAGGCCACCGGCGTTTCGGCGGGTACGGACCATTGGCGATCTGCGCCAATATTGACTTCTTGTTCAGTGTGTGGCGGCGACCCGACGAAAATAAACTTGGTCATAATATGTCGCGCAACTTCTCCTCCCCCATGCAAATGGGGGAGGCAGCCAGACGCAATCGCGACAGCGATGCGGATGGTCGGAGGGGGTTATACCCCCATCGCCTCGCCCTGTGGGCTCGGCACTTCCCCCGTAAACGGGGGAAGAAAGAACGCGCCTTTCCAGCCCTCACTCCGCCGGCTCCGCGACGCCATCGCTCAAAATGCGGCGCAGTTCCGGCGTCGTCGCTTCATAATCTTCTTGCCATGATGATTTGTGGTTCGCCGGCGCCACCTCAATGGCGGTCACCTTGTATTCCGGGCAGCTTGTCGCCCAGTCGGAATTCTCCGTCGTCACTACATTCACGCCGGTCACCGGATGGTGGAAGGTCGTATAAACGACGCCCGGCGCCATCCGTTCAGAGATCACTGCTTTCAGCGTGATCTCGCCCTTGCGGCTGCGGATCGAGACCCAATGGCCGTCATGCACGCCGCGCGCTTCGGCGTCGGAAGGGTGAATCTCCAAGACGTCTTCTTCATGCCAGTCGGAGTTCGAAGTGCGCCGCGTCTGCGCGCCGACATTATATTGCGAGAGAATCCGGCCCGTGGTCAGGATCAGCGGAAACTTGCGGTTGGTTTTTTCCGTCGTCGCCACATATTCCGTTACGACAAATTGCCCTTTGCCGCGCACGAATTTGTCCACATGCATGATCGGCGTGCCGTCGGGCGCCGCATCATTGCAGGGCCATTGCACGCTGCCGCGCTCGTCGAGCATCTTGTGAGACACATTTGCAAAACTCGGCGTCAGCGCAGCGATCTCGTCCATGATTTCATCGGCGCCAGCGTAATTCATCTCCGCGTAACCGAGCGCATTGCACAGCATTTGCGTTGCTTCCCATTCCTGCAAGCCGGTTTGCGGTCGCATGGCGGGACGGACGCGATTGATCCGCCGTTCGGCATTGATGAAACAGCCGTCTTTTTCAAGGAACGATGTTCCCGGCAAGAACACATGGGCGAAGCGTGCCGTCTCGTTCAGAAAAAGATCCTGCACGATAATGACGTCCATGGCTTTCAGCGCCGCTTCGACATGTTGAGTATTCGGGTCAGACTGGGCGATGTCTTCGCCCTGAACATAGAGTCCCATGAACTTGCCGTTGCAGGCTTCATCGAACATGTTCGGGATGCGATAGCCGGGTTCGGCGTCCTGCGCCCGCCCCCATGCGTTGGCGAAGAGGTCACGCACCGCCTCGTCGGAAACCGGGCGATAATCGGAATATTCATGCGGGAACGAGCCCATGTCGCACGAGCCCTGCACATTGTTCTGCCCGCGCAGCGGATTCACGCCGACGCCGCGCCGGCCAATATTGCCGGTCGCCATGGCGAGGTTCGCCATGCCCATGACCATGGTCGAGCCTTGGGAATGTTCGGTGACGCCAAGCCCGTAATAAATGCCCGCATTGCCGCCGCTCGCATAGAGCCGGCCGGCGGCCCATAAATCTTCGGCGGGAACGCCAGTGACTTTGGAGACTTCCTCCGGCGAGTTTTCCGGTCCTTTGACGAAGTCGAGCCATTGGCGGAAGGATTCCAGATCGCAGCGCTCCTTGACGAACGCCTCGTCGATAAAGCCTTCAACCGCCGCCACATGGGCGAACGCGTTGACCAGCGCCACATTGGTTCCCGGCAGCAGCGGCAGATGATGCGCCGCCTCGATATGCGGCGTGCGCACCAGATCAATCGCGCGCGGATCGGCGATGATCAGTTTGGCGCCTTTGCGGAGACGCCGCTTCATCTGCGAGGCGAACACCGGGTGTGCGTCAGTTGGGTTGGCGCCGATGATCAAAATAACGTCCGCTTCCTCAACGCTGTCAAAGTCCTGCGTGCCAGCAGAGGTGCCGTAAGTCTGCTTCAACCCGTAGCCGGTCGGCGAATGACAGACTCGCGCGCAGGTGTCGATATTGTTGTTGCCGAAAGCGGTGCGGACCATTTTCACCACCGCCCAGACTTCTTCGATAGTGCAGCGGGACGATGAAATGGCGCCGATGGATTTGTGGCCGTATGTCGCTTGTGTTTCTTTGAGCCGCCGCGCGGCGAAGTCGATCGCTTCCTGCCAGCCGACTTCGCGCCACGGATCGGTGATCTTCTCGCGGATCATCGGGCTGGTGATGCGGTCCTTATGGGTCGCATAGCCCCAGGCGAAACGGCCCTTGACGCAGGAATGGCCGTGATTGGCCTTGCCGTCCTTGTGCGGCGTCATGCGGATCACCTGATCGCCCTTCAGCTCCGCCTTGAACGAACAGCCGACGCCGCAATAGGCGCAGGTAGTCAGCACCGTGCGATCTGGCACGCCGTGATCGACCACGGATTTTTCCTGCAAGGTCGCGGTTGGACAGGCCTGCACGCAGGCGCCGCAGGAAACGCATTCTGAGTCGAAGAAATTTGCGCCGCCGAGCGACACGCGCGAGTTAAACCCGCGCCCTTCAATGGTCAGCGCCAGTGTTCCCTGAACCTCGTCGCAAGCGCGCACGCAGCGCGAACAGACGATGCATTTCGACGGATCGTATTCAAAATAAGGGTTGGAAACGTCTTTGGCGCTCTTGGTGAAATGATTGTCGCCCTCATAACCGTAGCGCACATCGCGCAGGCCGACGGCGCCCGCCATGTCCTGCAACTCGCAATCGCCATTGTCAGAGCACGTCAGGCAATCAAGCGGGTGGTCGGAGATATAAAGCTCCATCACCCCGCGCCGCAATTTGGCGAGGCGCGGCGTCTGGGTGTGAACTTTCATCCCTTCCGCGACCGGCGTGGTGCACGACGCCGGGGTTCCCTTGCGGCCGTCGATCTCGACGAGGCACAGGCGGCAGGAACCGAACGCCTTCACCATGTCGGTGGCGCACAGCTTCGGGATCGACAGACCGATCTCGTTGGCGGCGCGCATGATGCTCGTGCCTTCGGGGACCGTGACGTCAAAGCCGTCGATCTCAACCTTGACGGTTTTTTCGGCTTTCACCTTCGGCGTGCCGTAGTCTTTTTCTCTCAAGAGGGTCATGAGAGCGCCTCCTGTTTTTGTTGTATTCCAAAGTCTTGCGGGAAATGCTTCACCGCGCTTTGAACCGGGATCGGCGTCATCCCGCCCATGGCGCAGAGCGAACCATCGACCATCAATTCGCAAAGATCGCTGAGCACGGCGAGGTTTTTCTCGTGGTCCTTGCGCGCGGCGATGCGGTCGATCACTTCGACGCCGCGCACCGACCCGATCCGGCAGGGCGTGCACTTGCCGCAGCTTTCCTCGACGCAAAACTCAAAGGCGTACCGCGCCTGTTCGAGCAGGTTCACGCTCTCGTCAAACACAACCACGCCGCCATGACCGACACCGGCGCCGTTCGCCAGCATCGTCTCGTAATCCATCGGCAGGTTGAACAGCGACGGCGGCAAATAAGCGCCCAAGGGTCCGCCGATCTGCACCGCGCGGACAGGTTTGTCGGTGAAACACCCGCCGCCGATTTCGTTGACGAGTTGTCCCAGCGTCACGCCGAACGCTGTTTCGTACAAGCCGCCTTGTTTGATATTGCCGGCAAGCTGAAACGGCATGGTGCCGGTCGACTTGCCCATGCCGAAATCGCGATAAAATTGCGCGCCCTTGGCCATGATCGCCGGAACCGAACACAATGTGATGACGTTGTGGACGAGGGTCGGCTTGCCGAACAACCCTTCAAGCGCGGGGAGCGGCGGTTTGGCGCGGACTTCACCGCGCTTGCCTTCGAGGCTGTTCAAGAGGGAGGTTTCTTCGCCGCAAATATAGGCGCCGGCGCCGAGGAAAACCTCAATGTCGAACGCCTTGCCGGAGCCGCGCACATTATCGCCTAGCAATCCATTGGCGCCCGCAGTGGCGATGGCGGCGTTCAAGACTTCATGCGCAATCGGGTACTCCGAACGCAGATAGATGTAGCCTTTGGTCGCGCCGACCGCGATTCCCGCAATGATCATGCCTTCGATCAGGCAATAGGGATCGCCCTCCATGATCATCCGGTCGGCGAAGGTGCCGCTGTCGCCCTCGTCGGCGTTGACGACGATGTATTTTTGTTCCGCTTCTGCGCCTTCAACCGTTTTCCATTTAATGCCCGCCGGAAATCCGGCGCCGCCGCGCCCGCGCAGGCCCGACTGCATAATTTCTTCGCAGATCGCGCCGCTATTGATGGCCAGCGCTTTGTCGAGCCCCGCAAGGCCGCCGTGCTTTTCGTAATCGGCGAGCGACAGCGGATCGGTGATGCCGCAGCGCGCGAAGATCAGCCGCGTCTGGTTCTTCAGGAACGCAATTTCTTCAACGGCGCCGACAGATTTTTCGTGCTTTCCGTCGCCCGCAATCGCATCGAGCAGCGCGCCCGCTTGCGTCTCGTCCACGGGACCGTACCCGACGCGCTTGCCGTTGCGCTCCACTTCCAGCAGCGGTTCCAGCCAGTGCATCCCGCGCGAGCCAGTGCGCATCAGCGTCAAATCAATCTTGCGCTTCGCGGCTTCCGCCGCCAGCGCTTCGGCCAATTCGTCAGCGCCCATCGCCACAGCAGTTGAGTCGATCGGCAAAAAGAGTTTGAGCGTGCTCATGCCACCCCCGCCTTCTTCGCCCGCGCAATCGCCTTTTCGATCTTGTCCGCGTCCGCCATGCCAACTAGCTTGCCGCCGACCATCGCCGCCGGTCCCGTCGAACACAGGCCGAGACAATAGACCGGCTCGAGAGTCACATCCTTCGCCGCCGCGGTCTCGCCCACTTTCAGCGCAAGCTTTTTCTCAACCGCCGCGATCATCTCGCGCCCGCCCGCCGCCTGACAGGCTTCGGCCGCGCAGACACGCACCACCACTGCGCCCTTCGGCTGGCGGTGAAAGTCGTGATAAAAACTGATGACGCCTTTGACCTCGGCGCGGGTCAGGTTGAACGCCTTCGCCGCCGCTGCATCGGTCTCAGCCGGCAAAAATCCGTGCGCGTCCTGCACCGCGCGCAGGGCTGAAATCAGCCCGCCCTTCTTGCGTGCAGATGGGCGGCCGACAAAAGGCGCAATGATCGCTTCTAGACTCACGGCGCGTTTCATCTCCTTCTGGTTGCCGTTCATAACACATAACGCACGAATTTCATTATCAAATCCGCGAAATGTCTCCATTCGCAACGATGTGAAAACGATAATCTGCGCGGCTAAATTAGGAGCTTGCGCGCTTTGGTGGATGGATTACGCACCTGCGAAATGAAATTTCCCGCGGGTTTATCAAAAAATGGCGAAAAACGTCGCTTCTCTCACGCCAAAAAAGCGAACGCCAACGACTCGCTTCTTGGTTAACGGGAGCGATGTTGCGCGCGGCGTGACAAAGTTTGGAATATCTCTTCCCCCGCTTGCGGGGGAAGTGCCCCGAAGGGGCGATGGGGGTTCTTTGGCGTCAATGAAACCCCCTCCGTCAGCTTCGCTGACACCTCCCCCATTTGCATGGGGGAGGAGAAGCATCGCGCGCAGGATGAAACCGCAAAGACCTACAACCGCGCGGCGTGCCAGCGCAGATGATCCTCAATAAACGTCGCGATGAAATAATAGGAGTGGTCGTAGCCCTCCTGCATGCGCAAGATGACTTCCTGTCCGGCTTGCTGCGCGGCGTGCGTGAACAGCTCCGGCTGCAACTGTTCGGCGAGGAAATTATCCGCCGTTCCCTGATCGATGAGAATCTCGGCTTTGCTGGGGCGCGCCGCGACCAGCCGCGTTGCGTCATAACCGGCCCATTTGCTCTCGTCGTTCCCGAGATAATTCGACAGCGCTTTCTTGCCCCAGGGAACCTCGGACGGCGCAACGATCGGCGAGAACGCAGAACAGGTTTTGAACTGCTCCGGGTTTTTGAGGTGGATCGTCATCGCGCCGTGACCGCCCATGGAGTGTCCGAAAATTCCGGCGCGCGATGCATCAACCGGAAATTCTTTCTCGATCAGCGCCGGCAATTCGCGGGTGATGTAGGAATACATTTTGTAGTGCTTCGACCACGGCGCTTCGGTCGCATCCACATAGAACCCGGCGCCGAGCCCGAAGTCGTAAGCCTTGTCCGGGTCGTCGGGCACGCCCTCACCCCTCGGCGATGTGTCCGGCGCGACGATGACGAGGCCTAACTCCGATGCAACGCGCTGCGCACCCGCTTTAGAGATGAAATTTTCTTCGGTGCAGGTCAGCCCCGACAGCCAGTAGAGCACCGGGAACGGTCCCTTCCCGGGTGGCGTATAGACCGCAAATTTCATCGCGCAGCAAAGCACGTCGGACGTGTGGGCATAAATGCCCTGCGTCCCGCCGAAGGATTTTGTTGAGGAGAGTTGTTTCATAAAATTGTCTAACCAATCGCCTAATTATAGGCTCTGTCAAATTCCTCGTCGATAATTGAAATGATAGCCGCAGAATCTAGCACAGTGTACGCGTGCGCTAGGACCTCAGTTGAACTAGCGTCCACAAAGTAACTTTCTTCTTTAGAAAACTTTTTCCCGCGAGCCCGGAACACGCCCAGCCCGCTCCAAGGCGCTTGGTGGTGCCCATGCACAATATCATGTCGAAAGTTGATACTCGGCTGCGCTTTGCTAACTGCAAATTGAATAAACTCCTTGCCCTCACTTCCAATCACAGCTGAAATTTGTTCTACAAGTATATGCTCCAATAAGATTTTAATTTCAGTTTTCAGTGGTCGACTTTGTCCTGGCAAATCAACGATCTGGTTTTTCTCAAAACTGGCTAGCCAAAAATTAGCGCGCCGTAACTTCTCTTCATAAAGCGAACAGCTCCAAATCAGAAATCCATAAGCCCGCAATAAACTGTCTTTTGGGAATTTCCGTGTCTCACTTCCAAAACTCGTAAAGTCGCCGCGCTGCGACCGAAGCCAATTTTTAGAATCAAACTTATGGCTTTCAAACTCATACTCAAGACGCGTACTAATCGTTTTGATTTCAACGCTCTGAAAAATGCTACTCACGATTGACTCGTTTTCAAATCTAAAAAACCACCACGCTCCGGATGCTCTTGCCCTCATGCATCAGATCGAAAGCCTTGTTGATGTCTTCGAGCGGCATGGTGTGGGTGATCAGCGGGTCGATCTGAATTTTCTTGTCCATATACCAGTCGACGACTTTGGGCGTATCGGTGCGCCCGCGCGCGCCGCCGAACGCGGTGCCTTTCCAGACCCGGCCCGTCACCAGCTGGAACGGGCGGGTCGAGATTTCCTT
>BQJG01000019.1 GCA_021604585.1 Hyphococcus sp.
GTCGATGTGACGCTGGAAGCAATCCGGCAGATGCGAAAGGCGCTTCCCAACCTCAAAGTCGTTGCGTTTGGCGCCAGCCCGCTTTCAAACAAGCTGCCTCTGCCATCCGGCAGTTCATATCATCTCCATCCAGCGCAGCACAAAATTCGCGATATTTACGCCCAGTGCGATGTCTGGATATCGGGCAGCCGAGTCGAGGGGTTTAATTTACCACCTTTGGAGGCAATGGCGTGCCGCACTCCGGTCGTGGCCACGGCGGCTGGCGCGCTGCCTGAACTCGTGCAAAACGGGGCGCAAGGTTATGTCGTTCCCATCGAAGATGCACACGCGCTCGCAGAAAAAACATTGAGCATATTACAGGGGGCCGACGCAGATTGGCGCCGCATGTCCGACGCCGCCTATGCGACGGCATCGAGCTATAGCTGGGACGATGCAGGAGCTTTGTTTGAAGCGGCTTTGTTAGACGCCGTTGCAGCAGAGCGCAAAGCAAACAACAATACGTAACGTCGGAAGCCTTATCTCTTTGACTTAAATTTATTGCCTGATCCAACACTTCACCGCATTCCAGGAACATTCCGCCGCATTGGGCTTTCGTTTTGCGCCGTTAAAGCGAAGCATGGAGAAAACCATGCATTGCGTTTCAGGGTGGGTCGTGACTGACGGCGGCGATTTAGTATTTATTGGCGGCGCTCCGAGATCGGGAACGACATTGTTGCGCGCCATTATCGGCGCTAGCAGTGACATCGCATGCGGTCCTGAGCTGCGCGTGATCCCATCTCTATGCAGCCTCACCGAAAACATATTGCGCATCTCCGGTGAAACGCTCTCCGCCAGTTATGGCGTCAGCGGCGCACACCTTGACCGTCAAGCGGCGATCGCAATTTCATCATTCCTCCGGCCTCTGAAAGCCAAGACCGGCGCCGCGCGGGCGGCTGAAAAAACACCGACAAATGCATTACACTTCAAAACGTTGCGACGGGTGTTCCCGAAAGCAAGAATAGTCAGCATTGTTCGCGATGGACGGGATGTCGTTTCTTCGCTTTTGAGCATGAACTGGCGGGATGACCACACAGGCGAGAAAATGGCCGTCACGACATGCCCGCACATGGCGGCTAATCTTTGGGTCACCAGTGTCGCCAATGATTTTGATATGCGCGGCGACCAGTATTTTTACTCACTGCATTATGAGGATCTGGTGCGCGACCCAGCCAAAGAAATCGGGGCGCTTTTTGATTTCATGGCCGCGCCGACACCCAATCTGGCGTTGTTTCACAATCGAGCATTCGACGCACTCGAAGGTGAAAATGAGTTCAGCGCGTCACGCGTCGCCGAGCCAATCGACACCTCTTCCATTGGGCGCTGGCGCAACGACTTAAACCCGGATCAGATCGCCAATGTTGAAGCTGTCGCCCACCCCTGGCTGAAGCGCTGCGGCTATGTCTGATCGCGCCCGCGAGCGCGGCGCACCTCAACCCACTCACCGCATCGGCGCTGGCATTGTCTTTGCCGGCGGCTGCCCGCGGAGCGGGCTGACCTTGTTGCGCCGCTTTCTCGCTCGCCATCCGGATATTCTCGCCGGCCCCGATACCGCCATTGCACCGTCCGTTGCTTTTCAGTGGCGCCATTTCGCTCAGTCACTGGGATCGCTTCATAAGGAATATTTTGACCTCGAGCCTGCGGCCGTTTCCGCCATTTTGGGCCGGTTTCTGGAAGGCGCGTTGCGGGCGGAGCATGAACGCCGGATCATTCTCGAAAAGACAAGCGTCAATGTCGCCGCCTTCGAAGCGCTCGCCGACATGATGCCTCACGCCAAATTCATCCATGTTGTTCGTGACGGCCGGGATGTGGCGGCCTCGCTTTTGCAGCGCGACTGGCGCGACCCTGCGACCGGTCACCCTTTCGCGCATGTGAGCGATGCGAACGCCGCCATCACGTATTGGGCGTCTTTGATCGCAACAGGCATTGCGGCGGAACGAAAGCTGAGAGCATCCGGGCGGGTTCTACGGGTCAGATACGAAGATATAGTTCTGCAGCCGGAAGCGACCGTCACGACGATCCTGAATTTCATTGGCGCCGAATGGCCGCCCAGCAAACCACTTGATCCGCCGCTCGTTGATTCCGACTATCGCGGCATGGAGCGCGACAGTCTGCCGCTTCTGCAGGGGGCCGTCACCCGCACGCGTGTGGGAAGGTACAAAACTGACTTTCCATCGTCACTTCTTCGGCAGATCGAAGAGAGCGGGGGGCCTGCGCTGACGGCGCTGGGGTATCTTTGAGCGGGGCCTGATGCGTGGAGTCTGTGCACCGAGATGTCAGCTGAAACAGTGCGGACACGCGGAGAATTGCGCCGCTTAGTGGCGTTTTGGCCCGCATCAAATGGGGGGAGTGCGGCAAATTCCGGGTTGGCGGCTCGAAAATTCGCTGCTATAGGACGCTTCTCAATCTTCGCATTATTAGTGCGTTGAATTGCTAGGGGATTTCCCTGGAGCCGCCTTAGCTCAGTTGGTTAGAGCGCCGGTTTGTGGAACCGGAGGTCCTTGGTTCAAGACCAAGAGGCGGTACCATCAACAGCCGTTCCTTTTTCCTGCTTTTGTTCTTGCCAGACTGACGGAGCAGTCTGAACGGCGGATTCTCGCCAGCGCCGGGCAATTCAAGCACCCGGCGCGCGGTTTTTGACCAGCGTCAGGCCCCCGACTTCAGCAGCGCGATCTCGCGTTTGAGCTGAGCGATGCGGGTTGCATCGGAAGGGTGGGTCGAAAGGAATTCCGGCGGCGCGCCGCTTTTGCTCGCTGACATTTTCTCCCAGAACTTCACCGCTTCGTTCGGATCATAACCAGCACGCGCCATATAACGGACGCCAAACTTGTCGGCTTCGAGTTCATGCTTGCGCGAGAAGGGCAGCAACAAACCGACCTGCGCGCCGAGCCCGAGCGCCTGCATGGCGGCCCCGCCAACCTGACTGCCGCCGACCGCGGCGCTGCCAGCGCCAAGGGCCGTTTGCGCCGCCGCCGTCTGGCTGTAGCGCTCGCCGGAGTGATTGAAGTTCACATGCGCGACTTCGTGGCCCAGCACCGCAGCGATCTGGTCGTCATTATCCATGATGTCGAGAATGCCGGTGTAGATCCCGATTTTGCCGCCGGGCAGAGCAAAAGCGTTGAGCTGGTCCGATTTGAAAACCTGAACTTCCCACTCGGCCGGATTGCCGCCGGCAGCCTGAATGATTTTCGGCGCGACGCGTTTGACGCGGTTGACATATTTCGCTTCGGTGGTGACGGGTTGCTCCTTTTTCAGATCAGTCCACGCCGAGCTGGCCAGTTCCGCCATCTGCCCTTGCGACACAAACAAAAGCTGATTGCGGCCAAGCGTTTCGTTATACGCGCAGCCGGCTGCGGCGAGCACGCTGAGCAGAGCAAGGCCGCGCGCCAATAAAGCGGGAATTGAGTGCTGATTAATTTTCATGGGCGCTTCCTCCGTCCGTGACCACAACAAATGCGATCATAGGCCAGACGAGCCCACGCCTCAATGTGATCGGAAGCGGAACATAGGGGCGGATTGAACTGAAATTATGGCTCCAGCTCGCAATCCCAATAGAGAAAATCCTGCCAGCTCTCATGCAGGTAGTGCGGCGGGAAGGCGCGGCCACGCTCATTCAGCTCGAACATAGTCGGCCGTTGCGGCTCGCGGGCGGGAAACATTCTCGCTTCGCGCGGCGTGCGGCCGCCTTTTTTGATGTTGCAGCCCGAACAGGCGGCGACGATATTTTCCCATGTGGTGCGGCCGCCCTGCGAACGCGGCACGACGTGATCAAAGGTCAGCAGATCGCGCGCGCCTGAGCCGCAATACTGGCATAGAAATCTGTCGCGCAGGAACACATTAAATCGCGTGAAGGCCGGCGAACGCGAATGGCTGACATAGGTCTTCAGCGACACCACCGACGGCAGGCGCATCTCAAAATTCATGCTGCGCACTTTGGTTTCATATTGCGCAACCACATCAACGCGGTCGAGGAATACGGCCTTCAGCGTGTCCTGCCATGACCAGAGCGATAATGGAAAATAACTGAGCGGGCGAAAGTCTGCATTCAGAACAAGCGCCGGACAGGCTTCAGGGGTGCGGTGCGCAACAGTCATCAGCGCGCCTCCCGCGAGGCAATTCGTCTAGTCCAACAATGTTGACTCAAACTCGTGAAAGCGGGAACTCCCCTGCTGTCGGTTCAGTTTAGCGGGTTCTCTTGCACTATGCCTATATATGATTCTGCATGACAGAAGTTTGAAGCTGCCGGCGATATTTTCGCAACACCTGAAATTAACTCCCTAAATTGGCGTTCTGCCGCGAATATGGGCGTAGTAAGTCCATAAAATATGCGCCGCGACGCCGCGATAGGGCCGCCATTTTATGGCCCTGCCGTCCAAAACTTTCATGTCCGGTTCGGGGGCCCGAAGACGCGCGGCGCGGTAAGCGCCAAGCAGCGCCACGTCGCCGGGCGGCCAGATATCGACCCGGCCCTCGCAAAACAAGAGATAAATCGCCGCCGTCCACGGACCAATGCCTTTGATCTTTTGCAACGCAATGGAGGCGTCCTGATCTTTCAAACCAGCGAGCGTCACCTCATCAATCTCGCCGGCGGACCATTGTTCGGCGAGCGCGGTCACATAGCGCACCTTGGGCCCGGATAGTCCAAAGCCGCGCAAACCGTCTTCACCCTGACGAAGGGCGTGGACCGGGTCTGTGCAATCCATGCCCGCCTGACAGCGCGCCCAGATCGCCTGCGCGCTGGCGACGGAAACCTGCTGTTCGACAATAATGCGGAACAGCGCCTCGAACCCGCCGGGGCGGCGGCGGATATGCGGCTCGCCAATGGCGCCGAGGGCGCGGGCAAGCGCTGTGTCTTTTTTTGCGAGCGCCGCGCAGGCCGCACTCGTATCGCCAAAGACATCAAGGCGCGGTTCTTGCGTTTTCGCTTCAGGAATTTTGCGCGCCGATCTTGTCCTGGGTTTTGGTGTCAAAGTCGCTGGCGTCATGGCGTTCATGCAATTGCGTTTCCGGTTCGCCAAAGGCGCGGTTGACCATGCGGCCGCGCTTCACCGCCGGCCGTTCAAAAAGGTCGTTGGCCCAGCGCAGGACATTTTTATATTCATGCACCTGCAAAAATTCCGCGGCATCATAAAGTTTGCCCAGCACCATGGCGCCATACCACGGCCAGATCGCCATATCCGCGATGGTGTATTCATCACCGGAAATGTATTTGTGGTTCGCCAGTTGACGATCAAGCACATCGAGCTGGCGTTTTACTTCCATCGCATAGCGGTTGATCGGATATTCAAATTTTTCCGGCGCGTAAGCATAAAAATGCCCGAAGCCGCCGCCAAGAAACGGCGCCGAGCCCATTTGCCAGAACAGCCAGGACATCACTTCCGCACGCGCGGCCGGCTCGGCCGGCAGGAAGGCGCCGAATTTTTCCGCGAGATAAACAAGGATGGCGCCGGATTCAAAAACCCGCACCGGCTTTGCGCCTGAGCGATCAAGCAGCGCAGGGATTTTCGAATTCGGGTTAATTTCGACAAAGCCGCTGGAGAATTGCGCGCCTTCGCTGATATTGATCAGCCAAGCGTCATACTCCGCGCCGGCATGCCCACGCGCCAGCAGCTCCTCCAGCATGATTGTCACTTTCACGCCGTTGGGCGTTGCGAGCGAGTGAAGCTGCAAAGGGTGTTTTCCGACGGGCAGGGTCTTTTCGTGCGTCGGTCCGGCGATGGGCCGATTGATGCTCGCCCAGTTGCCGCCGCTCTCCTTGTCCCAGGTCCAGATCTTCGGCGGCGTGTAGGCGGTTGTTTCAGTCATTACGGAATCCTTGTAAATCACTCAAAGCAGTCACATAGGGCGGCGTCGCGTGAATAAAAGCCGGAGCATAATGCAATGCACGGCAACGTGATTTCAAACCTGTCGGCCGCCTAGCCATCGCCATTTCAGTCGTTTCGTGTAGTCTTCGCATTAATCTTTGTTTCACGCCTTAAACTCATCGCCTGATCGAGAATGGCATCAACCACGCCGTCAACGTTGTGATAGATATCATAATTCCAAAAACGAATGACGCAGATGTTTTTTCGTTCGAGAAATTTTGTCCTGACCAAATTGTGAGCCACAATTTTGGGAAACCCGTGCTGATCGCCGTCAAGTTCAACGCAAAGCCTCACTTCGGGGCAATAAAAGTCGAGGACATAAGAACCAATCGGGTGCTGGCGACGAAATCGGAATCCATGTTGTTGATTACCTTTCAGCCGGAACCAAAGCCTTCTTTCTGCGCTCGTTGCATTATTTCTCAATGCTTGTGCGCGTTCAGTTTTCAGCGGCGTTCGGTCAAACCTTGACATTAGCGTTCCGCTTCACCTCCCCTTTTCAAGGGGAGGTGCCAAATCAATATTTGCACCCTTCATAAAGCTTCTTCGCATCGCCGCCGAGATCCTCAAGGAAATGTTTCACCGTAAATTCGCCCATGGTGACGCCGCTTTTGGCGATTTTCACCAGCGGATCGAGATAGGTGGTTTCGTCTTCTTTCAAGTTCCCCATGCGCGCGCGTTTTTTAAGGCCGGCGCGGGAAATCTCCAGAACCTCAAGCGCCACATCCTGCACGGTGCGCGATCCGATCTTCGCGTTAAACCCGAATCTTGCGGCGTCATCGCGCAAGGTCTCGCGCATTTCCGTGGTCCAGTCTTTCGCCACATCCCATGCGGCGTCGAGCGCATCTTGCTCATATAAAAGCCCGACCCAGAACGCCGGCAGCGCGCAGATGCGCGCCCATGGCCCGCCATCGGCGCCGCGCATTTCGAGAAAAGTTTTGAGGCGCACTTCCGGGAACGCGGTCGACAAATGATCTTCCCAATCTTCCATGGTCGGCAGCTCGCCGGGCGCCGCTGGAAGTTTTCCCTTGATCAAATCGCGGAACGACATGCCCGCTGCATCGATAAACTTGTTATTGCGGCGCAGGAAATACATCGGCACGTCGAGCATATAATCGCGATAACGCTCAAACCCGAAACCGTCTTCAAAAACGAAATTCAAAAGCCCGGTGCGATCAGCATCGGTGTCGGTCCAGATATGCGCGCGCCAGGACGCGTAGCCGGAATCTTTTCCTTCAACCAATCCGGAATTGGCGAACAGCGCCGTCGCAATTGGTTGCAAGGCCAGCGACGTGCGGAACTTCTTCACCATGTCGGCCTCAGACGCGAAGTCGAGATTAACCTGCACCGTGCAAGTCCGGTGCATCATGTCGAGGCCGAGCGAGCCGACCTTCGGCATGTAATTGCGCATAATGGTGTAACGCGATTTCGGCATTTGCGGAATTTCCGCGCGCGTCCATGTGGGCGTATGGCCCATCCCCAAAAACGCAACGCCCAGCGGATCACAAACCGCTTTCACCGCATCGAGATGGCGATGCACCTCGTCGCAGGTCTGGTGAATGTTTTCGAGCGGCGCGCCGGAGAGTTCAAACTGTCCGCCGGGCTCGAGGCTGACGCTGGCGCCTTCGCCTTTCAATCCGATGGGGAGATTGTTCTCGGCGATGATCTCCCAGCCGGTTTCCTCGCCCAGCTTTTCCAGAATCGCGCGGATGCCAGTCTCACCCTCATAAGGCACCGGCTTCAGCGATGTGCGGCAAAACACGAATTTTTCGTGCTCGGTGCCGATGCGCCATTGCCCTTTCGGTTTACAGCCGCTGGCGAGATGCGCCGTCAGCTGATCCAGCGATTCGATGGGCGGCAAGGCGCCGGTCTGTTCTTTGGCGGTTGTCAAAATTCTCTCCAGAAACGGGCGCGTCGCCTTTTTAGTTTGCTCTATCCCGTGATGCGCCAATCGCCAAGCCTGACGCGCATCACGCTCGCGTGCGGTTAGGGTTGACGCCAATCGCCGAGCGCTGCCTGCCATAAGACCAGCGCGGCGATCGCCGCTGTATCGGCGCGCAGAATGCGCGGGCCGAGTGTAGCGGCGGTGACGAATGACTGCGATCTAAGGCGTTTTCGCTCGTCCGGCGAAAACCCGCCTTCTGGCCCCGTGATGACGCCCCATGCCATATCTTGTCCATCAGCTTTGCTATCGACAGCTTTCAGCGCGTCTAATGCGGGCGCGGCGCGCCCATCCTTGCCGCCCCATTCTTCTGTCTCATCATCGCCCGCCTCGTCGCAGAACAACAGCCGTGCGCCTTGCGGAAAATTCTCAATCAGCGACGCCAGCTTTGTTGGTTCGCCTACGGAGGGAACAGACAGTCGCCCGCATTGTTCAGCCGCCTCGATTGCGATGGCCAGCAGACGGTCAACATTGAGTTTCGCAGCCACGGTGCGCTCGGTGATCACCGGCTGCAGCCGCGCTGCGCCGACCTCCACCGCCTTTTGCACGATCATTTCCAACGGCCCGCGCTTTACCGGTGCAAAATAGAGCGTCAGATCCGGTTCGGCGGCTTGCGCTCTGGTTTGATGCGTCACCTGCGCGGCCCCGGCTTTTTTCTTCAGCTCTGCGATGCTCGCGGCGAATTCGCCATCCTTGCCGTTGAACAACAGCAGCGCGTCGCCTTCCGCCCGGCGCAGTACATTTTTGAGATAATGCGCTTGGTCAGCTGATAATGGCGCGGGCAGGCCAGCATGCAAGGGTCCGTTTATATAAAGGCGTGGGGTCATCGCAGAAACTGAGGCACCTTTGCGTGCAATAACTTAACTAGATTGTCGTCCATATATTCAAACTCGTCAGGAATGCCGAGAACTATCACTCTCTTTCCGTTTAAATGCTTTTTGAATTTTTTGCTGAGTTTATTGCGATGAACGCGCTCCATAACAAAAATAACGTCCGCCCATACGATCTGCTCCGGCGATAATGGCACGGCGGCATCATTAGCAAGCCCTGCAGAATCGCATTCTAGATTGTCAAATTTTGCAAAGATGTGCTCCGCAGTGGGGCTGCGGAATTTATTTTGCGTGCATATGAATAGTAGTTTCTGCATCCTACCCCCGTTCATCCCTGCGAAAGCGGGGATCCAGAAAAACAAACCCGTTCTGCAACCTCATGGATTCCCGCTTTCGCGGGAACGAGCGGGTTGAGATGTTTTACGCGTTCAAACACTTTGCACAACGCCTGCGCAAAGACTAAAACCCCGCCATGACCAACCCAGCCCCCACCGTCCAAAATCAGGCAACGCCCGACGCCGCGCCCGGCAACTGGGTCGAGGCCATGCCGGCTTTCGCGCAACCCTATTTGCGGCTTGCGCGCGCCGACCGGCCAGTGGGAACATGGCTGTTGCTCATTCCCTGCTGGTGGGGCCTCGCTCTTGCGGCGGCGGTCGGGCAATCGGGCGTCTACCTTCTCTGGTACGCAGCGCTGATGAGCCTCGGCGCGTTTGTCATGCGCGGCGCTGGTTGCTCCTATAACGACATTGTCGATCGCGACATCGACGCCCAGGTTGAGCGCACCGCGCTGCGGCCGATCCCCTCCGGGCAAATTTCGGTGAAGCGCGCATGGGCTTTTCTCCTCGCCTTGTCGCTGGCTGGCTTCGCCGTCTTGGTGCAGTTCAATCGCTTTACAATTTTGCTTGGGCTTGGCGCGCTCATTCTTGTGGCGGTCTATCCGTTCATGAAACGCGTGACATGGTGGCCGCAGGCCTGGCTCGGCTTGACGTTTAACTGGGGGGCGCTTGTCGGCTACGCTGCGGCGACAGGAACCTTGCGCGCCGAAGCCTTCGCGCTTTACGCCGCCGGGTTTTTCTGGACGCTGTTTTACGACACGATCTACGCCCACCAAGACACTGAGGACGATGCGCTTGTGGGCGTCAAATCTTCCGCCTTGCGCCTCGGCGAAAAAACCCTGCCGGCGCTCGGGCTGTTTTTCGCCTTGACGGTCACGTTGTTCGCGCTGGCGGGCGCGCTGATCCAGGCGCATTTCATTTATTACGCTGCGCTTCTTCCCGCCGCCGCGCATTTCGTCTGGCAATTGAAGCGTCTCGACATCCATAACAGTCACAATTGCTTGACCCTGTTCAAATCGAACCGGAATGCGGGGCTGTTCTTGCTGCTCTCGCCGCTTTGTGAACTGGCGCAGCGTTCCTTCTGACCCTCGCTTCGCCTAGATAAACCTCCGCTATTTGTTGTGCAAAAGATTGGAGTATGCTGATGATCAGACTGACGCGCCGCCACTTGACGCTCAGCCTTCTCGGCGCCGCCGCCGGTTGCGGCGTCCAAACACAGGAACAAGTCATGGCAAAAGACGATCCGGACCCGAAGACCATTCCCGATTATGATAAATGGCAGTTGTCCGACGCCGAGTGGAAACAGCGCCTGTCGCCGGAATCTTACGCCGTCTTGCGCAAGGAAGCGACCGAACGCCCGCGCACCAGCGCGCTCAATGAAGAAAAGCGTATCGGCGTTTTCGCTTGCGCCGGCTGTGGCTTTGATCTGTTCAAGTCCGAAACCAAATTTGAAAGCGGCACCGGCTGGCCGTCTTTTTGGGATTACATTCCGGGATCGCTTGGCTTTAAAAAAGACTTCAAACTGATCGGGCCGCGCGATGAATATCACTGCGTGCGCTGCGGCGGCCATCAGGGCCACAAATTTCGCGATGGCCCGGAACCGACCGGATGGCGCTATTGCAACAATGGCGTTGCGCTGACCTTCAAGCCTGCTTAACGAAGACAACATTACACGCGCGCCTTCAGCGCCTTCACTTCGCGGCTTAATTCCTGAACCGCGTTGATCAGGATCGATGTAAACTGATCGTATCGGAGGCCCTGCGTGCTCGCCGGATCGTTCTTGTCGGTCAGCACCCAGCCGGCGAAATCTTCGACCCCATGCTTATCAAGCGCGGCACGGACATTCTGCGGGGAGAGCCCATAATGGGTGCGCTGGCCCGGCGTTGCTTCATATTCCGCTTTGTCGGTTTCAGGGTCGATGCGCACTTGCCGCGACCCGCCGCGAAGATAGCGGAACTTAACCGGGCGAATATCTTCGAGAAACGCAAGCCCCAGATCACTGTCGCGCAGATCGAGCTTTTCGCGCTCGTCCGACGTGTTGATCGTCCCCGTTGCCGAATAAACCACCGACCATCGATTCGACGACGTGCCGAGCGATTGATTATTGTCGCCGCCGGGCTGCAAGGTCGCACCGCGCATGATGACATGTCCCGCGCTGGTGCCAAGATAGAATGTCGTCTCATCCTGCTTGTACCAGAAGATATTGGTGACCCCGCCCGTGTCCTGATCAATGATGTAGCAATTTTGATTGGTTGCGGGGTCCGACGCCCAGAACCGAAAACCGCCGCCCACATCAAGGGCGAAAGTTCCCGTATTGTCGCGGCCGGCAACGCCGAGAAAGCCGGTGTCCTTCTTCACGCGGATCGCTTCGTTCCAACTTGAGCCGTCAGCGCTGACCTTGACGTGAAAATCATCATCGCCGGCAAGGCCGAACTCGGCGCGACCCGACGCCCCGGTCTGGAACAGCAGTGACCCGGTGTCGCCAGCGGCGTCTTTGTTGATCTTGACCTGACAATCACCGGAGCCCGGCGTCACATCATCATGGTTGAACAAAACCGCATCCGATTTAACCGCAAGCTTGTTGGTCGCATCCGCGCCCGTGTTGATTCCGAACTTCGCCGCCGTTTCCGATGCGCCGCCGCTCGATAACGCTACCCAGTCAGAACCGTCGAACACGACAAACTCATCGTCGTCGCTCACCCAGGCGCGAAACCCTTCACCCGGCGTGATGCGCGCCCAGGCGCCGTCATGATAAACGGCGATGTCATGTTCATCATAGCCGTCCCAAACGTCGCCGCTCGCGCCGGACGGCAAAATATAAGCCTCGCCTTCTGAAGGCGCTCCGGGCTCGGCGGTTTCGCTCCGCGATAGGACTGACATTTGCGTCAGCGCATCGAGACGGCGAAAGGATTCATTCACCGTGACATGCTTTTGCGCCTGGCTCGGCATGACATAGGACAAAGAAAGACGTGGCGATTGCTCCATAAGACGGGCTCCGGATTACGCAATAAAACTCAATGCGCGCATCCTAAACCCGCTCCGGTTTTGGTGGATAACTATTCACCAACACGGGGTTTTATGAAAGAATTCAACAGAAATGATGAATTTTTTCGCGCCTCACTCAACCTATTGGGGCAACCTATTGGGGCAACCTATTGGGGCGCGATTTCAGCGTGCAAATTTGCCCTAGGCACGGATCACCCTATACCCCGCACCAAGTAGAAAAGGAGACGGCACATGCAGGACGGCGCAACACAGGCAGCATCGCAAGGCGCAGCAGGAAATCTCGACATGGCGCTCACCTTTTTAAACGGGCTGGTGGAGCAAGCCGCAGGTTATTTGCCAAGCGTCATCGGCGCCTTTGTCGTTCTGTTTGTCGGATTGTGGCTCGCCGGGCGGATCAAGAAAATTGTCGCCGCCGCGCTGTCGAAATCAGGCCGCATTGACGCAACTTTGTCCGGTTTCCTCTCAAGCCTTGTCCATTACGGGCTGATCGGCCTTGTCATCATCACGACGCTTGGCGTGTTTGGCGTGCCGACCACCAGTTTCGCCGCCGTGATCGGCGCCGCCGGCCTGGCTATCGGCTTGTCGCTTCAGGGCACGCTGGGACACGTGGCGTCCGGCGTGATGATGCTCGGCTTTCGCCCGTTCGATGTAGGCGATTTTGTCGATACGGCGGGCGTTTCCGGCGCCGTCAAACATATCGGGCTGTTCACCACCGAGCTCGCGACCGTCGACAACAAAAAAATCATCATCCCGAACGGCATGATCTTTGACGCCGTCATCACCAATTACGCTGGCTATGCGACCCGCCGCGTCGATTTCACCTTCGGCATTTCCTATGGCGACGATATGCGCAAGGCCATGTCACTGATCAGATCGGAAGTTGAAAAGGAAAAGCGCGCCAAAACCGATCCGGAACCGGTGATCGCCGTCGATAATCTGGGCGACAGCTCAGTGGATATTATCTGCCGGGTCTGGGTGGAGCGCGCGGATTATTTCCCGGTGAAATGGGCGCTGACGCAAGCCGTCAAAGAGCGGTTTGACGCTGAGGGCGTTTCAATTCCGTTCCCATGCCGCTCCGTCTATATGGAAAACGCCGCCTGAAACGAAAGGCATTATGTATTGAAAGATGCGTTGCGCAATACGATATAGATTGCCGCCGATTAGGATTGTTGAAAATTTTGCAACTCATTCCCGCATGCGTAAAACTGCACAGAAAGTTCGTATACGGTTTGATTTTGATTTAACACGAATACCTTACCTTCCCAACTGATCAAACAGCCGGTTGTTTTGGCGTGCGCCCTGCGCGCTCGGCCGAGCTGCTCAGTTGGGAGAGAAGACATGAGGCATACTTCTACACTTAAACGCGCACTCGCACTCTCTGTGTGTTGCGCTCTTGGCGTTTCCGCCTGCTCATCGCATGGCGGCGAACGCTTCTCAAGCGTTGGCGCACAAGGCGCCACGGGAAAGACTGGCGCGACTGGTCCACAAGGGCCAACCGGCGCACAAGGTCCGCAGGGACCGCAAGGCGCAACAGGACCGCAAGGCGATGCGGGCATGGACGGCCTGGATGGCAATTTCAATCTCGGCGGCGCCGGTCAGCTCGCTGTGGGCGGATTGATCGGTGAAGGGGGCGTCGCCGGAACCGGCTTGCTCGCAAACACGGGCGATCTCAATAATTCGCCGCAAGCGCTTTCTGAAACGCTCATCTTTGCAGGCGAAGCCATCGGTCACACCACAGGCGGGGCCTATTATGTCGCCGATATTGTTGACGGCGCCCTGCCCGGTTCAACGCCACTTGCCGGCACCGTCATCGGCGTGCTCGACGCCACCGGACAAACCTTGGTGCAGTCGGGTGAGGGCAATGTCTATTTGCTTGACGGTCTCACCGCAGCGCCAGGCGATTTGATTACCGCAAGTATTGGCGGCGCCACGGCGCTTGGAAGCAGTGACGCCGAATCCCTGCTCGGTCTCAGTGTTCTTTCCGGCACACAGCAGCAAGGCAGCCTGTTGACTGTTGGCGCCGCGTCAGGCGGCGAAGTCGTCACGCTCGGTGTCGGTGGTGAAACGCTGATCGGCGGCGAAGGCGCGCTTGGCGTCATTCCAACCAGCGCCCCGGGCGGCGAAGGCGGTCCGCTAGGCGGTATTGAAGAAACGGTCGACGAAATCCTCGACCCTGACAGCGATGGCGGCCTGTTGGGCGGCGTGGAAGATACGGTCGGCGGTATTGTCAATCATGGCGGCGATGATGATGACCATCATGGCGGCCTGTTGGGCGGCTTGCTCGGAGATAATTAAGTCAAACGCAAAAAAGGCGGCGCAACGGACGCCGCCTTTTTTCAGGCGCGAGCGCCAATCTCGGGGATATCATGAAACATCTTTCCTTCTCTATACGGAGGATAACGGTGCTGTGTGCGAGCCTTGCAGCGCTGTGCGCCTTCGCGACAGCTGCGAGGGCGGAGGAACGCCTGGCGCCCGGCGAAATCCGCGCAGAGGCCGTGGATGAAAAGCGAATCATTCCGCCTGTCCTGATCCGCGGCGTCAAGTTTGAAGGCGTCGATGTTCCCGCCAATGTCGCAGATGCAGTGCGTCCGTTTCTGGCGCGAACCGCTACACGCCAGTCTCTCAATGATCTCGCGGTCGCCATGAATCGCGCCTATGCCGCGTCCGGTGTCGCGTTTTATTCCATCGCTATTCCGCCGCAATCTTTCGCCAATGGCGTTGTCCGCGTGCGCGTCACCGAAGGCGCGATCAAAACCATCAGCTACAGCGGTGAAACCGAAGGCCGCAAGCACCAGATGGTGACCGCCTATGCCGAACGCCTGACCGCAGAAACGACAACCCGCCGCGCAACCTTAGAGCGTACTGTAGCGCTGACCCGCGATATTCCCGGACTGATCGTTGAACCGACCTTGCACCAGGGCGATGCTCCCGGCGAAGTGCGCATGGAAATGGCGCTTGACTATCAAAAACCGACCGTCACCTTCGGTTTTAACAACCGCACCACACGGCTTGTGCGCGACGGCCAGTTCAGCGCAATCGGCAAAGCCTATCGCCTGCTGCGCGATGGCGACGCCACAAGTCTGCGCCTCGCGGCGTCGGTCAACTTCAAGGACTCTCTGCAGGCCAGCCTGACGCACTCAACGCCGATTGGAACGTCGGGCGTTCGCGCAGAAGCGAGCGCCGCCATTCTCCGCTCCAATCCATCGGGCACGCCCGTCTCCGGCGATGCGCAGCTTTATGGGGTCGCGGTGACGGCGCCGGTGATCCGCTCGTTCAAACGCAATCTGCTTGTTCGCGCAGGCCTCGACGGCGTGAACAGCGACAACGCCGCATTCGGTTCGCTGATCGCGACGGAACGAACGCGCGCGGCGAGGCTTTCCGCAACCTACTCCGCTGGCGAAGAAAAACTGAGCTACCGCCTTCACGCCGGCGTCGCCCAAGGCATCGACATGCTCGGCGCGGAGGTAACGCCGGCGATTGGCGAGCCGCAATATACCAAACTCACCGCCGAAGCGGGACTGACCAAACATTTCGGCAAGTCAGTCTATGTCCGCCTCAATAGCGGCGGTCAGTGGACCGACAATTTCCTGCCCGCCAATGAACGATTTTCCATGGGCGGGCCGCGTTTTGGCCGCGCCTTTGACACGGCGCTTGTTAACGCCGATCGCGGTTTCGGCATGTCGATCGAACCCGCCTGGCGGCCGATCAGCGGCGGTGATTTTTCCAAAAGCGAAGTCTATGTCTTCGCCGATTATGTGCAGGGCGATGTCTTTTCGCGCAGCGGCGGTGATACGATCGATATTGATATGGGGTCGTTCGGCGCCGGGTTGCGCGCCGCCTATGACGACATTGGCGTTCTGGAAGTTGAGTTCGCCCGCGCCTATAACCAGCCCGTGCCGGGCTTTGATCAGGACTGGCGCTTTTCCATCGGCTGGCGGATCGACATCAAGCCCTAGAAAGTTTGCGGCGTCTCAGTCTTGGATTGATGAGCGTGCCCCCGCGTGAGGCTGTTTGATGATATCGCCGCCCTTCATGACAAAAGTCACGCGTTCCATTTCGCTGATGTCTTCAAGCGGGTTTCCGTCCACCGCGATAATATCCGCAAGCATGCCGGGTTTTAGTTGCCCGCGATCGGAAATCCCCAACAGGTCTGCCGCATTGATCGTCGCCGTGCGCAATGCATGAGCCGGAGTCATCCCCCGTCTCACCATGGCGTTAAATTCTTTTCCCGCTTCATCATGCGGGAAAACGCCGACATCTGTACCAAGAGCAATATTCACGCCGCGCTCCAAAGCCATCTCGAAACTCTTTTCAACATAGGGCGCAAGAAACTCGCTTTTCTTTACCGTCCATTCCGGCGTATCGGGCGGCAGCGGAATGTCATTGAGATAAATTGTGGGGACATAATAAGTGCCGCGTTTTTTCATTTCACGAATGATGTCAGGCGTCAGCATTGAGCCATGCTCAATTGACGCGACGCCAGCTTTAACGGCGGCCAGAATGCCTTCCGATCCATGGGCGTGCGCCATGACCTTTAAGCCGTGGCGCGTCGCTTCCTCGACGATTGTCTCTAATTCATGATCGGAATATTGTTGCGCGCCCGGCTGATCGCCTTTTGAAAACACGCCTGCGGTCGCGCACACCTTGATGACCTTTGCGCCATGTTTTGCTTGATATCGAATGGCCCGAAGGATTTCATCATCGCCATTGGCGATTCCTTCATTAGGTCCTAGCTCCATAACGCCAGGCGCAAAGCCAGTCACATCACAATGACCGCCCGTGATTGAAATATAATGACCCGCCGGAAACATGCGTGGCCCGGTAACACGGCCCGCTTCGATCGCCCGCATGAGGGCGATATCCGGAAACCCGGGCCACGCCCCTGCATCGCGAACAGTTGTGAAACCAGCCTCCAGCATTTGACGTCCGAATTCGACGCCGTAAAGCGCCCAGTCGGCAGGCGTTTCAAAAACAGCCGCGGTCGTCCAATGATCACCTGTAAAAAAATCCAGCGTAACGTGGCTGTGCATGTCCATGACGCCGGGCAGCAATGTCCGGTCGCCAAGATCCACAACCGCCGCGCCTTCGGGGGGCGTCTCCGGGTTTACGGCTTCAATGACGCCGTCACGAACTATAATCGTCGCCGGACTGATGATCTCGCCCGTCGCGACATCGATCATTCTCGCCGCCCGTACTATTTTCATATCCGCAAAAGCTGGAGCCGCAACGAACAGGAGCGACAAGAAACTCGCTAAGAAAACCCGAAAGATATTCATTTTTGCTCCCGCTTTGAACGCTACGGTACCCGTGGGAGCTGCGCTAAGCAACGACGCTCAATATACTAGCGCCACCAATCTGTGCGAACGCCGCAAGTGCGGGATTGGCGCGACAGGACAGGTTTGGCGGACATCGCTGGCAGACATCGCGCATTGAATCCGCCTTCATTCGCGCCTAGATTGGCGCCTCTGGGGAACGTTACTGAGTGGGACCTGCCATGCCTGAGCCATCCATGAAAGACCGCCTAACTGGCGGCAGCACGAGCCGCACCGTCATTAAGCTGGTGATCGCCAGCATCATTGTCGGCGCGGTGTTTTCGTTTTTCCGGATCGGCGTGCGCGAATTCTGGAGCGGCGTGTTTGAGAACGTCCGCGACCTCGTCGGCACTTTGGGTGAAAGCTTCGGTGAGATCGCCCTCACCCTCGGGACTTATCTGCTGATTGGCGCCGGCGTGGTTATTCCGATCTGGCTGATCTCACGGCTCTTGTCGTCAAGGAAGTAATTACTCCGCCGCGTTCGGACGCAACAAATCCTCCATGCGGGTGATATAAGCGATCCACGCCTCGCGTCCTTTTTTGCTGAGCGACACGGTGGTCTGCGGACGTTTTCCGCGCAGGCCTTTTTTCATGGCGATGTAGCCCGCATCTTCAAGCTTGCTGAGATGGACGGAAAGATTGCCATCGGTGCCGCCGACCCGTGCTTTAAGCTCATTAAAGTCCGCCGCACCCGCGCCGGACAAAAACGCCATTACTGACAGGCGCACGCGCCCATGGATGACATCGTCGATCTCACGATAGTCGAAGTCGGAATCGGCGCTCATCGCCTAGACAATCTCTTTTGGTTCTTCGCGCATTAACAGCATGCCGGGCAGCGCGGCGCAGACGAAACTTCCCAATGCACCCGCAAGGAACTGATAGTGGCTTCCCGAAAGGAAGAGACTGATGACGCTGAACCCCCAGGAGAGTAGCGCAAACCATTTCAACCAGTCGAGACGCGCGGCGACGGCGCTTGCATAAAATGCGACGCCGTAAAGTCCAAAGGCCGCCGGAAACATCAATGAGAAAAGAAAATAAGGCGGCACGCCAAGCGCGGTGAAATTATCATGGGCGAAAATGATTGCGATCCACAATAAGGTCATAAAGACGCCGACCGAAAACCAGACCGCCTGCGCCGTGCGATTGCCAATAGTCAGAGCGCCGGGTTTGACGCCAGTGCGTCTACTGTTCAAAAAGGACGCCGCCCAGCCGATGAGACCGGCGGTAATCCACACGCTATAAATATTAACCGGCCCAAGCGTAATGGCGCCGGAGGACATGAAAAAGGCCATTAACGCGGCGGCTCCCATCAGCGCGCCCCAAAGCAGATAGTAAAACCCGCCGACCAGCGGCGCATCACGTCCTTCTTCGGCCAGCGCACGCACATAGGCGAGCTCGCTCGCGAGGTCGGGGCTCATTTCGTCCGGTTTTGTAGCGGTCATAGGGCTCTCCTCGCCTGATGCAGCAATTCACTTTATAAATTAAAGTCTGCTTGCTGGTTTTCAAGGGGGCGAAATATTTTTCCGGTACGCTGCGTCAGTCAGGGCGACCGGCTGATGGCGCGGCGGCAAACTCTATTCGCGCAATAACCTCGCCTTTTGCCAGATCATAAACCACGACTTCGACACCCGCAGGGCCGTCAATGCGAACCGCCAGATGATCGCCATCAAGCGCCAGCGCGCCCGGCGTCTGTCCCTCGCTGATGGCGACGCGCTCGGCGATCTCTGTCGCTGGCGCAGCCGCTTGCTCTTCGGCCGCTGCGGCGCTTTCAATCGGCGCCGCCTTATCTTTCTTGCCGAAGATCAAAATAATCAGTGCAATCACAACCAGAAAAACCAGCGGCATGGCGACAATGGTGATTTTGAGATTGCGCGCGCCAATAGCATGCGCGAGGCCGCCCATCCCCGATACTGGCGCCTCGGCGGACTTCCTTGTTTCGTGGTCACTCGGCTGATTTGTCGTCACCAGTCTCACTCCCCGGTCTATGGGCTGGCGGTCCCGCCAAAGGCCCGCTACACCCCGCTTATGACCTCAGACGAAGAAACCCTCAAGCCCGATGAAGACGGCGCGTATTTCCTGTGCGTTGACGCCGGCGCGGCAGGCGGACGCCTCGACAAATGGCTAAGCGAGCAGATTCCCGACATTACGCGAACACGAATCAAGGCGCTGATCGAAGACGGCGCGCTGACGCGTGACGGCGACGTAGTGTCGTCTGCGTCCTGGAAATTGCGTGAGGGCGAAGAATATCGCCTGACGCCGCCGCCGCTCGTTGATCCTGAGCCGCTTGCCGAAGATATTCCGCTCGACGTCATTTACGAAGACAAGGATCTGATCATCGTTAATAAGCCGGCGGGCCTTGTCGTGCATCCGGCGCCAGGCGCATGGTCGGGCACGCTGGTCAACGCGCTGATCCATCATTGCGGCGACAGCCTTTCCGGCATTGGCGGCGCGCGCCGCCCCGGCATCGTCCACCGCATCGACAAGGAAACGTCGGGCCTGTTGGTGGTTGCCAAACATGACACCGCGCATCAGGGATTGTCGGCTGCGTTTTCAGCGCACGATATCGACCGCGTTTATGAAGCCATTGCTGTCGGCGCACCGCGCCCCGGCGTCGGGACCATCGACGCCGCGCTCGGGCGAAGCGTCCGTGACCGGACGAAAATGGCGGTCGTCGATCTCGAAGCCTATCATGGCGCCCGTCACGCCGTGACCCATTACAAAGTTGTTGAAGCGTTCGGCCGCGCCCGCGCCAAGCTGAAAGGTGACGCGCTGGCGTCGCTCATTGAGTGCACGCTTGAGACCGGCCGCACGCACCAGATCCGCGTGCATCTTTCCCATATTGGCTGTCCGTTGATCGGCGATCAGGTTTATGGCCGCGGGCCGGGACTATCCGGCATGAAGCCCGGCGAAGCGGTTACCGACCATGCGATTGAGACAATCCGAAACTTCAAACGGCAGGCGTTGCATGCGCGCGTGTTGGGCTTCGCGCATCCGATAACCGGCGAGACGCTCCGCTTTGAAGCGCCGGCGCCGGACGATTTTCAGATTCTGCTCAATGCGCTTCGCGCGTTGTAGCCTTAAGCGGACAAAGCGCTATCAACCTCTTCGGGCGCAAGCCATTGCGTCATCATGCGATCAAGCTCGCCCTTTTTGATGGGCTTGGCGAGGAAATCATCCATGCCCGCCGCCGCACATCGATCGCGATCTTCCTGCATCACATGCGCGGTCGTGGCGATGATGGGCGTTGCGCTTTTCTTCTCGGCCGTCTCGTAGTCGCGAATCTGTTGCGTTGCCTCGAGCCCGCCCAGCACCGGCATGGACAGATCCATCAAGACAATATCAGGTTCGTGTTTCTTGAACAGATCGACTGCCTGCTCGCCATTTTCCGCAAGGATGATCTCGAATTTTTCGTCATTGATAAATGTCTTGATCACCATCTGATTGACCATATTGTCTTCAGCGACCAGCACTTTCTTTCGGCCGCCTGCGTCAGATGCGCGGGGCGCCGGAACACAAGCCGCCGCCTCTTGGCGTGCGCGCTGGGCGGTCTCGCGCAGCTGGGCGGCCGCCTGTTCGGACAATAGACGCGCCAGGCAATCCATGAGCTGCGAAGGACGCACAGGTTTCGCCAGCGACGCCGCTATAATAGCGCCCTGCGAATTGTCCTCATTGTCGACGCCATTGATGGATGACAAGATGATGATCGGCAGCGACGAGAAGCGATCATCCTGCTTCATTCGTTTCGCCAGAGAAATGCCGTCTTCGCCGGGCATTTGATGGTCCAGCAGGGCAATGTCGTATTGGTCGCCTTCGATTGCCGCTCTTTCAAGCGCCGCCAGCGCCCGCACCGGGCTTTCCACTACAGTCGAGCGAAGCGACCAGCCATCCATGAGTTCTTTAATCACGCGGCGGTTGATCGCGTTGTCGTCTACAGCGAGAATGCGCACATCGTCAAAGATCTGCTTGTCGCAAGGCGGCAGGGAAACCACCGTTTCATCCACCGGCAGGCGCAACCACACGCGGAAGCAAGAGCCTTGATCAACCACGCTCTCGGCGGTGATTTCGCCGCCCATTAATTCAACAATATTGCGGCTGATGGCGAGGCCAAGCCCTGTGCCGCCATATCGGCGAGTATGCGAGCTGTCGGCTTGCTCAAACTTTTCAAACATGCGCGGCAGCTGATCTTCGGAAATACCGATGCCGGTGTCGCGTATGGAGATGGTCAGATCGACTTCTTCGCCAACCCGGTCACCATCGACCTCAACCAGCACATAGCCATGCTCTGTAAATTTGACGGCGTTGCCGATCAGATTGCCCAGCACTTGGCGCAACCGTGAATCATCGCCGACGACGCCTTCGGGAAGGGTCGGCGCGTAACGCACGATCAGCTCGATATCTTTTTCAAGCGCGCGCGCCTGCATCATGGTCGTCACTTCAAACACGGTCTTGCGCAGGTTGAAGCCAACCGGACAGATCCGCAGTTTTCCGGCGTCCAGTTTGGAAATGTCGAGAATATCATTGATGACCGTCATCAACGCATTGCCCGATGAGGTGATGATGGACGCCAGTTCTTTTTGCTTTGCATCGAGGCCGCTATTGGAAAGCACCTCCGCCATCCCGAGCACGCCATTCATGGGCGTGCGAATTTCATGGCTCATCGACGCCAGGAATTCAGATTTCGCCACATTGGCGGCGTCGGCCGCCAGACGCGCCTGATTGAGCGGGCGCACCAGCAGGCGGTGGATGACAAAACCAAGCACGAGCACCATCAAGACCGCCGCCGCCAGGGTTGCAATCGCAGCGAGTTGACGGAATTCGTTCAAGTTTTGAAACGCACGGTGCTGCTCAACACAGATGCCAAGGCTCCAATTGATCGCTGCGATGGCTGGAATCTTGACGAAGGTTACAACCTTTGGCGCTGCGAGCTTGTTGAGATATTGTATGTCTGAGTTGATGACTGGCACATCGGCGGCATAAATGTCGCGCAGATTCCGGGAGATGTTATTGCGGTTCGGATGCGCCAGCATCTTGCCCTCGCTGGATACGAGATAGACCTGCCCCAACCCGCCGAGATTGGTTTTCCGCAAAACATCGCTCAACGTCTCGGTCGAGAAGTCGGCGCCGACAACGCCCAGAAGTTTGCCGTCGCGATAAACCGGCGTCGCCACCGTGATTGTTTCAACGCCCGTTGTAATGTCGAAATAAGGTTCCGTGAGCGTTGTGCGGCCTTCTTTCACCGCCGCGAGATACCAAGGCCGCGTGCGCGGATCATAATCATCCGGCAATTCATCATCGAGCGGCCAGATATGATATGTGCCGTTTGCTTCGCCGAAATACGTCCAGATGAAGGTGCTTTCAAACACAGGGCTGCGCAAATTGTTGACGGCTTCATTGATGTCTTCGAGTTGGCCTAACTCGTAAGCGATCTGCTCCGCCATTTTAACGCGTTCGGTCAGCCAGTTCTCAACGCCCCACGCGGTCGAGGCGCCAATCGATTCTATGTGGCGCTCCAGCTGTGCTTTCTGCAGCCGGCTTTCAATACTCAACTGATAGGTCGCGAAGATCAAAAAGATCGCCAGCACCGTCAACGTGCCGGCCGCCAGCGTCGTCGCCATCAGGCGCGTGCCGGAATCAACAGCGAGGTGCTTCTGCACTTTCTTTATATTAACCATGCGTTAAGACCTTCGAGCGTTGCCAGTCGAATTTTCGAGACGCTAGCGCTTAATGGTTAATGAGTGCGTACTGCAGCGCGTTTCCGTCCATTTTGTTGAGTGAAAGCCCGCGATAGAGTGGTAAATAAAATCTTACTCTCAGGTTTAATCCGCGCCGCGCCGATATCTACTGATGTGACGCAATGATCAGACACATCCCCGTAACGGCGATGGCGATCGCAGCCGGCACGGTCAGCACTTGAAGCATCGCCTCCCGCCCGGTGATGGTTCCGGTCCAAGTTTCAAACGGTTCGGCTAGAAATTGACTTAAGGGTTTGGACTGATCCAGCCCTTTGCCGCCAACCCGTCCCATCAAATAGGGCGTTCCCAGATAAGCGAGCAGATAGAAGGCGCTGATCGCCACCATGAACAAAGCTTCCCGATCGCTGCGCAAAGCGAACCAGAAGGCGATCAGAATATAAGCGTTCAACCCGGCGAGCGTTTTCAACACGCCGCCATGAAGGGCCGTGTTGGCAATGGGCGCCGCTGACGCCGGAATAGCCTCAAGCTCAAACTCTGATTTACCCCGCATCGGGGCATCTCGTTCTGCATCCAGCCCCAGTTCAATGGACCAGTCCGCCGGATCATAGGCAAATGCCGGGATTGCAACCATTTCAGTCTCCATTTTAATGATGTATTTTGTATGCATCTTATATCTTGCCAAAATCTGAACTTGCAATATATTAAATGCATCTTTTTGGAGATCTTATGCGCCTGAACCTGCAAACCGATTACGCCCTGCGCTTGCTTATGCATCTGGCGGTCCATAAAGACGGGCCCGCCACCATCGCCGAAGTGGCGGACCGGTATTCGATTTCAAAAAACCATTTGATGAAAGTCGCTAATGCGCTTGGGCGCGAGGGCCTGATCGACACAGAACGCGGACGCTCCGGCGGATTGCGCATCGCCCCTGACGGACTTGATGTGCGGGTCGGCGATGTTGTGCGGTTAATGGAAGCGGATATGGCGCTCGTTGAGTGTTTCGAGGGCGGCAAAGGCGAATGCCTGATCACACCGGCTTGCCGCCTGAAAGGCGTTTTAAAGGATGCTGTCGACGCTTTTTTAGGTGTGCTTGATCAGTATACGGTCAAGGATCTTGTCAATCGCAACGTAAAATTGCGTGCGCTGCTCGGAGGCCGCGCTGCATGAGATCAACACAGATCATCAGCGCAGAAGCGCGGCGAGAAGAGATCAAGGCGCATGCGCAAAGCATGGGCATTGACGAAGCGTACATCTCGCTTCTGGTTGATAGCTTTTACGACAAGATCCGCGTCCACCCCGCGCTAGGCCCTGTGTTCAACAACGCCATCAAAGACAACTGGCCGGCGCATCTGGCGAAAATGAAAGACTTCTGGGCGTCGATCGCCCTCAATGCTGGCCGCTATTCCGGCAAGCCAGTTCCCGCGCACAAACAGCACGACACAATCCGTCAGGCGCATTTTTCGGTCTGGCTTGGCCTCTTCCAGCAAACCCTTGATGAGACGGCGCCATCGCCCGCCGCAAACCGCTACTTTATGGAACGCGCCGAGCGCATCGCCCAAAGCCTGCAACTGGCGATCTTTGGCGCGCCGGAACTCAATGCTAAAATTGCGGCCGGACAACGTGCTGGTGAGCCATAAGATGCACGAAGACCTGCCGAATGACGTTCAGTATTATTCACAAACGCCGATCTTCACCGAAACCACGACGCCAGCGAAACTGACCGCGCTGCATGACACAAAGCCCGGCATCTGGGGCAAGCTGGTGGTCCTGTCGGGCGCGCTTGACTACATCATCCCCGGCCCGCCAGCCGAGCGCCGGCAAATCGGCGCAGGCGCATTCGCCATCATCGAACCCGCCAAGCCGCACCGCGTTACGATTTCCGGGCCGGTCCGCTACCGGGTAGAGTTCTATCGCTGAGGGCGCCCCTCACGGCAACGTGCCCGCGCGTTACCGCCATTTCATTGGCGCTTCGCCCTGATTTCGCCGAAAAGCCGTTGTACTAGAATGGATTAGGCGCGGGTCTTGGTGATTGCGGAACGGGTTCCTATATGGCTAGCTTGAAACGCCCGGAAGAGGCGTCTCTTGTGGGGCCTTCCGAAAACCAATCGCCGGCAACACGCCTGTTTATGTAAGACGCGTCCTTTTGGGGGCGTTCTTTGGAGAGAAAGTTGCGCCGATGGCAAATGCACTAACCACCACCGCTTCAGGGTTGACGCCAGAGGGAAGCTTGTCGCGTTATCTAGCCGAGATTCGCAAATTCCCGATGCTGGAAAAGGATCAGGAATATATGCTCGCGAAACGTTTCGCCGAGCATGAAGATCCCGATGCGGCGCAACAGCTCATCACCTCGCATCTGCGGCTCGTGGCCAAGATCGCCATGGGCTATCGCGGTTACGGCTTGCCGATCGGCGAAGTGATCTCCGAAGGCAATGTCGGCCTGATGCAGGCGGTGAAGAAATTCGATCCGGAAAAAGGTTTCCGCCTCGCGACCTATGCCATGTGGTGGATCCGCGCTTCGATCCAGGAATATATTCTGCGCTCATGGAGTCTCGTGAAGATCGGCACCACCGCCGCGCAGAAAAAACTGTTCTTTAACTTACGCAAAATCAAAGGCCAGATCGACGCGGTTGAAGATGGCGATCTGCGTCCCGAACAGGTCGAACACATCGCCACCAAGCTTGGCGTCACCAATGACGACGTCATTTCCATGAACCGGCGTATGTCGGGCGGCGAAGCCTCCCTGAACGCGCCCATGGGCAAGGACGCCGAAGGCGGCGGCGAATGGCAGGACTGGCTGGTGGATGAAAACGCCGTCAATCCGGAAGCCAAGCTCGCCAATGAAGATGAATATGACATGCGCATGGGTCTCCTTGAGACCGCGCTGGCGACTCTGAACGAGCGCGAGCAGCACATTCTCACCGAGCGCCGCCTGAAAGATAATCCGTCTACGCTGGAAGAACTGTCCCAGGAATATGGCGTGTCGCGCGAGCGGGTGCGCCAGATCGAAGTGCGTGCGTTTGAAAAACTGCAAAAAACCATGAAGCGCATGGACAATGACGCCCGCCAGCAAACCATGGAAGCGGCCGACGCGCTTTAAGCGTTACTCTTCGATTTCGTGACCATCAAGATGACGGTCGAGCTTTGATTGCTCGGCCGTTCTCTTTTTCTTGTCCGCTTTAGTGCGTCCGAATTTCGCGCGGTTTTCCTCGGCGCGCTTTTCTTTCTCCCTTCGGGCTTTCTTTTTGCGGGCGCGGTTAAGATTGACGATGTCGCTCAAAGCCCGACCTCTTCGCAGATTTTCTTGCCCAACTGTTCCTTGAGCTGTTTGCCCGGCACTTCCTCGATGTCGTCCTTTGGAAGCTTGCCAAGCTGGAACGGCCCGTAAGCGGTGCGGATCAGCCGGTTCACCTGCAAATCGAGGTGGCGCATCAGGTTTCGGACTTCGCGGTTCTTGCCTTCATTGATCGACAGCGTCACCCAGACATTGCCGCCTTGCGTCTGATCCAACGTCGCGCGCACCGGGCCGTATTGAACGCCGTCAATCTCAACACCGTCTTGCAGACTGTCGAGGGATTTTTGCGACACGCGCCCATGGGCGCGCACGCGGTATCGCCGCGTCCAGCCGGTCGAGGGCAATTCAAGCCGCCGCGACAGCGCGCCGGAATTGGTGAGCAGCAAAAGCCCTTCGGTCGTCAGATCAAGCCGGCCCACGGAGATCACCCGCGGCAACCGCCCGGCCAGATTTTCAAATACGGTCGGGCGCCCTTGCGGATCTTTATGGGTGGTCACCAGCCCGTCGGGCTTGTGATAACGCCAGAGCTTAGTCGCGTCGGGCTTGCCGACCCGCGTGCCGTCAATCCGCACGACCATGTCGGGCGTCACTTTAAAGGCCGGCGTCGTCAGCACCTTGCCGTCGACCGTGACGATCCCCTGCTCGATCAGCTTTTCGGCTTCACGGCGCGAGGCGATCCCGGCCCGGGCCAGATATTTCGCGATCCGCTCGCCATCAGTGTCTTTGAGGTCGGCCATTCTTTGCTGCTTTCATCCTGGAAGGCGCGCCGATAGCACACTAAGTCGCAAAAGGAAAAAGGCGAAACTGGCGGTCCGCTTCACTGGCGCGTAGAAGAACGGCATGGATAAAGACCTTCACTTCATGACCCTCGCCCTCGATGAGGCGCGCAAGGCGGCCGATGCCGGCGAGGCGCCGATCGGTGCGGTGCTGGTCGACGCCGAAGGCGCGGTGATCGCGGCGGCGGGCAATGCGCCGATAGCAACCCACGACCCAACCGGCCACGCAGAGACCAGATGTCTGCGCGCGGCGGCGGCGAGCCTCGGAAATTACCGGCTTCATGACACGACGCTTTATGTAACGCTCGAGCCCTGCGCCATGTGCGCCGGGGCGATCTCGATTGCGCGCATCAAGCGTCTTGTCATCGCCGCATCCGATCCGAAAGGCGGCGCTGTCTGGCACGGGCCGAAATATTTTGAGCAACCCACCTGTCACTGGCGGCCAGAGGTTGTCGAAGGGCCTTTGGCCGCTGAGTCCGGCGTGTTGTTGCGGGATTTCTTCAAAGCCCGGCGCTAGGACTGCGCAAAGCGCTTCCACGCACAGCCTACGGCGTTATCATGCGTGCAAAATAAAGGAGCTCTTTCATGGATTTCGCCTATTCGCCGCTGGCCAAAGATTACATCAAACGCGTTTCAGACTTCATGGACAAATATGTCTATGAGGGGAACGAGACTTATGAACGTCAGCATGCGGAATTTGGTCCGGGCGAAGGACGCTGGAAAGTTCCACCGATTATCGACGAGTTGAAGGACAAGGCGAAGGCCGAAGGCTTGTGGAATATGTTCCACACCGATCCGAAATGGGGACCGGCGCTTTCCAACGCCGATTATGCGCCGCTCGCTGAGCTGATGGGCCGCTGTCACATTGCGCCGGAAGTGTTCAACTGCGCCGCGCCCGACACCGGCAATATGGAAGTGCTGATGAAATACGGCTCTCCGGCGCAGCAGGAAGAGTGGCTAAAGCCGCTCCTCGACGGGAAAATCCGCTCGGCTTTTTTAATGACCGAACCGCGCGTCGCCTCCTCCGACGCCACCAATATCGAAACCGACATTACCCGCGACGGCGATCATTACGTGATCAACGGCCGCAAATGGTGGTCGTCCGGCGCCGGCGATCCGCGCTGCAAAATCTTCATCGTCATGGGCAAGACCGACAAAAAAGCAGAACGCCACGCGCAGCAATCGCAAATCCTCGTGCCTGCCGATGCGGAGGGCGTCACCATTCTGCGCCACCTGCCCGTGTTTGGTTTTGACGACGCGCCGCACGGCCACATGGAAGTCGAGTTGAAAAACGTGCGGGTGCCGAAGGAGAATTTGATCCTTGGCGAAGGCCGCGGTTTTGAAATCGCCCAGGGGCGCCTCGGACCGGGCCGCATCCATCACTGCATGCGCACTATTGGCGCCGCCGAGGTCGCGCTTGAAAAAATGGTCAAGCGGCTTCTCACCCGCGAAGCCTTTGGCAAGCCGATTTACAAACATTCGATCTGGGAACAGCGTGTCGCCGAAGCGCGCATCGACATCGAAATGTCGCGCCTCCTCACGCTGAAAGCCGCATGGATGATGGACACGGTCGGCAACAAGGTCGCGCAAGGCGAGATCGCAATGATCAAGGTGGCCGCGCCGCGCATGGCGTTGCGGATTATTGACGATGCGATCCAGGCCCATGGCGGCGCCGGCGTCACAACCGATTTCGGTCTCGCTCAAGTTTACGCCGGCATCCGCACCTTGCGCCTCGCCGACGGCCCGGATGAAGTTCACTGCCGCGCCATCTCGCGGATCGAGTTCAAAAAACATTCCAACGTCGCTTAGCAAGCGGTACAACAGCGGACCAAATGAGGGAGCATATGAATAAGATTCAAGTCATCTTCATTTTGCTTACGTTTTCGTTTGTCGGCATTGGCTCAGTTTCTGCCAGGGACTACACGCAAGTTAAGGAAGATTGCGATCGACTGAAGGAGGCGAGTCCAGAGGCGCTTTTGGATCCGCCGCCAGGCTATGTGGAACCAGTTCCGCTTGTCAGATTTCCGCCCGATTATCCGCAAAATAGCCCGTGGAGACAATATGTCTGCGTGGCGTTGCAATTTGATGTCAACGAAAGGGGGCGCACTGAAAATGTCAAAATACTAGAGTTTCATCCGGCTGACGCTCCATCCAATTTTCGTTACAAGGCGCGAGACGCGATCAAGAAATGGAAGTATTCTCCTGCCACTCAGAATGGAGTACCTGTCCGTCGTGAAGGCGCCATCACTGTTGTCACATATGAGTTGATACAATGACCATGCTCACCCCCGTACTCGCGCTTGTCGTCTGGACGCTGATTATCTGGTGCTGGATGTATGCGACGCGCATTCCTGCCATGCAGAAAGCCAAGGTTCACCCGCAGTCAGCGCTGCACGCCGGCGCACTGGATGCGTTGCCGACGGAGGCTCGCGTCGTCGCCGACAATCACAATCATCTGCACGAACAGCCGACAATCTTTTATGCGCTGGCTGTGTATTCTTACCTGGTTGGCGTCGGCGATCCGCTGAATATGTGGCTCGCCTGGGGCTATGTTGGTTTGCGCGTCGCGCACTCTTTTGCGCAGATCGTCGCCAGGAAAGTGTTGCTGCGGTTTTATATGTTCTCCGCATCAACCATTATCCTGATGGTCATCGCTCTCCGGAATGTGTTCGCGTTGTTAGCAGTTTAAGCGTTTGGCATGCTTTGGCTGGTTGCTTTCATCAGATCGTCAATCACGATGAAGCAGCCGACCACACGCACGGGCCGGCCTTTTTCGTTGCGTATGGCTTTGCCGCGTGAACGGAACCAGCGATAAGCGCCGGTATTATCGCGCAAGCGAATATTAACATGAAAAGGCGTTCCCGCGCTCAAATGCTCACGCAGCGCCGCTGAATGCAGTGCGCGGTCCTGCGGGTGCATGGCCTCTTCAATTTGCGAAAGGTCATAGGGACCGCGCTTGGAATAACCGAGCAAATCCTGAATGGACTGCGACAAGATCGTGCCGCCGGTCACCACATCCCAGTCCCAGACGCCGTCCGTCGCTTCAGTCACCGCCCATTGATTACGATCGCTCGTCTCTGCCGTTTCTATCGCCGATGCAATTCGCGCTCGGAAATGCTCCAGCACCGCGCGCGCTGCATTGGCGTTTTTGACCGGACGTTTGGTGAGCGCAAGGACAACGCCAAGCGTTTCACCGCGTGAGTTGCGCAACGCAGCGCCCGCATAGCCGGTAATGCCGTAATCGATGAGGAACTTGTCATGCGGAAAAAGATCGGCGACATTTTCAGGATAAACGCAGCAATCGGTTCCGTCGACTGCGCGCGCACAAGGCGTTCCATCGAGAGAGTAAGCGATGTTCTCCGCTTCCGCGCCGTCGACAACAAAACGCAGCGAACGCATGATGTTGGAATAGGGGTTGAGCCGGCTGATGATGACAAAGTCCGCCCCAATGGCCCGGCTTACCGCCAGCGCACACTGGCTCAAGAATTCGGTCTCAGGAACCGCCGCCAAATCCAGCGACAGGGCGGCGATCACAGCTTCAATGGGCGCCGTTTCAATCGTGACCGGCTGAAGGGTTTCTTGCGCGTCCTGCGTGCGAGCGGGGAGGTTCATAGGTGATGCTTTTTTGGTTGGCTCGCTTCTGAGCTTGAGACCGGCGTCATATATCCCTCGCCATCCTTAAGAATGCGTTAGGGCGGCGCAATCCCGGCAAAAATGAAGGTGGCGATCAGCCCGGCGCAGTTTATCTGTACCCGTCACAGCAACACAGGAGCGACGGAAATGGAAAACCTGGACCCTTTGGGCCGCTGGCTTTTGCTGGGCGCGACAGCATGGATTTCATTTATGATTGGCCGGGCGACGGCCGGGCGCGGCGGCGATCCGCTGGCGCGAAAGCTGGCCGATGAACAGGAAATCGCCGCGGCGGTCGCGAACTTGTCTCCCTCTGTCTGGGCGGATGTCGACCGATTGCTCAGCGAGAAGAAAAAAATCGAGGCCATCAAAGTGTTGCGCGAAGCATCCGGTCTTGGGTTAAAACTGGCCAAGGATGCGGTGGAGCAGCGCGCCGCCATCCGCTAGCGACAAGGGCCCGACAGCATGACGACATTCACCGGACTGCCGAACGATTATTTTAAATTCTTCACCGAGCTTCGCGACAACAATAATCGCGAGTGGTTCAACGATAATAAGACAAGATTCCGGGAGAGCGTGCAGGAACCGCTGGCGTCGTTTGTCGAGGCGATGGCGCCAAAGCTGAAAAAAATTTCAAAACACATTGTCGCTGATCCGCGACTAAACGGTGGTTCCGTATTTCGCATTTATAAGGATGTGCGTTTTTCAAAAGACAAGACGCCCTACAAGACCCATGGCGGCGTGCAGTTTCGCCACGCTCTCGGCAAAGACGCCCACGCACCCGGATTTTATGTTCATCTCGATCCGCAGGAAGTTTTTTATGGCGGCGGCATCTGGGTTCCGCCTGCGCCTGCGCTTTTGTCGGTGCGCGAAGCGATCCGCGACAAGCCCGCCGCCTGGAAGAAAGCAACGGCCAGCGCAGCCTTTGCCAAACACTTTGGCGGCGTGCGCGGCGACGCGCTCACCCGTCCGCCGCGCGGATTCGATGCAGACCATCCGCTGATTGGCGACATCAAGCGCAAAAGTTTCTTCGCTATGGCGCAAGGCAAGCCAGCGGCGGCGAAAAAATCTGGCTTTATCGACGATGTCGCCGCTGCGTTTGCAGAGGCCAAGCCGCTGATGAAATTCTTGTGCGATGCGACGGGAGCGCCGTTTTAACCATGTCTCATTTGTTTGTGTCTTTGAACGTTGGCGCCGCAGAGGCGGAAGCAGGCGCGCCCGCGCCCGGACGACTGATTACCGGCTCTCCGGCGTTCAAAACCTGGAATCTCGAGGAACAGCCCGGCGGACTTTACGCGGGAATTTGGGAATCCACGCCCGGCGAATGGCGCATCGACTATGACGAATGGGAGTATTGCCGCATTCTGTCCGGCGTATCGATCATCACCGAACAGGGCGGCGAGGCGAAACACGTCGCCGCCGGCGACAGTTTCATCATTCGCCCCGGCTTCAAAGGCGTATGGGAAGTGATCGAGACAACGCGCAAGGAATATGTGGTTCGGGTTTAACGCCGCGTTGTCGCTGAGCGCTGACCACGCTAAACAGAGCCCGCAACAGGAAAGCTGCGCTCTTGCCCGCAAATCAAAAAAAGCAAACCCGCGACGCCGATGCAACAAAGGCGGCCTTGATCAGGGCCGGAGAAGCGCTGTTTGCAAGCCGGGGTTTCGCCGGGACAACAATGGATATGATCGCGGCGGAGGCGAAGGCCAATAAAGCGCTCGTCTCTTATTATTTTGGCTCGAAAGAGGGACTTTTTCATGCGGTCATTGCATCGCTCGTGGACGATGTTGTTCATGACGTGAAAGAGCATATGACTGGCGATGACGATCCTATACAGAATTTTTGCGCATATATTGAATCGTTATCGCAAGCGATTGGATCGCGGCCTGCTTTTTCAGCAATTCTTCTTCGTGGCTATGTCGATGGATCGATGCAGGGGTCAGAAAGTCCGTTTCGGAAAGTTCTGGAATTTTTTGGCATGACGCTGGCGCATTATGAGGCTGGCTATAAGGCGAAGCTTTTCCGCAAGCTCGATCCGCATTTGTTGCATCTGTCGATCGTCGGACCAGTGTCGCATTTTGTTGTCGCGGCGGCGGCCCGGCGAAAGAACGTTCGGTTGCTGAAAGGCAAGCTTAGCGACCCCGATCTGCAGGCGTTTATCGCCCATCATCAAATGATGATTCTTTCCGGCCTGCGGCGAAACGATCCTTAAAGGCGGCGGGAGGTCTTGCTGTTTTGTAATTAAACGTTTATTTAATAATGACAAGCCGCAAAAGGGCGAAGACCCTCAACATAAGTTGCTGAAAAGAAAGGGATAAACATGAAAAACACAGTCATCCTAGCGGCCTCCGCGCTGGCCCTGACCGTTGCCGCCGCGCCGAGTGTCAAAGCCGCCGAAAGCACAAAGAAACTTTCTGATTTTGAAATCCTGAAGACATATGCGGAGGATTTTGAAAGCGATCCCGCGCTCAAGGAAGCGGTTACTTTTGCCGTCAAGAGCGGCAATGCATTTTTCACGGTCGACGCCTCGCCCGCATCGAAGAACGGACCCGCAAATGTTTCCGTTCGTAAAGGTAAGCCTGCCGCGCCCGCTTTCTTTTACACTTTCGACGCGGGCTATCTGAAAAAACTCTATGCAGGCGATCTCAATATACTCACCGGCATGGCGAAAGCTTTTTCAACCGACCTAGCTCCAATGGATATTGACGTCATGGAAGGTTATCAGCCTACTGATGATTTTGGCGACACCGTCGTCCCCTTCACATTTCACTTCTGGACAAAGGGTCTGCCGGAAATTGTTCCCTTCAGCGCCGATAAAACACGCGTCACGCACGGAACCAACGCCGGCATTTTCTACTACCAACCCGGATTAAGAAGCGGCTGGTTCGATATTCGGCCGGGCGATCACGTCAACGAAGACGAAAAAAGCCGCGACAACCCGTTCCCGTCAATGGTGATTCTGACGGAAGGCAGCGTTACTGCAATTATCGACGGCGCCCGCTCAACATTCTCAGCAGGAAATATGATGTTTATTCCTGCCGGCGTCAGTCATGAATTCATCAATGAAGGCGACAAACCGGCGTTCGGCTTTCTCTTCATGTTTGGCGACGGCGCTTAATCGCGCGTAATCAGCCAGAGCCTGCCGCCAAGCAGCGACGCCGCTGCGACGAGGCTGGCGAGCAGGCCCCACCAGACGCCGACCGCACCGAGCGGCGTGCCGAGCCCGAGCCAGGCAGCCACCGGAAAGCCGATGATCCAGTAACTGAACCCGGTGAGAATCATCGGCACACGGACGTCTTTCAGTCCGCGCAGCGCCTGACCCGCCGCCACCTGAATCGCATCAAACAGCGCGAAGGCCGCAGCGATCGGCAGGAACGACGCCACCAGTGCGAGCACGGTCTCATTCGCGGCGTCGGCGCGCTCCAGATAAAGTCCGGCAATCCCCATAGGCGATATCATGACAGGAATCGCCACCAGCATGATCGCGCCAATGCTGCAAAGGATCGACATCAATGCAGCCCGGCGCACGCCATCGCGATCTTTTGCGCCTTCCATCAATCCGACGCGCACGCTGCCCGCCATGGAAAGCCCGAGCGGCATCATAAACGCAACAGCCGCGACATTGAGCGCAACCTGATAGGCCGCCATTTCATTCACGCCGATGCGGCCCATGAGAAACACAGCGGCGTTAAACAACAACGCCTCAAAACCGATCGTCACCGAAATCGGCCAGCCGAGCCGCACCACTTCGACAAAGCGCGGCCAGTCGGACGAAAAGAAATTGTGGAAAAGTTCAAACCGCTTCGCACTCTTCTCCCAGCGAATATACGCAACAAGCACAAAGAACCCGACGGCATGCGAAATTGACGAAGCAATGCCTGCGCCAACCAGTTCCAAACGCGGCGCTCCCCAATTGCCATAGATCAACGCGTAATTAAGCAGCGCATTCAGGATCGTCGTCAGGATGATAAAGACCAGCGGCGCGCGCGCGCGCTCAATCGCCGCCAGAAAATTGCGCAAGATGATGACGCCCAGCGCAAATGGCAGGCCTGGCGCCAGCGCCAGCACGTAAGGCTCTGCGAGCGCAGCAACCTCTGGCGGCTGGCCGGTCGCGAGAGCGAATTCTTCAGCAAAGAAAAAGATCAGCGAAAAAACCGGGGCCGATATGCCCACGACCCATAACCCCATACGCACGGAGCGGCGGACATCACGCACATCCTTCGCATCCGCGCCAAGCGCCTGAGACACCAGAGGCGATGTCGCCATGGCGGGCCCCATGCCGGCGACAAACAGGGCGTAAAACATGACAAGACCGAGCGCGCCGGCGGCGAGCGGTTCTGCGCCGAGGCGGCCGATCATCAAGACGTCGACGGTATTGATTGAAAACTGGACAAGCTGCGTCGCCGCCATCGGCAAGCCGATGGTCATCAGCGCGAAAAATTCTCGCCGCCATGGCCCTCGCGATGGAGCCGGCGTGATGGAAGCCGTCGTCGTCATGATGGACTCACTCGCGCCCAAGACAATTCAAGGAGCGCATGGCGCGAGTGTTTAGCCTATTCCTTGCTCGAGGAGAAAGGGGCCGTAACGCAAAGGTGACGTGAGGGTTGCCTTAAAGTCACCCTTTCAGGAAGGGCCCGACCTTCTTTGCGCCGTCGCGATTGGCGCCCAGCATGTCAAACCGGCCCTCGTTTAACATTTCGCTCGCGGCGCCAAGCGTTCCATAAGCATTCCAAGCGAGGCCGCCGCCAATCGACAGCCGTACGGCGCCAGCTTCGGCAAATTCGGCCACGCTGTGCTTCGCCAATCCGCCAAGAATAAGAATATTCACCGGCTTTGATACGCCGGAGCAGATTGCGCGCACCGCATCCATGTCCGGCAGACCGGGCGCATACAACACATCAGCGCCAGCCTCGGCGAACGCGTTCAAGCGGGCAATGACCTTGTCGAGCTCGCCAATGCCATAGAGAAGCGCCTCGGCGCGCGCGGTCAGAACGAAATCGCGGCCGCTTTCTTTCACTGCTTGCGCCGCCGCCGCAATACGCGCGGCGGCGAGCTTTTCGTCGGTGATGACCGGGCTTGATTTGTCGCCGGTGGAATCTTCGATGGAGCCGCCAGCAAGCGACGTTTTGCAGGCCTGGGCGATCGTTTCCGCTGCGGCCTCCGGCGCCAATCCAAACCCGTTTTCGAGATCGGCGTTCACCGGAATATCCACCGCCTCCGCAATGTCGGCGCCATGACTGATCGCCTGCTCGCGCGTGACGCCATAGTCCTTCCGGCCTAGCGTCATGGCGAAACCGGAACTGGTGGTTGCGAGCGCCGGAAAACCCAGCCCTTCGAGCATGCGCGCGGAGCCTCTGTCCCAGGGATTGGGAATGATGAATGGCGCGCCGGACTTGTGCAGTGCGCGAAAGGCGGCGGCTTTGGATTGTGTCGGCATGGTGTTTGTTCCCGGGGTTTTTGTGATATTCAGCGAATGAGTTTGCTGTGCGGCGCCGAGGCGAGTTTCAAAAATATCCGGTCTTCGCGCGTAATAAAACGCTCCCGCACAGCGAACGCGTAATTTTCCTTGCCGAGCGGGTCTTCGCGCAGCCGTTCTTTGTAGTTTTCGTATTCTGCGAGCGAAGGCAGCGTGTAAACGCCATAAGCGGTTGTCGCCGATCCTTCATGGGGCGCAAAATACCCGATCAAATCCGCGCCGCAGCGGGGAATGGCTTGTCCCCAATTGCGGGCATAGGTTTCAAAAGCGTCTTTCCGGTTGGGGTCGATTTCGTATTTGATGAAACAGGTGATCATGGCGCGGCTCCTTTTTTGCCCACCGACGCTATCGCGCCGGTAGGGCCGGTCCACCCGTTTCTTGCGGCGTGATCTCAGGCAGGTCTGTTCAAAACTGGAACCCAAGCCATTATCGAGATTGCACTCTTAGTCCGTCACCGCCGCATGCCAGCTTGCAAACGACCCGCCGCCGAGAACGCGCGCCTGGATCTGCGCCATGGCGGCGTTGGCTGCATCAGTCGCTTGCGTGTTCGGATGCACAGGCCCGCGCAAGGGACGTGTCCCGGCAGGCATCGCCATAATCCCAGCAATGGCTCGGGGCACGTCATTCGGGTCTGTATCGCCGCCGCTGAACATGCCGCGCGAGGCCTCGATATGCGCTGAGTACGCATCCAGTCTTTCATCACTCACGCGCGCCAATAAGGCGTCTGAATTTTTCGCACTGTTGCTCCAGATTTTCGTCGGATAGCCGCCCGGTTGAATGATGGTGACTTCAACGCCAAAGGGCGCAAGCTCATACGCCATGGTTTCAAACATCGCTTCGACGCCAAATTTGGTGGCGCAATACGTTCCAAGTCCGGGAATCAGAATGCGCCCCAGTTGCGACGAGATATTGAATATCTGCCCCTCCCTTTTTGCACGCATTTTCGGCAAGACAGCCCGCGCCATGCGCAGATAACCGAAAAGATTGGTTTCAAACATGGCGCGCGTGATTTCCATGTCGTTAATCTCGACCGGACCGCCAACGCCGATCCCAGCATTGTTGACCAGTACATCAAGCGCGCCGCCAGCGATGGCTTCCGCTTGGGCGACCCCGTCGTTAATCTGCGTCTCGTCGAGAACATCGATTTCGATCAATGAGAGTTTCAGCTTTTCATCCTGGGCGATCTGCGCAAGGTCGCGCGCCTCGGGGCGCTCGCCATTCTGGAAATTGCGCATGGACGCGATGACCGTCGCGCCGAGCCGCGCCAGGTGAAGCGCCGTCAGCCGCCCAAAACCGGAACTCGTGCCGGTGATCAACACCGATCGGCCCGACAGATCCGCCGCCGCCGTTTCCTGTGCGCGGGTCGAAGGGGCGAGCGCAGCGGCGGCCAGCGCGGAGGCGCCGCCGAGCAAGGCTCTTCGAGAGGGTTCAATTCGGCGTGAGGACATGGACATTTCCTTTCCTGTTTTGCGTTTGGCGCGCTTGTCGCTTATGCAACGCTCAAAGGAGCGCCGGAACCGATCCGAAGCAATCAACGGCTGGCTGAAATTCTTTAATAGATTCAGCAAACTACATAGCCCGCGAAAATAATCGCCGTTTCTTCTCTGACGGGCGACGGATCGTAAGATTTCGTACGTTACTCTATATTAGGCAGAATTATGTATCGGCCGCCAAGAACGGCCGTTTGGAGAGCTTCAACATGAGAGTGCCCGGATCGCTCGCCGCTGGCGGCCTGATCGGACTTGTCATCGGCGCCGCCGCCACCGCTTTTGTGCTGGTGAGCCGGGATGGCGACGCAGCCGGGAACGCCGCCCTCAACGGCGGCGGGCAAAGCCGCGCGAGCCAGGACTCAGGCAATGGCGGCCGCGGCGGCTATGCGCCTGCAGTCAGCATGGTCGCGGCGCAACCGGCCTCAGTCGGCAAAACACTGGATGTGATCGGCGAAGGCCGTTCGCTAAAGAGCGTTACCCTGACATCGGAGGCAACCGGCCTTGTCACTCAGGTCAATATCGCGCCGGGCAAAAGCGTCACGGAGGGCGATGTTTTGTTGCGCCTCGATGACGAGCAGCAACGCATCGCATTGGAACGCGCTCGCGCGCAGTACCCGATCGCGAAAGACAATGCCGACCGCTACGCAGATCTTGAAAAGACAGAGGCGGCCTCAGCGCTTGAGGCGGAAGCCGCGTTCAACAATTTTAAAACAATCGAGGCCGATATGCGCGCCGCGCAGTTCGCCGTGCAGCAGCGCACCATTCGCGCGCCGTTCGACGGCGTCATCGGCCTGACCGCTATTGAGGCAGGCGATTATCTTCGTGCGGGCGATGTCGTTGCAACGCTCGACGACACGTCATCGCTGATCGTCGCCTTCTCCATCCCGCAAGAATCCTCTGATGCCGTCGCCATCGGTCAGACCGTCACTGCGCGACTGGCGTCTGGCGGAGCGTCGCATGAAGGGGTTGTCAGCGCGATCGACAGCCGCGTTGATCCGACGACGCGCACGCTGAAAATCGAAGCTGCCTTCGAGAATGAAGACAACGCGCTGCTGCCTGGCGCGATATTCGCGGTATCGACCACCAGCCGCGGCAAACCGGCTGTGTCCGTACCGGGCCTTGCAATCCAGTGGGATCGTGACGGCCCCTATATCTGGAAACGTGGCGAAGACGGGTCGGCGGTTCAGGCCAGTGTTTCGATTCTGCAGCGAACTGACGACATTGTGCTTGTCAGCGGTGAGATCGAGAGCGGCGATGTGATCGTTTTTGAAGGCGCGGATCGGGTTCGCAAAGGCATTCCGCTGCCGGCCCTCACGCAGCAAAACCTGAAAGATCATAGCAGCGGTCCAAGCCTGTCAGGGCCAGGGGCAACCGGCCCCGGCGCATCCAGCGGAAACGACTGATCGTGAGCGACATCAAAGCAGACAACACCACGAGCGCCAGCGGCTTCGTCGGCATTTTTATTCAGCGCCCTATTCTTGCGGCCGTGCTGAGCATGCTCATCGTTATAGCCGGTGTCGCCGCCATGAATGGCGTTGAAGTGCGCGAACTTCCTGATGTGGATCGACCGGTCGTTTCTATCCGCACCGACTATCCGGGCGCAACGCCAGAGTCGATTGACGCCGAAGTGACGGCGATCCTTGAAGGCGCGCTGGCCCAGGTTGACGGCGTTCAATCTATTTCTTCGTCATCAAGCTTCGCGCGCAGCCGGATCACCGCTGAGTTTTCCAGCAACGTCGACATCAATATCGCCGCGACGGACGTAAAAAACGCCGTCTCGGCCATCACTGACGAACTCCCCGAAGAGGTCGAAGAACCGCAAGTCGTCAAGGCGGACACGGATTCTTCACCGATCATCCGCCTGTCCATCTCAGCTGTCGGCATGGACCCCGGCGATCTCGCCGATCTCGTCGATGATGTCATCGTGCCGCGCCTGCAAGGCGTGAATGGCGTCGCCCAGGCCGACGCCTATGGCGCAAGAAATCGGGTGATGCGCGTTCGCGTCATGCCCGTGTCCCTCGCCGCGCGCGGATTTACCGTTGAAGACGTCACGCGAGTCGTGCGCGGCGCCACACAATCGGCGCCGAGCGGCAGATTGCGCAATGATTCCCAACAGTTGCTTATTCGCGCCGAATCTTCTGCGCAAACGCCCGAACAGCTCGGCGCCTTGCGCCTCGATTCCGAGACCCGGCTGTCCGATGTCGCAGTCGTCGAATGGGGCTTTGAGGATGAGACGACAACCGCGCGCATTAATGGCGCACCCGGCGTCGGCATCGGCATTGTCAGACAGGCGCAGTCCAATACTGTCCAGGTTTCCCGCGATGTGCAGGCCGCCGTCGCTGAGCTACACGCCAGCCTGCCGCAAAACGTCAAGATCGACATTACGGTCGATGATTCAATTTTCATTGCAGCCGCCATCGCGGAAGTTATTCGCAGCCTGTTGCTGGCGACCGGCATCGTTACGCTGGTGATCTTTCTGTTCCTGCGCTCGGCGCGGGCGACGATTATTCCGGCAGTCACCATCCCGATCTCGCTATTTGGAACCGTCGCGGCGCTGTGGCTCGCGGGCTTTTCCATCAACATCATCACGCTGCTGGCGCTGGTCATGGCGACAGGTCTCGTGGTCGACGACGCAATTGTCGTTACGGAAAATATTCAGCGCTGGCGCGGCATGGGCGCCGGCAAACGCGCCGCCGCCGTGCTCGGCACGCGGGAAATCATCTTTGCGGTGCTGGCGACGACCGCGACTCTTGTTGCTGTGTTTATTCCAATTTCGTTCCTGCCGGGACAGGCGGGCGCGCTGTTTTCCGAATTCGGTTTTGTCCTGGCCTTCGCCGTCATGGTCTCGTCTTTTGTTGCGCTGACTTTGTGTCCCGTGCTGACCGTAAAACTCGGCCGCGAATTTCGCGAAGAAATGGCGGCGGCCGACAGCGATGATCCAGTACAGGCGCTGCAAAAACCGGACGGCCCATTGACCGCCATCTACCGTCCGATCATGCGGTTTTGCCTAAACCGCCCAATTGTACCGGCGATTGTTTCGCTGGTTTTTGCAGCCGGCGCTGTGACGGCGTTCAACTTGACGGCGAAGGAGCTGACGCCCACTGAAGATCGCGGCCGCGTTTTCGCAATTGTCGCCGCACCGGAAGGCGCCAGCTTCGATTATCTCGACAGAAAAGTGCTGGAGCTGGAATCACGCCTGCAACCGCTAGTCGCCAGCGGCGAATCCCCGGTGGTGATGTCCATGACCGGCGTCTGGGGCGGCAATCGTGCGTTCCTGCTGGTGCTGTTGCCAGACTGGAGCGAGCGCACCAAGTCTCAACAGGACTATGAAGCTCAAGTTCGACGAATGATCGGCGACATTCCCGGCGCCAGCGTCTTTATCCGCAATGGAAATTCTCTCGGCATTCGCGGCGGCGGTCAGGGACTGCGCTTTGCTGTCGTCAGCGACAGCTACGAAGGCTCGGCGGAAGCTGCGGAGAGAATTGTCACTCGGCTTCAGCAAAATCCGATGTTTGCAGACGCGCGGCTGGATTTTCAGACCTCACAGCCGCAAGTTTCAGTAGAGATCGACCGCGAGGCCGCCGCGTCGCTGGGCGTGCCTGTCAGCGCGATCACAACGACCATTCAAGCGATGGCGGATGAATTCCGCGCCGCCCAGATTTTCATCGGCGACGACATTATCGACATTCTCGTCTCCTCAGGCGGCGAACCGGTGAATGACCCGACCGATCTTTCCAATCTCTATGTCAGGACCGCCGCTGGCGGATTCGTTCCTTTGTCATCGGTGGCGACCATCAGAGAAGTCGCCGTCGCATCAGAGCTCGCCCGCGAGCAGCGCCGACGCGCCGTGCCCGTTACTGCAGAACTTCTCGACAACTCCCGCCTTGGCGAGGCTGTGCGCGAATTGCGCAGGGTCGCCCCGGAAGAACTTGTCGGCGCGCAATCAATTACGCTGCTCGGTGAAGCGAAAGTCTTGCAGGACTCGAATGAAACAACGCTGCTGGTTTTCGGATTCGCCGGATTGATCGTATTTCTGGTGCTTGCCGCACAATTTGAAAGCTTCGTCAGTTCGCTCATCATCATGGTAACTGTGCCGTTCGGATTGGCGGCTGCCATCTACGCCATCTTGCTGACTGGCGGATCGATCAATTATTTCAGCCAGATTGGGCTTGTGCTGCTGATCGGCATCATGGCGAAGAACGGCATTCTTATCGTGGAATTCGCCAATCAGCTGCGCGATCGCGGCGCTAATATCCGCGATGCTATCGAAGGCGCCGCCATGACGCGCCTGCGTCCGGTGTTAATGACGGCAATGTCGACGCTGCTCGCCAGCTTGCCGCTCATTCTCGGATCCGGCGCTGGTGCAGAAGCGCGCGCCGCGCTCGGCTGGGTGATTTTTGGCGGTCTCGGATTTGCAACGCTCTTCACACTGTTCCTGACGCCGGTGTCGTTCTTGTTGTTTGCGAGACTGTCAAAACCGCGCGCTGCGGAAGGCGCCAAGGTTGAATCGGAACTGGCGAAAGCGAATTATCTGCGATAGCGTCAAGCCGCCTCTTCTTCCCCTTGCTGTTACGAAACGGTTCGCCGTAATGAAGGCGCGGCAATAATCCGGAACAGGCAAGATGCGCATCATTGGCGGTGAATTTCGCGGCAGACCTATCGAAGCGCCCAAGGGGCTTATTGCCCGCCCAACCGCGGACCGCACCCGCGAGGCTTTGTTCAACATTCTCAATGCGCGCCGCGACGTCGACTTTTCCAGCACCCGCGTCATTGATCTGTTCGCCGGCTCTGGCGCGCTGGGATTGGAGGCCATGTCCCGCGGCGCCCAATGGTGCCAGTTTGTAGAGACTGACGCGACCGCACGCGGCGCCATCCGCGACAATATAGAAGCGCTGGCGCTGTTTGGCGCAACGCGCATTCATCGCCGTTCCGCAACAGATCTGGGCGCGCTGCCGGCGGCGGCCGGACCGCCTTTCACACTCGCCTTCCTCGATCCGCCCTACGGCAAAGACCTTTGCGCGCCCGCTCTTGCGAGTTTGCATGAAGGCGGCTGGCTCGCCCCCGGCGCCGTAATAATTGTCGAACAGGGAAAAGACGAAGCGGCGGTTGTCGCCACAGCCTTTACCGAAAATGACCGGCGCTGCTATGGCGCGGCGCAGATCGGGATTTATCTGTATACGCCATAGCGTCAATTGCACGGACCCTGCACACGCGGCGTTAACCCTTAGTTTGCCGGAGTTAATGTGTATTTAACTGTGCCTGAATAGGCTGAAATCGAACGGACCAGGGGAAGACGATGTTCACGATTTTTGATTTGTTTTCATTGGCGTTGCTGCTGGCGTCTATGGGGCTATTCGTCAAGCGCTATATGATCCAGAATCCGCCGGTTTATCCTTATCTTATTATCGCCTGCACTTGCCTGGTGGCGAACTGGCTCGGTGAAGCCGGCGGCGGCATATTCGCCATGGTGTTACTGGTGGCGGCGTCTTTCTCCTTTTTGGGGTGCCTGCTTTATCCGAGCTGGCGCACGATGACCGCCAGCGAAACGGAGCGCACGAAAGCTGCTGCAGGCAAATAGGTCCAGGCACGGTTTCAAATAAGCGGAAAGACCTCTTTACGGGCCGCTTCCTGCTCCCTATTTTCACATCGCTGCCCGGCCCGTCAGGACGACATTCCCCGGGGCCTTATCTCTTCTATCGGGAGCTGTCTCTGGTTTGGGCCGTGGCCCTTCTCATGCGGCGCCCACCTGTACCTTAGGGTCCAGGGCGAACAAAAAGTCCAACGGCCAGGGCGGCACCTTATTTATGCGACCACTGGGGTCAAATGCTACCGCCAATTGCAACCTTGTTCGATTCGAAGGCTATTCTGCGCGAACGTATGAAAGGCGAACGGCGCGCCGTCGCGAAAGCGCGGCCAGACGCAGGCGTTCATGCAGCGGCGAATTTTATGAGCGCCATCGACCGGCCCAACGACGTGGTTGTTTCGCTCTATTTTCCCATGCGCAACGAACTCGACACAGAGCCGCTGGTTGCGGCGCTGATCGAGGAGGGCGCGCGGATCGCGCTGCCGGTCGTCGCGCGCAAAAAAGCGCCGCTGCTCTTTCGCGCCTATGCGCCCGGGGATGAGATGGTCAAGGGATCCTATGGCGAACTGGTTCCGGCCGAAACCGCGCGTGAACGCACGCCGGATATTCTCGTCGTCCCCCTCCTCGCCTTCACCCGCGCCGGCGGGCGGCTCGGTTATGGCGGGGGGTATTATGACCGGACTCTCCAATCCTTGCGAAAAAATGGCGCGCCGATTGCGGTCGGTTATGCCTTTGGCGCGCAGGAAGTTGACGCGCTCCCCCTCACCCCCCTAGACCAGCCCCTCGATTGGGTCGTGACGGAGCGTGGCGCAATCAAGTGCTAGCGATGGATCGGAGCGGGTTTTGCGGATTGCAATCTTTGGCGACATTGTCGGACGCAGCGGGCGCAATGCATTGCTTGACCGCTTGCCCGGCCTGAAAAAGAAACTCGCCCTCGATTTCGTCGTCGTCAATGTCGAAAACGCAGCCGGCGGGTTTGGCGTGACAGCGCAAATCGCCGAAGCGTTTTTGGACGCCGGGGCCGATGCGCTGACCACAGGCAATCACGCTTATGACCAGCGCGACGAGGTCGACGTTTTCGACAGCGAAGATCGTTTATTGCGGCCTGTCAATTTTCCGGCGAGCAATCCCGGACGCGGCAGCGGCGTATATCAAACAGCGAACGGCGCCAGCGTGCTGGTTGTGCACGCACAAGGTCAGATCGGCATGCATCCTTGTGATGATCCGTTTGCCGCCGTGGAACGGGAAATCGCCGGCGCAGTGCTTGGCAAGGACATGGACGCGATCCTGGTCGACTTTCATGCTGAAGCAACGTCAGAGAAATGCGCGATGGGCCATTTCCTCGATGGGCGGGTGAGCCTTGTGGTCGGCACGCACACGCATATTCCAACAGCGGACGATCAAATCCTGCCGCGCGGCACCGGCTACATCACCGACCTTGGCATGTGCGGCGACTATGACAGCGTTATCGGCATGGAAAAGTCAGAGCCGCTGCGCCGTTTCGTCACCAAGATGCCGGGTGGACGGTTCTCGCCAGCCAATGGCGAAGCGACCATTTGCGGTGTGATGATCGAGACTGATGCAAAGAGCGGCCTCGCCAGAACCATCGATCCGATTCGCGTTGACGGGCGGCTTCGCCGCGCCATGCCGGATTAAGCGGGCAAACCGCGGCGATGACCTTCAGTTCGATCCCGTTTCTCTTTTACTTTCTACCGGTCTTTATCGCTTTTTATGCAGCGGTCCCCGCGAAAAACGCCGCCCTCCTCGCCGCCAGTCTGGTTTTTTTTGCGTGGGGTGAGCCGGTCCATATTATCCTGCTGCTGACTTCCCTGATCGCCAATCACTGGCTCGCCGGCCTTATCGCCAAGTCTGCCTCAAACCGGATCTTGTTTCTTGGCGTCGCGCTCAATCTCGCCGCTCTTGCATGGTTTAAATATGCCGGATTTTTGGTTGCAACCCTGTCTGAGGCGATCGGTCTTTCCGGTGCGGACGCAACGATTTCCATTGAGCCCCACCTGCCGCTCGGCATTTCGTTTTATACGTTTCAGGCGATCTCTCTGCTGATTGATGTGCGCCGCAAGGACGCCGCGGCGCCAGCCCGCTTTATCGACACCGCACTTTATATTTCCATGTTCCCACAGCTCATCGCCGGGCCGATCGTTCGCTATAAGGAGATCGAAGAGCAATTGCATAAACGCACGCACAGCGCTGAAAAATTTTCCACTGGCGCGCGCTTGTTCATTCTTGGTTTGGCTCAGAAAGTCCTGCTCGCCAATATTTTTGCGGCCCCTGCAGACGCCGCCTTCAACGCCCCTGACGAGGCTGCGCTCACCATGGGCGCGGCCTGGCTCGGTCTCGCCGCCTATTCATTGCAAATCTATTTCGACTTTGCAGGCTATTCCAATATGGCGCTCGGCATGGGCCGCATGTTCGGCTTTGAGCTTCCCCGGAATTTCAATTTTCCTTACGTGGCGCAGTCGGTCACAGAATTCTGGCGGCGTTGGCACATGACCTTGTCGCGATGGTTCCGCGATTATCTTTACATTCCCTTGGGCGGCAATCGCGGCGGTGCTGGAAAAACCTATCGAAATCTGTGGGTCGTCTTTTTGTTGTGCGGGCTTTGGCATGGCGCCGCCTGGACATTCGTCTTTTGGGGCGCATGGCATGGCGCCCTCCTTGTGATGGAGCGCGCATTTCTCGGCCGGTGGCTGGCCGCAGCGCCTCGATTATTGCGTCATGTTTATTTGCCGCTGGTTGTCGCGCTTGGCTGGGTTCCGTTCCGTGCAGAAAGTTTTGCCGGATCAGCGAGCTATTATGCTGCATTGTTTGGCGCGCGACAGGGCGGCTATGAAACGGCCATTCGCGATATCGCCCCGGAAGGATTTGGACTGGCGTTTTGCGCGGGCGTTATCGCCGCCTTCTGGCCGATCATTGTGGAAGCGGCAAAAGCCATTAAGCCGCTGGCGCTCATCGCGCCATCGCGCATCAACGGCGCCGTCTCTTTTTCACTCGCCCAGCTCTGGCTCGCATTCCTCTTTATCCTTTGCGCGGCGATGCTTGCAGGCGGCGCCTATAATCCCTTCATCTATTTCAGATTCTGACATGAACCTGCGCATCTCAAAATATCAGATCGCCAGCCTCTTGTTCTTCGCGCTGCTGTTTGCGCCGCTTTGTGGTCAGATCATTACCGAGAAAGCCAGCATCAGCACGCTTGAGCGCCGCTCTCTGGCGTCCTTCCCAACAACGAAAGACATCGTCAATGCGCCCATCGCAGCGCCGGCAAAGTTATCGCGCTGGATGGAAGACCATTTCGGGTTTCGCGGCCGCCTTATCCGGCTCCACGCCAAGATAACCAGCGAGCTCAACCTATCCGATGAACGCCATGCCGTGCGCGGGGATGATGGCTGGCTATTCCTCGCCACGGACAAGGCGCTTGTTTCGCATCAAGGATTGAATCCGTTTGCACCCGGTGAGCTTGAGCGCTGGATGCGCGGCGCAAAAACCATCAAGGAAGCGGCATGTGGAAAGCCGTTTGTTATTCTCATCGCGCCTGACAAGCATACGATTTATAGCGAACACCTGACCCGCCACCCCCGGCGCAGCGACCGCCCGACACGACTTGAAACCCTTGTCGTCACAGCGCCCGAAACTGCGCTTAAGTTAAAAACGCCAATAGACGCTATGCGCCGCGCCAAACAGGCCGCGCAACTTTACTACCGCACCGACAGTCACTGGACGGAGCGCGGCGCCTATGAAGGGTATCGAACGCTAATGGCGATGCTTGCTGAAGAAGGTGTTCCGGTTGAGGTCCTTGCAGAAAGCCAGCTTGACGAAACCGGAGAAGCAAACCGCGAGGGCGATTTAAACAATCTGCTCGGCGGCGATGCGGCGCCGGTTGAAACATACATCCAATGGCGCCTTCACGATGCAACACTACCGCGGCGCGAGGAGCATCTGTCAGAATATGACTGGAACAGCGTTGAGGCGAAGCGCTGGGAAACACAAAACACAGGCGCACCGCGCCTGCTTGTTTATGGCGACTCGTTTTTCAACGCGTTGCAGCCCTTTCTGCTGCAGTCATTCTCCACCGTGACGTTTGTTCACCACCGCCTCGGCGAACCGCCCCTCACCGCGCTTGACGCTTGCGACTATGATGCGGTCGCGCTTGAAATGGTTGAACGGTTTTTGAGCTATGATTTAGCGCCGGCGCGTTAGGCGACGCCGGCGAAAACCACATTCCAGAAAACCAGCATCACCGCCAGCGACGCAAGCGCGATCGCAAACAGGACGTGATGCATTTTGCGCCAGAGCCCCCAACCCGACGCACGCCACACCGGCCAGAGGCTAAACATGCCCGCCACGCCAACGGCGAACATCGCCAGGGCCATCAAGCGAAAAATGGAGACCGCGGGAAGCGGGTAGGCCTGCATCGTCGAGGCGGTGGCGTTGGAGAGTGTCGCCATCAACCAAACAATGGCCCCGCCGAAAGCGAAGGACAATACAGCCACGGCAAACGCTGCGACGCCAATCAGAGCGCCGGTCGATGATTGTGCAACCTCGCGCCCTTGACGCCGCCAGGCGCCGAGCATCGTGGTTGCGGCGAAAAGCAACACGGCGAGCAAGCTCAGATTCAGCAAATTTGCATCCGTCGTAATGTCGACGCGGTCATAAGAATGAACCCCAGAACCATCGGTGAAATGTGTGACATGGCCTTTCGCGTCGCGGCCAAACACCACGCGCTCCCCATTGCGATTTTCAAATGTGTCGGCCGCGCCCGGCAGCGGGGCGAAGTGTTTTACTTTGTCGCCGGAGCTGATGGTCAGCGCGCCGCCCGAAGCAGTCTCAACAGTTGCACCATCACTTGCGGCGAAAAGCTTTTCAAACAGCGAGAAAGAGCGGCGATTATCAAAATATTCTCCTGCAAAGGTTTCGGCTGTCTCCGCAAAATTCGGATCATCTCGCGCAGGCGCCGCCGGGCGGTCAAGCACATGATCAATGACAAGCGGCGCCAAGTCGAAAACCAGCCCGCGATCATCCGATGTGCTTTGCGAGATAAAAATCCCTAGCCCCAGTTCCGGAACTAAGGTCATGTCGGTGTAAAAGGATGTTGTGGCGCCGCCATGACCGAACGTTTTTACGCCGCGATAGACACGCGCCTGGAAACCATGCGCGAGGTCAGCGCCTTCAGTGCGGTCAGTGAACGCCCGGCTCCACATAAGGTCATGCGTGTCCGCACGCATAATCTGCGCGCCATTGTAAGCGCCGGCGCCGAGATGCACCAGCATCCATTGAGCCATATCATGCGCCGATGAAGCCATGGCGCCGGCCGGCGCGAAAGGCCCGATCTGCATATAGTCCGCACGTTTGTAAGCGCCCGCGCTGACATCATATCCGACAGCAAGCGAAGGGCGATCGGCGTCGCTCATGAGGCTTGGCGCCTCAATCGTGGTATGTGTCATCGAGAGCGGTCCAAGGATCTCCTGCTCGAGAAACTCCCGATACGGAACGCCGGAAATATCTTCGACGATTTTCGCAGCGAGCGCCGCGCCCCAATTTGAATAAGAGGTGCGCGCGCCAGGCGCGTAAACGCGTTTGGGCATGGTTTCGGTCAGCGCTTGCGTGAGCGTTGCCTCGCCTTCATCCGGATAGGTGAACACCGCAAAGGTGTCTTCAAATCCAGCGCGGTGCGCCATCAAATCATTCATGGTGATGGGCGCATCGAAGGCGTCGGGGATCTGAATGCCTTTGAGATATTTGTTCACATCGGCGTCGAGGTCGATCAGCCCGCGGTCATGCAGCATCATCACCGCCGTCCAGGTGAAGGTTTTTGAAACCGAGCCGATCCGGAACATCGTGTCGACGCCATGCGCGGCCTTTCCCGCTTCGACGTCGGCCTCGCCATAGGCCTTCGCGAAGACAATACGGCCATCGCGAACCACGCTTACCGAAATTGCCGGCGCTGCATGTTCGCGCTGGTGAGCGCCGACAACCCCGTCGATATAGGCTTCCAGCATGGCGTCTTCGCGGCTCGGCTCAAACGGCGCCAGCACCACTTCATCAACCGGCGTTGAGGGTGACGCATCGGGCGCCGGAATTTGCGCCAGGGCGGATGAAGCGAGCGCGGTCATCACGAACGCAACGAAAGATGAGAAAAGGGCAGGCCGCATCGTCTGTCTCCTTGATTTGCGTCAAAGTAACAGACAATGCGGCCGCGCCCAATGCGTTGCCGCGCTGTCGAAAAATTAAAGCTACGCCCGATTGTTGAGCTGCGCGCGCACTGATTGTCGCCCCAGCAGCGTCGCCCGATAGGGCCCGCCATTGGAGGAGGCGATCAAGCGCCGCCTTTTCAGCCGCTTGAACACGCAGAGCGTGCAATCCTCCAGCGTCCAGCCTTCGCGCGTGGCGCAATTAACCTCAATGATTTTGCCGGCCTCGTCTTTTTCAACGAGGATCGCGCCGCCGCGGCATAGCGCATGGAGCGTTCGCTGCTCCGCTTGCGAAATGTTCATGGGAAGAAAGTCCGAGTCTCAGAACCAAACCGGACGCATGGATGCGCGCAGACGCCTCACATTTGAGATGAGGCTGCTGGCTTCTCATGCGCCACTCAACGCGGTTTAGCTGACGACAATCTCGGACATAGAACCTTCACAACAAGGCAAACACTGAATAGCTGTTGTGCAAAGACGAGCCAAGACACGTGCTGAAACGACGCCGCCGCGAAGAGAGGCCCTGTTACGCAAGGCCCCTGCTCCGCGGCGTCGCCTTCGTAGACATTTAGTTGATTTCGACCAGCTCAACCGCGCTGGCGTCAACCTTTGGTGCAACAGTGTTCGGCGCTACAGTCGCGCGATACTCAGGATGGCTTTGCGTTTCCGCGCGGCGCATTTTTTCACGCCCCACCGCTATCGACTCATTGCCTGTGCGCATAGCCGATTGACCATTAGCGATATCCGCCTGCGCTTCCGTCAATTTTGCCTGCGCTTTCTCGACGCGTCCGTAAGCATCCGACCAATCGTCTGCCGCCTTCTTCAGCGCCTTGATTTCTGTCTCCACCGCCATTGGCGTCGCTGCGCCGCCGAAACTCGTGACGAGACGCACATAAGCAGCTTTTTGCTCGTCAGAAACCGCCACAAGCTTGGCCAGCTTATCGGTCGCCTTGCGCTCAGCTTTTTGGCCCTTGCGGATCAGTTTTTCGCCAGCCTTGACCTGGTCGAGACCGGTCACTTCCTGACGGCGGCCGTCAACCCAAGCGGCGGAAAGCTCGTCAGCGTTTTGAACGGGGCTCGATGCAACAGCGAGCGGCGCAACGATGTCAGCGGTCTTGCCGGCATAGGCGCCCGTCGCGCTCAATGCGGTCAGCGCCAGCGTTGCGGCGGCAGTGGTGAAAATTCCTTTTTTCATATCGGAGATCCTTTCAGTCGAAACAGGCCCTTGCCTGTTGATCTAAAGATCGGGATTCCAGTTATATTTTGCAAACGAATATAACTGCATGATAATATCGAATTTACCGCATTAAAAGGGGCTACCCGTGGATATCACCGCCGCCAAGACGTTTCTGGCCGTCATCGAAGGCGGCAATTTTATCGCCGCCGCCCGGCGGGTGCATGTCACCCAGTCGACGGTGAGCGCCCGCATCAAGGGGCTGGAGGAACAGCTCGGCAGAACGCTGTTCATCCGCACCAAGGCGAGCTGTGATCTGACCCCCGCGGGCCACCAGTTCCACCGCTATGCGCGCGCCATGGTGCGCGCCTGGGAAGAAGCGAAACATCAGGTCGCCGTGCCGGACGGGTTTGAGGACACGCTGATCGTCGGCGGGCAGTACAGCTTATGGAACCGGCTTTTGCTTTGGTGGGTTCCGGCCTTTCGCAAGGTCGCGCCCAGCGTTGCGCTACGGTGCGAGGTCGGCATGCCGCAACGGTTGTTGCGCGAGATGGCCGAAGGCGTGATGGATATCGCCGTCATCTATCAGCCGGAGCACCGGCCCGGCATGATTGTCCGTGAACTGACCGAAGACCGGCTGGTGCTGGTCACCACCGATCCGTCAGTTCCGTTTCAGGAGCACTATATCTTCGCCGACTGGGGCGAGGCGTTTCGCGACATGCACGCCGCCGCCCATCCCGACCTTGTGACGCCGGCCATGACGCTCGATCTCGGCGCCCTCGGCGTCAATTTGCTCTTGAATGTCGGCGGCGCGGCATACTTTCCCGAACGCATCGTGCAGCCGCATATCGCCAAGGGTCTGTTGTCGCGTGTTGAAAATACGCCGGATTTTCCGTACCCGGCTTATGTGGTCTATCAGCAGGATTTTTCATCGCCGGCGATCATGGAAAAGGCGCTGGAAACCCTGTTTGATATCGCCGCGCAGTCGCAGTCAGGCGCGCTGCCGAAGCCTTACTGGATGTAGCGCACCCTACCGAACGTAGCTTGCTCCATTGATATCAAACGTGGCGCCGGTCGCTGACGGGCAGGCGCCTGACGCGAGAAAGGCGATCATCTCAGCGACTTCTTCAGGAGCGGCGACGCGACCCAGCGGAATGTCCTTCACCGCAAGCTTGCGGTTCTCGATATCCTGCGGCGCCATGCGGGTTTCGACCCAGCCCGGCGCGACGGCGTAGAACAGGATGTTTTCGCCCGCCAGCGCCCGCGCCCAGGTTTTGGTCATGGCGAGCACCGCGCCCTTTGACGCGGCGTAGGCGGCGTGGTCCGGCCCGTCGCCGCGATGACCGGCGCGGCTGGCGATATTGACGATAATGCCTCCGTTTGGGCCGCCGCCTTTCTCGCGAAAATGCGCGACTGCGGCCCGGCAAATATCCGCCGGGGCCTGAACGTTCACCGCCATGGTTTGCGCCCAGCCCTGACGCCAATCGGCCTCGTCTCCCGTCAGCGAAGAGGGCAGATAAATCCCGGCATTGTTGACCACCGCATCGACCCGCCCGGCCTTTTCAATCGCCGCCGCCATCAATCGCGTTCCGGCGCCAGACGCAGACAGATCCTCCAGCAACAAATCGCTCACTGACTGCCCCACGGCTGTAGCCGCCTTGGCCGCCGCGTCGCCCGATCGGGAAGCGTGCAGCAGCACTCTGGCC
>BQJG01000020.1 GCA_021604585.1 Hyphococcus sp.
AGGCCGAGACGCGCCCAGGAGAGAACTTCAATCAGCTCTTCGAGCGTGCCAATGCCGCCCGGCAAGGTGAGGATGGCGTCCGATTCCTCGAACATCATCATCTTGCGCTCATGCATATTGGTGACGATCTTGTGATCGACGCCGTCGAGGATGCCCTCGAGTTCGACCAGAAAATCGGGAATGACGCCGAAGACTTTGCCGCCTGCATCGCGCGCCGCGCCAGCGGTTGCGCCCATCAGGCCCATTTTGCCGCCGCCATAGACGATGCGAACCCCGCGCTTGGCGGCTTCCTGTCCGGTTTGAATGGCGGCTTGTTCGAAGGCCGGATCGCTGCCTGGCCGCGATCCGCAGTAAACACATAATGATTTCATAAGCTTGTACGTTTCTTGTTGTTGGGGTGGCATTGTACGTGGTTTTGCGGTCGGGTAAAGTACCTTCAAAGCCGGATAGAAGTCGTTAAGGAGCCAGACCAGTGCGCGTCGTCATCATCATCTTGTTACTGATTGTTCTCGGCTTCATTGGCTGGAAGGCCGCAGAGCGCTTTAAGATTATCGACGGCCCGCAGCAAGAAACCGCAAGCTCCACCACGCCAGATAGTCGCGAACCGGCGCGGGACAAGCCTGCAGAGCCCGCTTTGCCGAGTTTTGACATCGTTCGCGTTGATCGCACGGGCTATGCGGTGATCGCAGGCCGCGCCAAACCCGGATCGGAAGTGACGATATACGCCAATGACGACGAACTTGCGAAAACCCCCGCAGAGGCGGACGGCTCCTGGGTGATCGCCACTGACACGCCGCTGGATTCTGGCCCGGTCGAACTTAGTCTCACGATGAGGACAACAGATGGCGCTGTCATCCGTTCTGAGGATACGATTTTAATTTACGTGCCAGAGCGTGAAGGCGATCTGCCGCTTGTGCTGCGGACAACGCCGGGCGGCGCCACGGAAGTTTTGCAAGACCCGCGGGACGCGCCGGAAGGCCTTGGGCCTCTCTCACTTGATGTCATTGATTACGATGATACAGGCGCTGTGATTTTTTCAGGCCGCGCGACGCCAGGGCGCGTGGTTGAACTCTACATCAATCGCCAGCTTATCGGGCGGGTCGCCGCCAATGAGGATGGCCGCTGGACGGTAGCCCCGGAAGCGCAAGTGGCGCCCGGCGTTTATCAACTGCTGGTCATTCAACTCGACGAGTCGGGACGTCCTGAATACGCAATCGAGCTGCCGTTTGAACGCGCCACGATGGATCAGATTCAGCTGCGCGATGGCAAAGTGATTGTGCAGCCCGGAAACAGTCTGTGGCGCATCGCCCGCCGCGCTTATGGGCGGGGCGCGCAATACACAATCATTTATGAAGCGAACATGGCGCAGATCCGCGATCCGGATCTGATCTATCCGGGGCAAATCTTCGATGTGCCGGAAACTGAGGAAGCCGGCGGGAACTGACTTATTCCGCCGCGTGCGGAACGTCCTGCTCGTCTTGCGGTTTGATCTGGTTGCCAGTCTTGACTGTCGGCTCTTTGCGTAAACGGCGCCATCCCCACAGGCATGCGCCTTTTAGTTTCGCCGCCGCCGCTGGCGCGCGATTGCGCAGCACAGTCGGCGCGGCCAGCATCACCGGGGTGATGATCAGCGTCAAGACGGTTGAGAAAGCGAGTCCGTAAACGACTGCAGAGGACAGCAACACCCACCAATCCGACGTTGTCGAACCGCGCGTGATGGTGCCTGCGGCAAAATCTACGTTGATCTCGAACACCATCGGCAACAGGCCTAGGATTGTTGTGGCAGTAGTGAGCAGCACGGGCCGAACACGCTGGGCGGCGGTTCTGACAACCGCATCTTCCACGGAAAGCCCCTTGCGGCGGAGATACTGATAGGTATCGATCAGTACGATATTGTTGTTCACGACAATCCCGGCGAGGGCGACAATGCCTGTGCCGGTCATAATGATGGAGATGTACTGACCTGTAAGGGCGATTGACAGCAGCACGCCAAAAACTGACATAATCACGGCGGAGAGCGTTAGCAGCGCGTGATAGAAGCTGTTGAATTCGAGCAGCAGGATCATCGCGATCATAAAGATCGCCGCGAGCATGGCGTTTTGAAAGAAGGTGGCGGCTTGTTCGGTCTCTTCGTCCGCGCCACGCATGATCCATGTCACGTCATCGCCTAATGCGCCGGACTCCGCCCATTCTTTCAGGTGAGTGATTGCCTGGTCCTGACTGACGGCGTGACCTTCAACGCGTGTGTTTCCGTTGGCTTTGATGTCGATGACGCGATGGCCGTCGCGGCGGACAATGCGATCAACCTGCGGCTTTGCTTCGCGTACGACAAAGTTTGAGAGGGGCACGGAGCCTTGCGGCGTTTGCACCCGGACATTGTCCAGCGCCAGGATATTGCGGTTTTCTTCCGGGTAACGCGCGCGAATATCGATTTCGTCGTCAGCGTCTGCGGGCCGATATTTGTCAATCAACAACCCGTCTGTCACGAATTGCAGCACGCCGCCCGCCTGTTGCACTGAGAGGCCATATCTGCCCGCCATGGCGCGATCGATTTCCATGTCCCACTCAATACCCGGGAGCGGCAGGGAGTCTTCCTGATCCATATAGGCGGGCACTTCTACGCCATCGACATCAATGGTGGTTGTGTCGATGAACTGGCGCGCCTTCTTTGCGGCGGCGACCATTGCGTCAAAATCACGAGACGAGATTTCAAGCTGCGCATCTTTGCCGACGGGCGGCCCGCTTTCCCGCTGACGCACTTCAACGATAACGCCGGGCACATTCTGAACAAGATCACGCAGCTCATCCAGAATCAGCAGCGAATGTTTGCGCTCGGAATAGGGGAGCAGGTCAATCCCGACCTGGCCGATTGTTTCTGCCGGCGTGTCATCGCCACTGCGGCCCGAAATTGAGCCGGTTTGCAGATAGAGATGCTCAATCGCCGGGTGATCCTTCACTCGTTCGGCGACTTCCTTGACGATTTCAATTCGCTGTCCGGCGGAAAGATTGCCGCGCGCGAGAACCAGCACGTTGATTTGCTCGTCATCGCTGCGAATGAAAAACTCAACATCAGGCGAGGCTATTTTGAAGGATTGGAGGCAAATAAAGGCGAGCGCCAACCCGCCTGCCGCGACCAATAACGGCCTCGCGACGAGCGACTTCAAAAACACGGCATAGGTCGCGACAGGACCGCGAAGCGTCGTTGGGTCAACCTCATCGACTTCGTATCTTTTTATGGGCCCTTCCGTTTTGCCTTTCAGCTTCAGTTTCTTTTTCATCCAATCGGGGATGCCGAACAGTGCGCCAAGCACCGGAAGGAAGATCAGCGCCACGACGAGCGATGCGAGGAGCACAAAGATGAGTGTAATCGGCAGGAATTTCATAAACTCGCCGGGGATCGAGTTCCAGAACAGGAATGGCACGAACGCCGCCAGCGTCGTCGCAGTGGAGGTAATCACCGGCCAGAACATGCGTTTTGACGCTTCAAGATAAGCTGTCTTTCGATCCGCGCCTTCCGCCATGCGCCGGTCCGCATATTCAACAATGACGATAGCGCCGTCTACAAGCATGCCGACGGCGAGGATCAACCCGAACATCACCATCATGTTCAGCGTGTAGCCATTTACGGCGAGCAGTAGAAAACCCATCAAAAAAGTTGTTGGAATAGCAATGCCTACCATCAAAGCAGAACGAAGGCCGAGCGCTGCAACAATGACAATCATCACGAGAAGCACGGCGGTCATCACCGACGCGGTGAGACCCTCCAGATTGTCCTTCACTTGTACGGATTGATCGCTCAGGAATTCATATTTGACCGAGGACGGCCAGAGTTTTGCTTCATCTTCGACGGCGGCGCGCGCTTGTTCAATGGTTTCGACGATGTTGGAGCCCGCCCGCTTGGTGAGCTCCACGCCAATCGCCATTTCGCCATTGAACAGGGCGTAACCTTGCCTGTCCTTGAACGTCCGGCGCACCGTGGCGATGTCGCCAATTGTTACAACATTGTCGCCGCTAACGCGCACCGGAATCGAAGCAAGATCGGCGGCGTTTTTGACAAGACCTGGCGCCTTGATCGAAAAGCGTCCGTCTTCGAGGTTCACCGAACCCGCCGTGACGAGCCGGTTGTTGGCGTTGACGGCGTTGACCACTTCGACCTCGGTCAGGCCGTAAGATTCCAGCACTTTCGGATCGACGATAACTTCCAGCAATTCCTCACGCGCGCCGGTGAGACGCGCCTCAAGCACACCGGAGATGCTCTCAAGTCTGTCTTCCAAGCTTTTGGCGGCCTCAAATAAGGCGCGCTCGGGCGCATCGCCATATATGATAGTGGTCAGGATCGGAAACTGGTTTTGGAGATTGAATTCCTTGACGATGGGTTCTTCGGCGTTGGAAGGGTATTCAGCTTTAGCCCGGTCAACTGCCTCACGCACATCCAGCAACGCTTGATCAATGTCGACGGTTGCGTTGAATTCAAGCGTTATGTGCGCGGCGCCGTCATAGGCGACGGCGTCCATCTGCTTGATGCCTTCGACATTTTGCAATTCAAGCTCGGTTGGCCGCACCAGCAAGCGTTCGCCGTCTTCGGGTGAAACGCCGGGAAGCGGCATGGACACGGAGATGAAAGGGGCCTGAATGTCGGGCTCCGCCTCTCGCGGAATAGTCACATAGGCGCCATAGCCAAACAGAATCATGACGACCAGCGCCGTCATCACCACGCGCATTCGCGAGAAGGCGGCGTCGATCAGGCCTGTCATGATGCGGACTCGCTTATGCTGACGGCCTCAACTTTCTGGCCAGCACTGACATAACCTTGACCTCTGACAATCAGACGGATATCGCCCTTAAGCCCGCCGACCCAGACTCCAGATGGCGTTTCGCCAATGAGGCGAACAGGCGAGAACGACACAATATTTTCTGCGGTCAGTGTGCGCAGGCCAATTTCGCCTTCATCGTTCAGGACAAGAGCAACCCGCGGCACTTTATGCGCGCTGCGCTCTTCGGCGAAGACCTTGAAGTCAGCTGTCACGCCATCGCGCAGCGCGCCGTCTTCGTTTGGCACTTCAAGTTCAACATCGAAGGTGCGTGTCGCAGGGTCGGCGCTGGCGGCGACAAAGCGCACAACGCCGTCCACTGTTTCTCCTGTCGCCAACCGGGCGCTGCCGTGATTTCCCTTTTGTATCTTGCTGACGTCGCGTTCAGAAACGGCGCCGACAACGAGAAACGGAGAGCGTTGAATGACGGTGGCGCAGGGGTCGCCAACTTTAAGGAAATCGCCTTCCTCGGCTAATCTGGCTTCATAGACGCCGTCAAAGGGCGCGGTAATATTGGTGTTGGAGATTTCGATTTTTGCGCGTTCGAGCTGTGCTGCGAACTGGTCGCGGACGGCCTTGGCGGCGGCGACAGCGGTCTCGGAGCGAAAACCATCAGCGCTCAGCTTTAAGGCAGCGTCGTAATCGAGGTCAGCTTTGGCAAATCCTGCGCGGGCCTCTGCGAGTTGCGCACTGCGTGCATCAACATTTAAACGGCACAACACATCGCCAGCTTTTACCTGTGCGCCAAGCTCTGTTGGAGTTGCAGCTACGGCGCCGCTGGTTTCAGCACGAACAACGACTTTTCGCTCAGCCTTGGTGCGTCCGCGCACAGTGATTTCGTCGCGCCACTCTGCAGGGGAGACGGTGTCATAGACGACGCTGAATTGTTCTGAGGCAGCGGCCTCAGCCTGTTCTGGAGCGCTACCGAACAGCCCTTTGGCCAAAAAGTAAAGGATGATCAGGGCGACAAATATGCCGGCAAGCTTAACAGACTGGGAAACATTCATGACGCCGGCTCTTTACCAGGATGGATAACAGGAAGTTAAAGGCTTTTGGGTGAAGAAAACCTTCACGGTTCACTATACTGGGGAGGTTACCGGCCTCCTTCAAGCGTGAGCGGCTGCCGTTAACTGCTATTTATGACATTGGTTCGTGCGAAACGAACCTACGTTGGGTCGCGCCTGACGGCTCGGCCCTGCCGGTTTCGGCGGCCCCAGATCAGTAATACTGATTTGGCATGAAGGCGGCTGGCGCTTTGTTGAGGACTGTCCCGAGAATATTGGTTTTGCTGAGTATTCGCCGGGCCTCTTTCAGATCGTCGGTGCGGGTGTCGCCGCTGGCGGCGACCAGCAGGGCGCAATCAACCTTTGGTAGAAAGGCAATCGTGTCGTCGCAACCGAGCAAAGGCGACATGTCGAAGATTACAACCCGCGATCCAAACTCGTTTACTGCGCCGTCAATCAATTGGTCTGCCCTGGCGGATGTCAAATGCTCGGCCCCGCGCCGCGTCACACGTTCATTGGCGACGAGAACCACATCAGAAAGTCCCGGACGAACAGCCACATCCCGCAATTCTCTTTTGCCCTCGAAAAAATCCAGGGAAGAAGGAAACTCCTTTATTCCCAGATAGCGTGCGACGCTTGGACGGTAAAAATCGAGATCTACCAGCGTGGCGCGAGAACCGGCTTTTGAGCTGATGGCGATCGCCAGATTGATGGCGGTCACTGTTTTGCCTGCGCCTGAACCCGGCGAGACGACAGCGATGGTTTTCCAGCCTTCAGCATCCATTTTCTGCAGAACGCGTGTGCGCAAAACGCGATAGGCGTTCAGGACCGGATCCTGTTCGTTGGCGATGATGCGGTTGCGGGCGAAATTTTCAAAGTTGCAGTTCACCTGACGCAAATTGAGTTCATCGGTCGCGGTTTGAGGAATCTGCGCTGCTGACTCGGCGGATTGCTGTGCACGCATCGCCGCAGCGATGGGGGCGGGCGCTGCGTCACGCTTGGGCGTCTCATTGCCTTCCCGGGTCTGCCTTGCGCGTGTGACGGCGTTGCGAATTCGATCCATGGTCTCGCCTTACTTTGTACTTCTCAGCATCAACTTATAGAGCCGGTTCCGGCTGCTCGACCGGATGGCGATGTTTGCCCCGCTTGCCGGCAAAAGGCTTGGCTAGCGGCCAGCGGGATTTTTTGTCGGCGTCGCTATAGATATACGGAATAACGGCGATGGGTTGGCCATCGAGAATGGACGCAAGATGATTGCGGCCGCGAATACGCGACTGAAGCATCTCCAGCCCTAATGCGACAGCGCCGCCAGCGCCGAGCGCCAATATTATCGCCGCGAAGATCAGTTTTGGCCGGTCAGGGCTCGAAGGCTTGTCAGGCCGCAGCGCCGGCTCAAGAATTGAGAACTTTTCGGCTTGCTGGTTTTCTTCCAGGTTTTCGGCAAGCTGCGCATTGCCGCGTTTTGCGAGCACATCCTGATATTCGCTGAACAGATTGTCGTAGTCGCGGGTGAGCGCCGTAATGCCGCGTTCGACTTCCGGCGTGCGAGCAATCCGGGCCTCAAGATCGGCAATCTGCGCAAGGGTTTCGTCAATCCGCTTGTTTTGCATCCGGATGCGATTTTCAATGACGGCGATGCGCCCTTCCATCTGCACGCCGGTGATGTCGTTGGAGCCCTTGCGGGTTTCTTCCGAAATCCGCTCGCTGAGCGCATTGCGTGCGGTTTCGACATCCGTTTCGGCGGCGGCGATGGCTTCAGGATCCGGCGCAGCCGCGCGTTCCAACTCCGTGAGCGCATCCTCTGTCTTGCTGAGCTCGTCACGTAACCGCGTTATGTCCTGGCTGGGGGCCATACGCGCTTTGAGCGAGGCGATCTCTTCGCGCTTGGCGACAATTTCAGGATAATTATCGCGATAGGTGGCGCGCAATCTGGCGAGTTGGGACTCAAGCGCCGCTAATTCCGCCCCCATGCTGTTGTCGCCATGGGCGCCGCTGATGAGTTGCGTTTCCAGAAAGCGGCGCTCTTCTTCTAGCTGCGTGGTCGTTGACTGCGCCGTCGCCAACTCGCCGCGCGCGCGTTCGAGCATGTTGAGATGCATGTTAAGATGTTCGGGCAGGGAGCCAGCATTGCTGGTTTTAAAATCCGCAACGCGCTTTTCCATTTTTGCAACTTCATCACGCAGGCGCGCTGCTTCGCGATCGAAAAACTCCGTTGTATTGGAGGCGCCTGTGGTGCGTGAGCGGACATCTTCGTCAAGGAAGAGCGTGATGAATTTGTTAGCGACCAGAAATGCTTTGCCGGCGTCGCGATCTGTATAGCCAACAGTGAAGGCAATGGTGTTGTCGCGGTTGGAGCTGCGGGCCTGGGCTGATGTCGTGATCAGATCGACCTTTAGCCTGTTGCGCATCAAGGTGACGCGTTCGCTTTCAGAGAGGCCCAAAGAGCGAGGAAACAGCTCGTATTCGTCGGCGACTTCCAGAAGCCGATTGCGGGTCATCACACGCTGGCGGATCGTCGAGATTCTCTCCTGCGCATAGGAGTTGATTGTGGATTGAACCATCTCCGTTGGGATTTGCTGCGATTCAACAAGAATAGTGCCTTGCGCCGAGTATTTCGCCGGCAAAAGCATGACGACGACAATCCCGAGCGGTGCGATGATGATCGCTGGGATGATAAAAGCCAGAAAGCGGCGCTTGAGGATGATCAGCGCGTCTTCGAGTGATAATTCGTCGCCCATAATGCGATGCTTCCGCTTCTTCATGACGCCTGACTGCGCCGGTGGGGGCGCCGGCCCCGCTTATTCTGTCCTAATTTGCAAATATTACGCCGATTTCAAGGCGATTAGCGTCTAGCCAAAGCTCAATTTCAGTTATTTTTTGCCGCTCGTGTTGGCTTGAATTCTGGCTCCCACACCCATTTGTCCGCGCCCAGAGCTAAATCAGGCCCTGCCATGCGAGGACGGCAAGGTAAAACAATACCTTAAAGGCTGTCTTAGCAAACGCGGAAAAGCCGGGAAACCACAAAAATCCGTCTTGCTCCCCGGGTCTGCCCGGTGCGCCGGCCTCCGGTGAGCGAAGGAGGGTAATCAATTGCCCGGATCGAACTCATGCGTCGTCGGGACACCGGCGGGCGGGATGTAAGCAGGAAGTTTCGGTTCCAGCGTATTCATGAACCCCAGCAGTCGCGCATCGGCAGCTTCGACAGGCTCACCCTTGTGGATCGGAGTCATGATTCTGATCATGGCGCCGTCGGTGCGGCGCATCTTTACCGCGTCCATTATGAGCAAGAATTTCATCACAAATTCATTGGCGATTTTCCGGCCGCGCTGGTCATACCAATAATATACGAGCTGCCGCGTGCCGCGATTTTCGATGATGATCCGGTTGTAATGGAACGATGCGCCGCTATCGAGCGTCACAGGCGCCACGTCGTGCTTAATGATCTGCCAGCCGCCGCCGGGAATGCATTGGCGTGGCGAATGCCATGTATGGCCGTGGCGCTGCATGTTCAGATAGGCAATATAAAGGTTGAAGCCTTCGCCTTCCGGGTTGAGCAAATTGGTGATCAGGTAATCGTCGGCGCCGAGGACATTGAGCGTATCAGCGTCAACTTTTTGGACTTCGCTCCGCCAGCCGGATAGCTCGTAGGGCAGGCTGGCCAGCGTTTCGCGTTCAGGCACTTTGAGAATATTCGAGGTGCCAAAGTGGACATATGCACCGGCGGCCAAGAGGATCGCGATGGATGCGAAAGCGTGGAGCTTGAAGCGCTGATTTGTCCATTCAGTTGCTGACGGTTGGGCGGCGATTTCCGGCAAGCCAAGCTGATCCCTTACGGATTTTTTGCCTGAAATGCGCGTCAGAATGGCAATGACTGCGAACAGCATCGCCAGACACATCAAGAACACCACCCAGCCTTCGAACATGTGGATGAAGCCTTCTGCATGCTCGGGCCCGAAGCGTTGCACCAGAAGGCCCGTGACGGCGATACGGAAGGAGTTCATCACAATGGTGATGGGGATAGTCGACAGGAACACCACGGCCCGCTGCCACATCCGTGCGTGGAACAGATAAGCGGCCAGAAAGCCAAGGCTTAAAAACGGAAACAGGTACCGAAGCCCGCTGCAAGCTTCGGCGACCTGAAGCTTGTAGTCACCAAGGTCGATAATGTTGCCGGAAAGAAAGACCGGAATGCCGAGCAATTCGATCATCATGACGCCGAGCTGTGACGACCAAAGCTGGAACTGCTGAGACAGGATTGTAATCGCCCAATAGGGTGGCGGCACCATGAACAGCATGAAGCCGACCGGCAGCAGCGTCAGCCAAAAGATTCTCCAGCCGCCCAGTCCCAGCGCCAGAGATGAGAGCAGAAGCAACATGGCTAAGTGCTGGAAAATCATCAGGGAAGTGACGGTCAGCTCAGACAGAATTAGGATGATGGCTGATAAAGCGACGCCCGCCAGTCCGAGCAATACGGGACGGCCAAGGCTGGCCATCAGCGCTTCACGACGCGACCAGATAATCCATCCGGCGATGACCGGCAGGAAATATCCGTGACTTAGCTCCTGTTGCTCACCCCAGCGCTGAAACAGATTTTCAATGCCGCCCAAAAACGCGAAGACGGCGGCCAGCCCAATTGCGATGACCAAATAGATCGGACGCAAGATGAAGGGAGCGCCGGGTGTCGGTTTTTGCTCGGTGCTGATGTCGGGCATTTGAACGGATGTTTCCTGCGTGAGATGGGCGAGAGCCCCTTTTTTGATGCACCGCCGCGTTCTGTGCGCGGCTTCGCCAGTCTGAACGGATCAGCAATATTGGCGCCGGTGATCCTTTGCGGCGCACGGGCGCATTGTAAAGGCCCAGCGAGGGAAAATCGCCATTTATGGTTAATTTCCGCAGCGACTGTTAAGGTTGATGCGGCGGGAAATCTCAAGCTTTAACAAAACCTTAATTGATGTTTACGCCACTCGCGCTTGCTTCGGCGCCCAAAAGACGCATGCTTTTGGGAGGCTTGTGGGGTAAAAAATGCTTTAAAAACACGCGAGGCGTGAATCTGGCCTGCTGCTTGCTCATTGGCGCGTATGCATTCCGCATATTGTGGTTTACGGCGCCCCAGGTTTCGAACTGAAACGCCGTTAACGGGTTAATGTCTGAAAGCGGCCTTTTTAAATGAGTGTGAGCGAACCCATCGTCGATCAAACGTCTACAACTGAAACGGATCGTCTTGCGTCTGGCGCGGTTAAGCCGTTGCGTCGGGATGATTTCGATCGCGATGTCTGGTGCCTGATGGGGCTTGCGGTTGACGCGATGGATATCACGCGCGCCGTAGCCGAAATCGATGACGCCGTCCGATCGGGCAGGTCGGTCTCTTTCGTCACGCCGAACGTCAATTTTCTGGTGCGCGCCATGAAAGATAAGTCTGCGAGGCGCGAAATCCTGAACGCGGATTTGAGTCTGGTTGATGGCGCGCCTTTAGTGGCCATGGCGAAAATGCTTGGCGTTCCTGTCCAATCGCGTGTTGCAGGGTCTGATCTGTTTGAAGCCTTGCGCCGCCGTCCAGGCTTTGCGGGCCGCAAGCTGAAGGTGTTCTTTTTTGGTGGGCGTGCAGGCGCGGCCGAAAAAGCGGTGGAGGCCATCAATAGCGAGCGCGGCGGGCTGGAAGCCGTCGGCTGGCACAACCCGGGATATGGCGATGTCGAAAGCATGAGCTCGGATGAGGTCATCGCCAAGATCAATGCATGTGAACCGGATTTTGTGCTGGTGGCGTTGGGCGCCGCAAAGGGGCAGTCCTGGATTGAGTTCAATCGCCACAGATTAACGGCGCCGGTTACGGCCCATCTCGGTGCAGTCATCGATTTCACAGCCGGCGGTGTCGCCCGCGCGCCGGGGTGGGTGCAGCGCACAGGTCTGGAATGGGCTTGGCGGATCAAGGAGGAACCCAGCTTGTGGCGGCGCTATTTTACTGACGCCATCGCGCTGGCGGGGCTGGCGTTTCGCAGATTGGCGCCGCAACTGGCGCGCGCGCGCGCGGTCGAGGGCGCGGCTACGGCTGACATTGAAAACATGGCGGGGCAGGTGCGAATTCAGCTGACTGGCGAGATCGGGCGTGGCTCGCTCAAACCGATTCGCGATGCGTTCCGGGCGGCGGCGGCGGGCGGCAGGCCTGTTCTGCTCGACCTGACAGGGGTGAAGGCGATTGATCGCTCCTTTTTGGGACAGGTTTTGATGCTCGAAAAGCATCTCGGACGCTCAGGCGCCGAGATTTCGCTGTATGGGGCAAATGCTCGCGTTGATGCGCTTTTTTGCGCCAACAATATGAGCTATCCCCGCGTCATTGCGGAGAAAACACCAGTTCGTGAAGATGCCGCAGCGCATAGAGCTGCGGTATAAAGACTTACATTGTAACCGGGTTCCAACAATGGCAAACCCAAGGCTTCGAGTGAGAAGGGTGGAGATGATGAAGGCGACAGCAGGCACAAACGGGCGACTCACAAGGCATACGCGCAATTTGCGGGTTTCCAGACTGGTTGCGGTTTCCCTCATCGCAATGGCCGCTGCTTGTGCATCACCAGAGCAAAAAGTTGAACGCTACTCCACGGAAGCCGCCGAATTCCTGAAAGAAGGCGATCTCGGCAAGGCCTACATCCAATATCAAAACGCTTTGAAAATTAATGAAGAACATGTGCCCTCAATGCTCGGTCTGGCTGACATTGCGGAGAAGCGTCAAGATTTTCAGGCGATGTTTGGCTTTCTGCAGAACGCCATCCGTCTCGACCCAACTCAAATCGATGCTCACATTAAGCTGGGCAAGCTCTATCTGATTGGCAGTGACGAATCCACCGCGCTTGAACAAGCTGAAAAAGCGCTGGAGATAGATCCGGATAATATCGAAGCCAAAGCACTCAAGTCTGCGGTGATGTTGAAAATCGGCGACCGTCCCGGCGCACTGGCATTAGCCAAGGAAGTGCTGGAAGTTGACCCGGCGAACGCAGAAGCCGTCACCGTTGTCGTGACCAACTTTTCCGTGAATGGCGACTGGGAAAGCGCGCTCGCTGAGCTTGACCGGGCCTTGGCGCTCAATCCTCAGGTCGCCATATTGCAGCTCTTGCGCATTCACGCGCTAAAAACGCTTGGCCGCGACGATGAGACGCGTGATGCCTATGCGAACCTAATAGAATTATTTCCGGAACAGGCTGTTTATCGCAGAGTGTACGCTAATGAGTTGGCGAAAGGGAAGGATTTCGCCGGGGCGCGCAAACAACTCGAGGCCATTGTTGAATTGGAGCCTGAGAATTTATCTGCGAAACTCGACGTCATTCGCATTGTTAAGATAGGGGAATCTACGTCAGCGGCGGAGGCGGTGCTTACTGAATACGCTGCTGCAGACAGCGGCAATACGGATTTGCAGTTTGCGCTGGCGGATTTCTACATTGGCGAAAAAAATTCGCCAAAGGCGAAAGCGGTTCTGGAAAAGCTCGCAGCGAGCAAGGACAATGATATTGCGCTTCGCGCGAAGAATAAGATCACGTCACTATTGTTTGGCGAAGGCAAGCAAGCTGAAGCCGAAGCGCTGATCGATGAAATCCTGAAAGCCGACGAGCGAAATACGGACGGTCTTCTAAAGCGCGCCGCGCTCCAGATTCAGGCCGACCAGTTTGACCAGGCGATCGTCAATCTTCGAACGGTGCTCGACAACAATCCAGACAGCTATGAAGCGATGTTGTTGATGTCCGCTGCATTTGAAAAGCAAGACAATTTCAGTTTCGCACAGGCGCAGTTGGCGAAGGCGTTTGAGGCGAGCAAGAAAAATGCGCAAGTCGCGAACCAATATTCAAGGTTTTTATTGCGCAGGAAAAATTTGGCTCGCGCGGAAGAAGTTCTGGTGGATTCGCTAGCGGTGAATCCCGGCAATGTCGTCAATTTACGTTTGCTGGCCTCCATTCGTCTCACACAGCAAGACTGGCGCGGCGCGGAAGAGGTTGGCGTGATGCTGGAAAATGCCGGTGACGGCAGTGCGCTCGCCGCTAACATTAAGTCCGCCGCCTATATTGGACTGGATGATTTTGACAGTGTTATCGACACGCTCTCTGCACGCAATCAGAATGCGCCGCTGGATGCGCAACCGCTGACGGCTCTTGTCGGCGCATATATTCGGCAAGAACGAACAGATGAAGCGAAGGATTTACTGCAGCGGATGCTGCAGGATGACCCGGATAACTACACCGCGCAGGTGCTGTTGGCGCGGGTCTTCGCCGCGCAGAAAGATAAAGCGAATTTTGAGAGCACGCTCGTTTCCGCAACGGAAAAGAATTCTGACCGGCCGGAAGCCTATGAAATGCTGTATCGCAGCTATTTGGCCGATGGGCGCCGGGATGAAGCCGCAGCGCTGATCGACGGCGGTTTGCGCGCATCGCCCGACAATGAAGCGTTGAAAGTATTTAAGGCGGATGTTCTGCTGACCCAGGGTGACCGCGAAGGCGCCTTGGCGCTGTACAGCGAGTTGATCAGAGCACGTCCGAATGACCGTATTATCGCGAACAATTTCGTCAGCCTGTCGAGCGATATGCGGTTGGATGAAGCGAGCATTGCTCGTGCGCTTGAAGTCGCAAAAGCGATAGAAAGTCTCGAAAACCCATTCTATCGCGACACGGTTGGCTGGGCGTATTATCGCGCAGGTCAGTATGGTAAGGCGCTTGAGTACCTAACTCAGGCGGCTGCCGGGGCTGAAGGAAATGCTGAAATTCTTTATCATCTGGGCGCGGCGCAGCAGGCGAGCGGAGATAGTGCGGCGGCGAGAGAGACCCTTGAAAAAGCATTGAGTACAGGCGGGGCGAACTTCATATTCGCGGATGAGGTTCGGTCCTTGTTAGCGGCGCTGTAGCGAGCGATGCGCGGTTAAGCTGCGCCGATCAAGAGCACGGATGTTATGTACGAGCAGTTTTTCGGCCTAACGGAGAAGCCCTTCTCCATTCAGCCGGATCCATCGTTTCTTTATTGGGGGCGGACGCATCGTCTCGCCTATGCGATGCTTGAATATGGCGTGCTCAATCATGCCGGCATTTCCGTTATTACCGGTGAAGTGGGGTGCGGGAAAACCACGCTCATTCACAGGCTGCTTGATCAACTTTCAGATACGCACACCGTGGCGCTGCTGTCCAATGTGCAAGAGGGCCGCGGTGATCTTCTGAGCTGGCTTTTGATGTCATTCGGCCAGCCCTTTTCCGAAGGAAATCATGTTGCGCTGTTCTCGCAACTTCAATCTTTTTTCATAAGCGAATACGCCAAGGGAAAACGCATCGTACTGATCATTGACGAAGCGCAGAACTTGTCCATGGACATGCTTGAAGAGCTGCGTTTGCTTTCAAACATCAATGCGGGGAAAGATCAGCTATTGCAGCTCATTCTTGTCGGCCAGCCGCAATTAAAGGGCGTGCTCAATCGTCCGGAGTTGTTGCAGCTGACTCAACGCGTCGGTTCTGACTTTCACTTGACGCCGCTGAGCCGCGAAGAAGTACACTCCTATATTGAAACACGACTCTCCATAGCTGGTTGCCGGCGGAGAATATTTACGGAACGCGCGATTGATCTCATCGCTGAACAGTCACGCGGTGTTCCTCGCGTTATCAACGTAATCGCTGATACGGCGCTGGTATACGCGTTTTCCGCTGAGGATCTGGTGGTTGGCGTCGAAACAATCCGCAATGTCATTCGCGACAAGAAAGCATATGGCGTCTTTGGAATGGCCGCCGAAGAGCCGATTGCGCCGCCAATTGCCGCCAGTGACGAATATGGGCCGGACGCTTTTATCGATGACCGCAGCCGGAAGGGACCGCGCAGTGAACGCGCCGAGACATATGAAGATCAACCGGACGTGGCAATATCGGCTAAGGAAGATCACACGTCCTCAATTCCGGTGAAAACGCGCGCGGATGTGAGAACGGAAGTCACGACCCGCATGTTGGCGCCGTCTGTGGAAGTGGAAGAACGACGTCCGGCTATGGCTGAGGCGGCGTCAGCGCCCGTCCCGACACCTAATCCAGTGCCTAAGCCAGTACTGGCGCCACAACAAGAAATGCCGATAACGCAAACCGCTTTAGGCGTAGTCATTGTCGGTACTGATCCACGTGTTTCACCCGAAGCGGCGATCCGCTCGGCGCCGGAAGGCGCCGCCATTGTGTTTGCGCCCGTATTCGCGATGAATGAGGCAAGTTCCGTCGCTCGGAAAGCCGGGATCGCAATCGTTGATCCGGGCAAGGGGCCGCAGACGACAGGTCGCGCATTGAATGCCGGTTATCGGCAGTTGAAAAAGCTCATGCCGCAGGTTCAGTACGTGCAGTTTCTTGAGGCAAATTGCGTGCTTGATCCCGACTGGACGTCAGCGGCGGCGAAGTTCATGGAACGCCGGCCCGAAGTGGCGATTATTGAAGGGCGCGCAGCACGCCCGAATGGCGTCAGCATCGCCGCGCCGACGCTCGCGCAGCAGCGCAGTCTGGAGACGCCCGGAGAAATTGTTTCGGTTCGCGCGAATGCGGCATTTATTCGTGCGGACGCTTTTGAGTCAGCGGGCGGTTTTCGCGGCGATTTATTGTCTTGCGAGATGGATGATTTATGCGTCCGCCAGCGCCGCCGCGGCGCGCATATATGGCGTCTTGAATCTGGCATGATGATTCAGGAAATGCGGCGCATTGGCTGGTGGCGTCGCGCCGTCTTGCGCGGTTTCGACAATGCCTACGCCATGTCTTTGCATGGCGGCCCGCCCGAGCGGCGCGGCGTCGGCGAAACCGTGCGCGCCGTTTTCTGGGGCGTGGCGATGCCATTGGCGATCATTGCCTCAGCGCTTGTCGGCGCGCTTGCTGCATCCATGCTGGCCCCGATGACGCCGGCGCCTTACGTCGCTGTCTTTATGCTGGCTTCTGGAGTCGGCATTTATATCTTGCGAATTATCGCCAGCACGATCAGGCGCGGCCCGTTTCGCATGGAGAGTTGGCGCGAGGCGTTTGGCGCCGTTATCGGCCGATTTGCCGAAGCCTCAGGCGTGTTCCGGTTCTGGTTTGGCGGCGACCGCCCATCACGCGGTTGATGTTGTTGCGATTTTCGTTCGTTGATCACAAGGTTCCCAACACCGCATGAGCTTGCTCATTCTGATAATTGTCTACATGCTTGCGATATCCGGTTTTCTGCTTGCGTTGTTTCTGGCGCTTGAGGTTGCTGCAGCGATTTTCTCGCGCGCGGAAAAATTCAGGCCAACTGAAGATGTTGCAGGGTCAATCAAGGTGATTGTGCCTGCCCACAATGAAGCCGCCAATATCGCTTCAACGCTTGACAATATTTGTGCGCAATTGCGCGGCGCAGACAGCGTGCTGGTCGTGGCGGATAACTGTACGGACAATACGGCGTTGTTGGCGCGGGACGCTGGCGCCGATGTTATCGAGCGCAATGACCTTGAGCGCCGCGGCAAAGGCTACGCTCTTCAATTTGCCCTCGATCATCTGAGGGCTTCGCCGCCAGAGATAGTAATTTTTACAGATGCCGATTGTTTATTTGCACCTGGCGCACTGAAAAGAATTGCGAGCGTTGCGGCGCATGAAGGCCGGCCCGCGCAGGCGCTCTATCTGATGAAGGCGCCAAAGGGAGCTAACGCCCGTCTTAAAGCGGCAGAATTTGCCTGGGCGTTCATGAACAATGTCCGCATGCGCGGATTGCAGCAGCTGTTTGATGTGACGCGGTTTACAGGCGCCGGCCTTGCTGCGCCTTGGCAGTTGCTTGAAAATGTGCAGATGGGATCTGGTGAAATCGTTGAAGATTTATCGCTGACCATGCAGCTGATCCGAAAAGACGCCGCACCGTTGCTTGTCGCCGATGCCATCATCGAAAGTGAGTTTCCTGTTGAGGAAGCTGCCTTGACTCGTCAGTCTGCGCGCTGGTCGATTGGCTCATTACGCTATGGCGCGCGCGCAAGTGTTCGTGCGTTGATCGAGGGGGTGAAACGGGAGCGGGCGCAACAGATCGGTGCGGCCATAGATTTGATGGTGCCGCCGCTAACGATTTTTGTAGGCGCGCTCATGGCGGTTGCCTTGGCTAGTGCGCTGTGCTGGCTGTTATTTGGCGCTTCCGGTGCGTTCGGCCTCGCATTTTCGGCGCTGCTGCTCACCAGCGGATCAATAGCGGGTGCATGGTTCAAGTTTGGCCGTGAAATTCTGCCAGTATCTGAAATGCGCGGGCTCGCCAGTTTTCTGATCTCAAAACTCTCCGTCTTTGGCGCGAAGGGCCGCGAAAGCGCAAAACGCTGGACGCCGACGCGAAGCGATTCCGAAAAGGATGGGTTGTGAGCGACGAGGTTGGGTTCATCGCGATCGGACGAAATGAGGGTGACCGGTTTAAGCGCTGCCTGGCGTCTTTGCAAAAAAGCGGTACGCGCATTGTCTACGTGGATTCAGGTTCAACTGATGACAGCGTCGCCCATGCGAAAGCGCAGGGCATTATCGTTGTAGAGCTTTCCTCAGACATGCCGTTCACTGCTGCGCGCGCGCGCAATGCGGGTTTTGACAGTTTAATGTCGCAATGGCCCGGCACGACTTTAGCCATGTTTATCGACGGCGATTGCGAACTGGCTGAGGGATTTACAGCCGAAGCTGTTGCCGCGTTCAGCGCAGATTCATCTGTTGGCGCCGTCACTGGCCGCTGCCGCGAGCGTTTTCCCGACGCAACCAAATACAACCGTCTATGCGAGATGGAGTGGGCGGGCCCGGTTGGAGAAATTGAGGCGTGCGGCGGAATCTTCTTGGTCCGCGCTGAGGGATTTCGGAGCATAGAAGGGTTCAATCCCGACGTGATTGCCGCCGAAGACGATGATTTTTGCATTCGGTTGCGCGCGACCGGCGTCAAAATTGTCCGTATTGACCGGGATATGTGTTTCCATGACGCCGGCATCCATCATTTCCGCCAGTGGTGGCGGCGGATGGAGCGCGCTGGCCATGCGTATGCGCAATTGGGCGAACTTCATCCCGGCTATTTTGGTCCGGAGCGGCGGAGGGCGTGGTTTTGGGGGCTGGCGCTGCCTGCACTGTCATTGCTGTCAGCGCCATTTACCGACGGATGGAGCCTGGCTTTGCTACTTCTTTACCCCGCTTCGTTAATCAGGACGCGCGCAAGACTGATCCAACAAAACGCTGCACCACAACATGCGACGCTGGCGGCGTTATTCCTAACGCTATCGAAGTTTCCCAATCTTGTGGGAATGCTCAATTACAAGCGTAAAAAACTAACTGGCCGTCAAATCGGCATCGTGGAATATAAGTGAAAAGTTCGGCAAGAAAATGACGAAAGACTATAAGCCAGTCAGAGTAGCGCTTCTTGGCGCAGGCTACATTTCAACGTGGCATGCTGACGCCCTTCGCCGTTCGCGTGGTGTTGAGCTTGCGGCCGTTTGCGATCTTTCGGAGGCCGCGGCGCGCTCCATCGCCGACAGATATGGCGCGCCGCACGTGTTCACCTCTCTTGAGGAGATGCTGGCTGCAAATGTTGCTGATTCCATTCACGTATTAACGCCGCCAGCGTTCCACGCAGATGCAGCCGAAAAAATCATCGCTGCCGGCGTTGCAGCCTTTGTTGAAAAACCGTTTTCCTTAAGTGCGAATGATTGCCGCCGCCTTGATGAATTAGCGCAGGAAAAAAAAGTCGCGCTTGGCGTAAACCACAATTTTTTGATGTTGCCTTCTTATGACCGGCTCAAAGCCGACATTGAAAACAAAGTCATCGGTCCGATCGATAGTTTTGAGGCGAACTGGCAATTCCCGCTGCCGCCGCTTCGTTCTGGACCTTTCAATTTATGGATGCTACGCGCGCCGGAAAACATCCTCTTTGAAATAGGGCCGCATCTATTCGCCTTCGTTGCGGATATTTTCGGTGAGCTGACCGACATAGACGTGTCCTTGCGGAATCCGGTCATGATCCCGGGCGGCGTTACGCATTACCAAAGTTGGCGGATTACCGGCACGGCTAAAAATGCATCTGTCGTTCTGAATCTGTCCTTGGTTGAAGGGCATGATAATCGCAGCTTAAACCTGCGCGGCGTTGGCGCGCTTGCAAAGTATGACTTCGCTGAGGACACGTATCGGCGTGAGCGAGCGGCGATGCAAGATATTGTCGCGGCGCCGTTCATGCGCCAGATGTCTATCGCAAAACAGGCCTTAGGGGCGGGTGTGTCGAACGCTGCGCGCCAGCTAACCTCACTAAACGGCTTGGCGCCCTATGGGCTTTCCATCCAGCGCGCCGTCGATAGTTTTTACGGATCGATCATCAATGCAAAGCCTGTTGATCGCCGCCTATCCGCTACGCTAGGCGCCGGGGCCCTAGGAATGATAGAGGCGGCGCTTGAAAAAGCCCGTCCTAAATTTACGGCCAAGTCGCCGTCTGTCGTTTCGAGCGCCTCCTCAAAGAACAAGTCCGCGCTGGTCATCGGCGGCACTGGGTTCATCGGACGAGCCCTTAGTCATCGATTGGCCGATCATGGATATGATGTTCGCGTGTTCTCGCGCGGAGCGGGCGGAGGATTTGAGCGCTCCGATGAGCGCATATCGGTGGTCACCGGCAGCTTGAAATCGGATGATGATTTACGCGCTGCGATGGCGGGTGTTGACTGCGTATTTCACCTGGCGAAAGCGACTGAGACCAGTTGGGAAGGCTACCTTGAAAACGACGTCGCTGTGACGCGGCGCATTGGTGAAGCCTGTCTGGAGGCAGGCGTGGCGCGATTGATCTACACAGGAACAATCGACTCGTATGATGCATCGCAGCCGGAACGGCCGATCAGCGAAGCGACGCCGTTCGATCATGATTTAACTCGCCGAAATCTTTATGCGCGCTCGAAAGCGGCTTGCGAAGAAGCGCTCAAGTCGCTGCAAGCGAACCGCGGGTTGCCGCTCGTTATTGCCCGGCCCGGCATTGTCATCGGCGCTGGCGGGCCGTTGCAGCATTGGGGCGTCGCCATGTGGCGCGGCGCGACGGCCTGCAAATTGTGGGGCGGCGGCAAAAATATCATGCCATTTGTGCTGGTTGACGATGTCGCCGAAGGGTTGATTCTGGCGATGGAATCGGATGCCGCTATCGGGCAATCATTTAATTTGATTGGCGATCCGATGTTGTCGTCCCGGGATTATTTCAGCGCCATTGAGGATGCTTGCCAGGTCAAAATTCGCGCCCGCCCGACCCCGGTCTGGACTTACTATTGCGTCGATGTCATCAAATACTGGCTGAAAAAATTGCTGGCGAAAAAAACCGGCATAACCAAACCCAGCTATCGCGACTGGAAATCACGAGCGCAGCTTTCGCCCTATCGCAATGACGCTGCAAAGCAGGTGCTTGGCTGGCGGCCTGAAGCGGACAAGAAAAATTTTGTAAAAAAAGGCATCGCCGAGGCGAATCTTTTGGGGGTTTCTCAGCGCGCTTCAGTACATGATGGTTAGCAAAAATTGAAGCCTTGCGACCGCTTGATGCGTGATTGCGAAGCGCCGCTCTGCGTTATCTCAATTCGGCACAGCCCTCATTAACTCTGTGTAATTTGGCCCACACGCTAGAAATTTCGGGGCCGATACAAACAATTCTAACAAGAGGTTCAATCAAGCTTTTCCCAACATCACGCTAGGGTCACTGCCTCTGGCAACGTAACCGTACCGTGCGTGGGAATAGTATGAGTTTAGAGTTTGAAGCCCGCGATCAATTCTCCGGTCTCGATTTTTCCGACCTTATTGATGCTCCAAAAAGCGCCAGCGCTGGGTTGGCTCCGCTTGGACGAAGGGCGAAGAAGCGCGCGGTAAAGCAACGGCTGGCGCAGGCTAGCATGCTTGCGCCGCTGCTTGCTGCCGAAGGATGTCTGACCCTCGGCGGTAAAGGCGGGCCGGACGCTCTTGATGAAACGCCGGCAGGCCCGACAGGATCTCCGGGCAATGGCGGCGCTCCTGCGCCGAGCGCAGTGCAAGCGGTTGACGACAGTCATTTTCATGTCGAGTCTGATCACGGGCTCCAAATCTCCGCTGACGATCTTTTGGCCAATGATGTGCTGCCGGCAGGCGCGACAGCACAAGTTGTCCGTGTTTTCGGCGCCGTTAATGGCGTGGTTACGCTGCATGATGGCATCGTGCATTTCACGCCGGCGTCTGGTTATGAAGGCGCCGCCAGCTTCCAATATGAAGTTCGTGACAGCCTGGGCAATTTAAGCCAGGCCGAAGTGGAAATTCATGTGGGAGAAACGGCCCACATGCCTCATAACGGCGGCGGCGACGACCCTCACACGGATCATGGCGGCATGCCTCATGCGGATGATCCGTCCAAGGCTTCCGAGCATATGGCGGTGATGAATCTGGTGCCGGTTTCTGACGCGACACACGTCGCCGTCAACAATGGCTCCTGGTTCGATCCGAACACTTGGGCGAACGGTGCAGTGCCGGGCGAAGGGGCCAAGGTCGTCATCCCCGAAGGCGTCGAAGTTCAGTATGATGGTGAAAGCGCGGTGTCATTGTTCACCGTGCGCGTCGATGGGGCGCTGGAATTTGCGACCGATCAGGATACGTTTATGGAAGTCGACACCTTTGTCGTTTCTCCCACTGGGCGGCTGACGATCGGTACGATCGACAATCCGGTCGATGCGAATGTTCAGGCGGTGATTCAAATTGCCGATAACGGTCCGATTGATGTCGCCTGGGACCCGCAGTTGCTGTCGCGCGGCGTGATCAGCCATGGCGAGTTTGAAACGCATGGCGCAGAGAAAGATCCGTTTTTAAAAGTCGCCATCGATCCGATGGCGGGTGACAATACGCTCACCCTTGAAGCGCCGCCGAATGGCTGGCAAGTCGGCGATAAGCTGGTGTTGACGGGCACGCATCTTACCGAGTCCGTGGAACTCGCGCCGATGACGCCGCGCGATCTTGAAACCGAGGATGAGGAACTGACGATTACGCGGATTGAGGGCAATGTCATCTATTTTGACACGCCGCTGCAATATGATCACGAAGCGCCGCGTTCAGATTTAAAGGCTTATGTAGCGAATTATACGCGTAATGTGCGGTTTGAAACGGAGAACGCCGATACGGTGCCCGTGCATCAGCGTGGTCATGTCATGCTGATGCACTCTGACAATATTGATGTTCGCTATTCTGAATTTCTGGAGCTTGGCCGCACAGACAAGTCTGAACGTGCGTTCGACGTCGCCGATCTCGATCATGTGGACAGCGATTCTAATGTAAAGGCGCGCTACTCCTTACACCTGCATCGCGCGGGTGTTTCTGAAGTCGACGATCCGGCTTATCTGGTAGGAAATTCGGTTTGGGGCTCGCCTGGCTGGGGATTCGTGCAGCACGATTCGAACGCCATTCTCGCCGACAATGCCGCTTATGACGTTTATGGTGCTGCCTTTGTTGCGGAAACAGGCAATGAAATCGGCGCCTGGTCGCACAACATCGCTATTAAATCAATCGGCAATGCTGGCGGCGCGAAATGGCAGGACGATGTAGCAGCGTTCGATCTCGGAAGAACCGGCGCGGGCTTCTGGTTCCAGGGGCGCTTGGTTGAGGCGGTGGACAACGTCGCTGCTGGCGTGCCGGGCGGACACGGGTTTGTTTGGATGTCACGAGGTGAGGGTGTGATCCCTGTCGATCCGCACACGGCGCCTTGGTCTGAATCCTTGCGCTATGTCGATGAAGCAATTGTCAATTACCCCGCGATTACGCAATTTGATCACAACGAAGCTTTCGCGGTCGCGACCGGCGTTGAAGTGATCAAAGGTGGATCGGAGCAACAACACGACGTTCGCTCAGTGTTTGACGGGTTCACTGCGTGGGAAGTCGGTCTCGGCGTGCATCTGCAATATACGGCGCACTATACGCTGAAGGACATTGACGTCATCGCTACGGACCGCACATCAGGGGCGGTCGCGCCAACAAGCGGCATCTTTATCGACATCAATTCAATCGATATTACCATCAATGGCGCCGAAATCTCTGGTTTTCCAACCGGCGTCAATCTGAGAAAAGAAACGGTCAATCTTAACCATCCCTTTGATGGCGATTTCGCTTATGTGTTTATCGATGTGAATGTCGATGGAGCGACCACAAATTTTTCAAATCGTACAGCCAACGATATTTTCTTAACAAGGGATGATCTCGTGTCTGGCCGGCTGGACTATGAATCCCATCTCGCTCAGATAACGCACACTGATAAGCCCGAACTACACACCTATTTTGACCTGATCGGAACGAAGACTGATTCTATCGGCGAAGTTAGGGTTTCTCCCACTTGGGATCCTATTCGTCATGACTGGTTCACGGTTATCAACGCTTTGGTGGATGAAGGCTATTGGACGCTCCCGGACGGTCGCAAGGTGACCATGCTTGACCAGTACTTTGCAGACCGCGCCACGGGGGCTGTCGATAAAGTTACTATCATCGTCGACTGGGAACGTGACTTTGCCGACGTGAATGGCGAACCGCATTATAATGGCGTGCTTGATCTCAATAGTATGGCGCCGGTGGCGCGAACGGATTATGCGTCGCTTGACCGGAACGGATTCATAGACATTGATGTGCTGGCGAACGACTATGATCCTGATGGAGATGACATCAACATAGATGGTTTGTCCCCGCCGACGCATGGCTCAATCTATGTAAATGACGATGGCACGGTTCGGTATGTTGCAGATCCAAATTTTGTCGGAACCGATGCATTTATGTATTGGGTCGAGGACGAGAACGGCAACTTCGACAAGGGGCTTGTTCACGTGACGGTAGAGATTTAGGTGGAACGCCACTCCGCTTGTACAGTCTGATTGGTCTCGTTTGCTTCATAATGCTGGCGCAACGCCTTGATCTTCGCTGGCGCTAGTTGCGAGGCGGCCCAGATTGCCGCGCCGCGCACCAGTGCGTTATCATCATCCAGTTTTGGCAATACAGATTCAAGCAACGAGTTGTCTCCTGAGTTGCCGATGGCGATCAGAACATTTCGGATAAAACGGTTGTGGCCAGTGCGTTTGACGGGAGACCCGGAAAACAGCGCCCGGAATTCTGCGTCGTCGAGTTGCACGAGGGTTTTCAAGGATGGTGTTTTCAAATCTTCGCGGGCGTGAAGCGCGCTTTCGCGGGCCTGACTTGCAAATTTATTCCACGGACACGCCGCGAGGCAATCATCACACCCGTATATGCGATTTCCCATGGCTCGGCGGAGATCGCGCGGGATGGGGCCTTGATGTTCGATCGTCAGATAGGAGATGCATTTTCTGGCGTCGAGCTGGTAGGGCGCGGGAAAAGCGTCCGTTGGACAAATATCGAGACATGCGTTGCAAGAGCCGCAGCTATCTTGCGCAGGCTCGCTCTCCGCAAGGTTGAGCGTCGTAAAGATTGCGCCAAGAAACAACCACGAGCCAAATTCGCGTGAAACCAGATTGGTGTGTTTTCCTTGCCAGCCCAGTCCGGCGCGCGCGGCAAGTGGTTTTTCCATCACCGGCGCGGTGTCCACAAACACTTTCACTTCGGCCCCGGTGTCCTCGACAATTTGCCGCGCCACACGCTTGAGCCGCTTTTTGACGAGATCGTGGTAGTCGCGATTCTGCGCGTAAACGGAAATAACCCCATTGGTTTTAACGTCCAGTGCGGGAAGCGGATTGGCTTCAGGTCCGTAATTCATGCCAAGCATGATCACGCTTTTTGCATCGGCCCAGAGCGTTTGCGGCTGCGCCCTTTGCTCGGCCCGCGTTTCCAGCCAACCCATATCGCCGTGGCGGCCAAGTGAGAGAAACTCTAGCAACTGATCTCGAAGAGAGCTTGGCAAAAGCGCACTCGAAAATCCGACTGCATCGAATCCCGCGGCGCGCGCTTGCTGGCGGATGCGATTCTGGAGCGTTGCAGGGGCGATCATTAAAAATCCGGATTGTCGTAATGTGCTGGCGGCGGCAAGCCTTCGATGCGATCACGCAGAATCGGCCGCATGGACGGTCGCGATTTCACACGCGCATACCAATCCTTGACCGCAGAAAATTTTTCCCACGGAACAAAATCGATGTAATCGAGTGCGGAAAGTTGCGCGGCGGCGGCAATGTCCGCTGCGCTCATTTTGTCGCCGGCAAGCCAGTATCGCTGATCAAGCAGCCATGCCGTGTAATCAAGATGCCAGGCGAGAGCCTCCGCGCCAGCTTTCAGCAATTCATAGTCGGGCTGTCCGCGGCGCATCAAGCGCTTATCGACTCGCTCGCGCAGGGTGAACGCAGAAACCTCCGTCTCAAACTTGTCGATAAACCAATGGCAAAGACGCCGGGTTTCCGCCCGCGCTGCAGAGGTGGCGGGAAAAAGCGGCTCGCTCGTGTAGGCCTCTTCAAGATACTCGACGATAGCGGAGGCGGGTGAGATGGCGATCTCGCCGCCTGTCGGGGGCTCGTCAATCAGCACCGGCACTGTAACGGCAGGGTTAACGGCGCCGAGGGCGCCGTCATCATCAGCCCAGGGCCGCCTTTCCACAAACTGCGCTGGCAGACCTTTCTCAGCGAGAATGATGCGGATCATTCGCGAGGCGGGATCGAGCGGCATGTGAAAGAGGGTGCGCATGGCGCGAGACCATAGCAGCGCCGCCGCTGAGGCAAAGCCGGAATCGGCGCATTTCCGAGGATTTCCCGTTTAAGGCGAGCGAACGGCAGGCGACTTGCAATGCTCCCGTTAAGGGTTGGCCCTTGTTGGCCAGTTCTGACCGGAATGTGAGCAAAAGTTGTCCCATATGAATACAGCCCGTACCGCCGATGACGCGTCCGAGAACCAACTGGCATGGCGATGCGCCGCGCCGCGCGCCCGTCGCACCGCTATGGCGCTATTTTCATGGAGAGAACCCGGCTGGACGTTTTTGTGGGCGATCATTGCGGCGGTGGGATTTGTCGTCGCGGCGGTGTTTTCGCCAGCCCTGTTAAGCCTGACGCCGACAGTTGATATGCTGGCCCCGATCGCCGAGGCTCGTGCCGTTGTCGCCGGAGAGGCGAAGCTCGCAGCCCAGGCCGCGCCCTTACATTTGCTGTTGTTAATGGCCGCTGATCTCTTCGTTGAAACGCCGGGCCGCGTCCATTTGATCGCCAAAGCGATAGGCGCAGCGCTCGTTTTGTATCCTTTTGCGTTTATCGCCTCTACGCGCTTTCCAACGCTGTTCACCGCCATTGCAACGGCTGCGCTTGCGGCGTTCGCAGCAGCGCCGTTTTCTGGCGCGACGGAGATTGGGCTTGCACTCTTTATGGTTTGCGGCCTTTCATTCGTTACGGTTTCCGCTGATGATTCTGCTATGCGAGCACGCCTTGAGGGCGCGCTGGGCGGCGCCATGATGTACGCTTTGTGGCTGTTGAATCCGGCCTTTGCGTTGGTCGGGTTTGTGCTGTTGTCTGTCTGCCCGTTCATGACTGGCAAATTCGGATTGTGGCGTTACGCAACAGTGCTCTGTGTGTTCGTATTGTTTGCAACCTTGGCTGAGATTTTCGCTCCCGGCATTAACGCAGCGCGAGCGGCGGCGGCGCCGGCGGCCCTCGATTATCACGCTATGCTGAAAGGCGGCGAAAGCGTTATCGGCATCGGGGGCGCTGCATTTGCCGCACTGATCGTGATCTTTTCAAGCGCCGTCTTTGGCGGTCGCACCGCCTGGAAGAACTGGGCTGCTGCGTGCGGGCTGCTTGTGGCTGGCTATATTGTGGCGCGACTCACGGGCGCAAACGCGCTGCCGGTCTTCGCATTATCTGCCGGCCTTGCATGTTTTTCTGTGGCGTCGCCATTCTATGACGGGTTGTTTCGCGACCATGACCGGGCAAGCGTTGCGGTTGCGCTATGCGCAGCGGCGCTGACATTGTTCTGGACTGGCGCGATTTCTGTTCACGCCATCGGTCAGTTCTCGTTGCAATATGAGGCTGCGAAAAGCGCGCCGGAAAATATCCGCAGTGAGTTAGCGCTTGTGCAGCCCGGCGGGCCCACGATCGCCAAATGGGTTGAGGAAGGGCGATTCTCAACGCCGGAAGCACGGGAGTTTTTTGCGCTCACGCCTGTTGACCAATCTGCGATGCTGCTCGAAGCGTCGGCGCGCGCGCGTATTCTAGCGGCTGAGGGGCTTGATGTGGCTTTCCTCACCGGCGCCGATACGGCCTGCGTTCTGGCGGAGGATCGCGACTGTCAGGCGGACGGAACTGCAGCGGCGCACAAAGCGAGCGTCGTCTTTGTGCCGCGACTCGACATGGATCCAAAGACAACCGAAGCTAAGGGCCGCGCCGAAGCACTGCTTTATACGCAGTTCAAAATGGTCGAACGGACTGCATTGTGGGAGATCTGGGTGCGCCGGGATTCAGCCGCGCCCGCTAACCTGTTCCAGATGTCGGATGTTTTGTATCGTTAGCGTTTAGCGAGCGCCCCAGGCGATAAAATGTGGATTGTCAAATCCCCGGGACCGTTTGCCATAGCCAAGCGGTTCGCCTTCCGGATGCGTCACGACACGCCCGCCGGCTGCTTCAAGAACTGCCTGACCTGCGCCCGTATCCCACTCCATTGTGCGCCCGAAACGGGGATAAATGTCGGCGGCGCCTTCAGCGACCAGACAAAACTTTAACGATGACCCCGCGGCGGTGAAGTCAGCGACGCTGAGCGTGTTCAAATACTCGTCTGTTTCCGGCGAGCGATGCGAACGGCTGGCGACGGCGATAAGGCCGTTCTGCGGAGCTGTCCGCACACGGATTGGCTGGCGCTGGCCGATCGCACCGTTATTGTCGATTATGGCTTTCCAGGCGCCGGAGCGTTCACCGACATACAGCTTATGAATGGCTGGCGCGTAGACCACGCCAAACACAGGGCGGGCATGTTCGATCAGCGCAATGTTGACCGTGAACTCGCCCGTCTTGGAAATGAATTCTTTCGTGCCATCCAACGGATCGACCAAGAAGAACCTGTCTCCGAGCTTTTCGGGGATGTCGCCAGCCGAAGCGCTTTCTTCCGCGAGAACCGGAATGTCCGGTGCAAAGGCTGCGAGCCCAGCGAGGATAATTTCTTCGCCCAGCTGGTCGGCCTCCGTCACCGGCGAGGAGTCAGCTTTGGAATGCGCGACGACATCCTTCGCGTAGATTTTCATCGCCGCAGCGCCCGCTTTGAGCGCCATTGACGTCAGCGCGTCGCAAAGCGCCTTATCGGTGAAGATCGGAGTGCTGTCGTCTTGCTGGGTCATCGCTCCTCCATGCCGGGCGTGGGCATGGTTGGCAATTGGCGATTTGCCGCGCCTTAGCGAAAAGCAACAATGGTGAAAGCAGCGCTCTGGCGAGGTGTGAGTCCTGTGGCCGGCATGATCTCCTGCACGATCCAGCCCTCGTCGGCGAGCTGATTTAGGCGAATCTGCAAGGCGGCGGCGGCGGCGCGCCCATAGTCGCGTTCGTCTGCGATCAGGCCCAGCGGCCGTCCCTTGGCGTCCCGCCAACTGACATGAAATGTCGCAAACTGTTTCGACATGGCACAGGTAACCTTTTTGACGCAAATTAGCCTTATTGCTAATCAAAAGACATTCAAACATTGGGCCGCTTCCGGGCGGTGCCTATTGGATGCGCAACAAGCGGCTTGGGGCTGGACTGAGGCGCTAAAAAGCAGCTTGCCGGCGCAATTAGAGTGGGAGACAAGAGCCGCTATGGCGGACCCGGGCCTGAGCAGTGAAATCGACAGTTTTTCAACGGACGGCGTGCGCCGTCGCGGACCGGTTGCGCGTGTGCTGATTGGCGACATCATCCAGTTCATAGATTTCATTCTTGTCATCTTTACGGCTGTGATCGTCGCGTTTGTCTATCATGTATATGCGTTGCGGACGGAATTCGATGTTCAAAGTTATGCGACAGCCGGTATTATGGGAGCCACCGGCTTGACCGCGCTGATGCGCCGGGACGGATATTACGAATTCGATCAGATCGCTTCGGCTGAAAAATCAATACGCGCCATCGTCACGCGGTGGGCGCTTGTATTGTTAGGGTTATTGGCGTTTGGGTTTGCGCTCAAAATATCCGATAATTTCTCTCGTGTCTGGCTGACCGGCTGGAGCGCCGCAGCAATGTTCTCCGTGATCGGAACACGCTTTGCTGCCAGCAGTTTCGTGCGCCGAATGACAAAAGAGGGCGGCGTCTTTGCGCGCCGTGTTGCGGTTGTAGGCGCAACGTCACTTGGCGTAAAATTCGCCAACTATGCGAAGGCGTCGCCGGCGGGAATTTCAATCGTGGGCGTGTATGACGCGGGGCTGCAAAATAATGGTGACTCCAGCCAAGGCGCGCCTGATGGTGACCTAAATGACCTGGCGTTCGCCGCGCGCAACGGCGATATCGACGATGTAGTCATCGCTGTCCCGCGCGCATCCGGTGAAGATATGGCGAAACTTGTTCGACGGCTTTCTATATTGCCGGTTTCGATTGCGATTTGTCCGAACATCCATTGGCTGGATCATCTTGGCGGAGCGATTGCGGATGTGGGCGGCGTGCGTGTGCTCTCTCTATACCGGCGTCCGCTCGAAGGATGGGGCAGCATCATTAAAACTGTCGAAGACTATGTGCTAGGCGCAGTCGCGCTTATTCTGCTGACACCAGTCATGCTTGTTATTGCGGCGTTGATCAAGCTTCAGGGCAAGGGACCGATCTTGTTCGCGCAAAAGCGCCACGGATTTAATAACGCGGTCTTCAAGGTCTATAAATTCCGCACCATGACGGTTGCGGAGGATGGCGAGACGGTGACGCAGGCCAAACAGGGCGATGCGCGCATTACGCCGCTTGGGGCGATCTTGCGCCGGTACAGCCTCGACGAGCTACCGCAACTTATCAATGTTATTAAGGGCGAGATGTCGCTTGTCGGGCCGCGTCCGCATGCGCTGGCCCACAACCACCAATATGCGCGCGCCATCGAAAACTATTCCGGCCGCCACAAGGTCAAACCCGGCATCACCGGCTGGGCGCAGGTGAATGGCTACCGCGGCGAGACTTCCGAAAATGAGCAGATGGAGGATCGGGTCCGCTACGACCTTGCCTATGTCGACAACTGGTCACTTTGGTTTGACATAAAAATCCTGTTTATGACCGTGAAGGCGGTGGTTTTTCCGAAAAACGCCGTTTAAGACCTGCGGTCAGAACAATACGGCCCTGAGCATCGGGGCCCTCGCTCGCGCGCTGATGGGCCGGGCGTGTTGACCATAGGATTTACGCCATGCGCGTCACCATGATTGGCACAGGCTATGTGGGCCTCGTCTCCGGCGCTTGCTTTGCAGATTTTGGGCACGATGTGGTTTGCGTCGACAAGGATCGCGCGAAAATCGCCAAGCTCGAAGCGGGCGAAATTCCGATCTACGAACCAGGTCTTGAAGCGCTGGTCGCTGAGAACGTAAAGGCGGGCCGGCTTTCCTTCAGTCTCGACCTTGCGGCTTCGACGCCGAAAGCGGATGCGGTCTTTATCGCTGTGGGAACACCCTCGCGCCGCGGCGACGGCTTCGCCGATCTCTCCTATGTTCACAAGGCGGCCGAAGAGATCGCCGAAGTGATGGAAGGTTATACGGTCGTCGTTACCAAATCGACGGTGCCGGTGGGAACCGGATCAGAAGTTGAAGAGATTATTCGCCGTGTCCGTCCGGATGCTGACTTTTCTGTCGTTTCCAATCCGGAATTTTTGCGTGAAGGCGCGGCGATCATGGATTTCAAACGCCCGGACCGGGTGGTTGTCGGCGCTGAAGACGAGCGCGCAAAAAAAGTCATGCGCGAACTTTACCGGCCGCTCTATCTCAACGAGACGCCGATCGTCTTCACAAATCGAGCGACATCGGAATTGATCAAATACGCGGCGAATGCATTCCTCGCGACCAAGATTACTTTCATCAACGAGATGGCGGATATCTGTGAGAAGGTCGGCGCCAATGTTCAAGAAGTCGCGAAGGGTATTGGGCTTGACGGCCGCATTGGTTCGAAATTTCTCCATGCAGGTCCTGGCTATGGCGGCTCATGTTTTCCCAAAGACACGCTAGCCCTGGTTCGTACGGCGCAAGTCTATGAAGCGCCGACCCGCATTGTCGAAGCGGTAGTGGAGATCAATGATGCGCGCAAAAAGAAAATGGCGGCGCGGGTCATAGAAGCTTGCGGCGGCTCGCTTACTGGCAAGTCGGTCGCCGTTCTCGGCCTGACGTTTAAGCCAAACACTGATGACATGCGTGATGCCCCGTCGCTCGATATTGTTCCAGCATTGCAAGCAGCGGGGGCGAAAGTTCGCGCTTTCGATCCGGCTGGGATGCATGAAGCGCAGGGCCTTTTGAAGGATGTTGAGTATACTGATGGGCCTTATCCCGCGCTAGATGGCGCAGATGCGGTTGTCATTATCACGGAATGGGATGAGTTTCGCGCGCTGGATATGGATCGCGTTAAGTCGCTGCTGAAGTCGCCGATTATGATTGATTTGCGCAACATCTATCGCCCCGAGGAAATGAAAGAAGCAGGGTTTGCCTATCATTCGATTGGCAGGCTGAGTGCGGTTTAGGCGGCGCGAAGTTTTTTCAAGACATCGTTTTTACGTGCGCCATGTCCGCGCGCAGGCGCGGCAATATCAAGGCGGGCGCGATGCAAGATGTCCGATGTCACCATTGGCGCCTCGCTGCGGAACAGCGTCTTGCCGTCACCATCGACATAGATGACATAGAACCCGCCTTCTGCATTGAGCGCATGGCGCAATAAGGCTGGATCAAGCCACTCTATCGGATCGCCGTTCTGACGCGGCGTGGCTTCACCATAAACCTCCATCACGGAAACGTCTTCGCGGATCAGGGCGGCGATAGCGGGTTTCAGCAAACGCCTCTGCATCCGGCAAGCTGGGTGGTTCGTACTTGATCCGATAATGAACAGCGTGTTTCGCGGTGAAAACTTTTTGACGGTCTCCGCATTGCGCAAACTCGACCCGATCTCTGGAATGAGATTGGGCCTGAAGGAGGCGAGCGCGGCGACGAAGCCGAACACCAGACAGGTCGCAATAATGGCGAAAGTCAGTTCCATATCTTGTGGAAAATACCTTTTCGTCCTTGCTTTCCCGTTAACCGAAGAGGGTCGATTTCTGGCAGTTGGTCCGGTTTCGCGGCGTTTGGTGATTATGGGCCCGACAAATCAGAGGAGTTTGGGCGTATTCGTTAATCAGAAGTAAATATTATGGGTCCGGCTGCGGCAAATGAATAGTCAGGCAGGTGAGCAGATTCTCGCTTTTATGCGGTGGGCGCGCTTGATTGCGGCGCCGAAAGCATCTCGTCATAGAGCCCTTCGGCTAACCGGTTTTTGCGATAAAACATGACCCCCGCAATGGCGAGCATAACGGCGCCAACGGCCACAAACGCAAGGCGCGGATCGGCGCCGGTGCGGGTGATGGCGAGAACCGAAAGCGAGCCGGGTATTGCGAATGCAGCGTTCGCGAATGCGCCCGCCGCCATAATCCGCGCCCTGACTTCTCGCGGCGCGCGGCGCTGCATCGCCGCTTGCAGAGGGGCTATATAGACGCCGGAAAGCGCAGCAGTCAGAATAAGAACAAGAACCAACATCTGTCCGCTTACGGAAGAAAAAAGCCCGCCTAGCGTTAAGGGCGCCTCAGTGGTTCCGGCCGCGAGCGGCGTGATGAAGTAAATCACGATGCTGACAACGCCGCCGGCGGCGATAGCAAAAGCAGAGGCGCCGAGGCCGGAGCGCTTGCGCGACAGACTTGCTGCGGTAATCGCGCCGAGCCCTGCGCCGATAGCGAAAAATCCGTTGAGCGCCGCCCAAACGAAAGGCGTTGCATGAAGTGCGTCGCGTCCATAGAGCGGAATGACGACTGTCACGGCTGTGGACAATAGGTAGAAAATCGCAGCGCCAAAGAGCGGCGGCGCCACACCGGGCGATTTGAATACATATCCAAACATCAAAAATGCCTGGCCAATTCCATTGGCGCTTAATCGCAGATCGGGCGCATTGGCGGCGGCAAATGGCGTCATGAAGGCGGCAAAAAGACCAACGCTCGCCGCGGCAATCAGCGTTGCGCCGACCATGGCGCCGCCATTAGTGAGCACAATCATGGAACCGCCTGCGAGATAACCCAGCAGGATAAACGAAAACAGGCCCGCATTGCAGAGCCCGTTGCCGCGCACTAGCTCATCCATAGCGAGATATTTGGGCATGGCGGAAACCCGGACAGGAGAAAAAAACGCCGATTGCGCGCCCATGGCGAACAGCATGGCGACGGCGATCATGCCCCAGCCAAAAGCAAAAGCAGCGCCTGCGGTGAGCATCAGCAAAAATTCAGCGAACTTTGTACGGCGAAACATCATCGACGTTTCGAATTTATCCGCCAATTGTCCTGATACGGATGAGAAAATCAATATCGCGGCCGGCAACAGCGCGCCAATCACCGGAATTGCGTCGTCTGGCTTTGAAAATGCCGGCACAGCAATGACGCCTGCGGGGATGCCGATCAACAACGCCTGACGCAATGTGTTGTCAGCAAACGTGCCGAAGGAAAGCGCGGTCCACATGGGCAGAAATCGCCGCTGAAAAAATAACGGCAAAGAAGACGATGCAATAGGCGCGCTTGAAGTCGTCAATGGGTCAGCTCCGCGGGTCGGGGAGGAGAGCGCCGATCTCGACACCCTCGGGCGTTTCGCTGCCCAGAAGGGCAATAGACCGCGCTTCGATCATCCCTTCAAGCCGCGTCATAAATGCGTCCTTGTCGAGCCCCGGCGGAATTGGGTCCAGAAATTCGATCACTGCATCACCCGGCGTCAAACGCCAGCTTTGTTGCGGCCACCGGAGACCGAGATTGGTGGCGACAGGAACCGCAGCGCAACCATAAGCCTGATACATGTGGTAGACGCCCTTCTTGTAGCGATAGTGCTGACCGGCGGGCGCAAGATGACCTTCTGGATAAATGAGAATTCGGCGATTGTCGGCTTGCGCTTTTTTAAGTTCTTCATCGACAAGCCGCGCCCTTGCATAAGCGCCGCCGCAATTGTCGACAACGATGGCGCCCATCTTGCGCAGCAGCCCGCCAATCAGCGGAAAACTTTCAAGGTGATCTCCGGTGACAAAGGCGAGGTCTTGAAACTGTGAAAACATCAAAAATCCGTCGCCCCAGCTTTGGTGTTTTGCGGCGATAATGCACGGTCCATCGGGAATTTTTTCTTTGCCGCGAACGATGATGTTGATGCCGCCAAGGAGGCCCATCCACATGCACATAGTGCGAGTATATCCGCGAATCCAGAACATGAGCGGCTTGCGGCTGGGCAGCGCCAATAGCGGCAATGCGCCGAGGACGTAAAAAATTGACGTCACCCAATAGGCGGCCTGGAATGACAAGGACCGGATGAGGGAAATCATTGATCGCTTCCTTTAAGACCGCAAAACAGCGATGACCGCTTGTGCTAACGACGATTCATGCGCGCTAAGATCGCCGCTGATCCGCCCGTATATTTTGTGCAGCGCAGCCTGCAAGACAACGCCAAGGGCGGCGGCGGCTTTCAAATTTGAATCGCCGGAAGGAAGTGCGCCGCTTTTCATGGATTCAGAGATCACGCCCTCGACAATCGCCACAGGGTTATCAGTTCGCGATTGCTCTGCTGATTTATTCGCATAGGGAAGAAAACGATGCGTGGTGAGCAGATGATAGGTGAACAACGTCCAGTCATGATCGGCGATCCGAACATAGGCGGCGACGATGGCGCGCGCTTTTTCGTCAATACCGTTTGCGCTTTGTGCGGCCTCCTCAACTTCGCAGGCGAGGCGCGTATGGATGGCAAAAAACATCGTCTCAGCCAGAGACTCTTTGCTTGGGTAGTGGCGGTATAGCGCGCCCTCTGAAACGCTGCTGGCGCTGGCGATTTCTCGGGTGGTGACGGCGTCAACGCCGCGAATACAAAATAGCCCCAGCGCTGCGCGCTCAATCCGTGCTTTGGCGCCGCTTGCATCTGGCGTTACGCCGGGCGGTTCATGCGGAGCCTTCGCTGCTGAATTCACTTTTCCGCCTTCCACGACGCTGAAAATCCAAATAAGCCAGCTTGGGAGCAGTAGATTGTGAGCGCTCACTCACGTGGCGCAATTTGGATGCTGCGGAGTGATTTGTCAAGTGAGCGCTCACTCATTTTCGGGTAACAAGACCTCCGGATCGAGCGCAGGAGAGACAACGTCCCAACCCCGTCACAGGAGCCAAGGTCCGGGAAGAGGGTTCGCCCGCCTGACCCTAACTTTCGGGTCGTAGCCTCCAATCAAGGGTGTTTGTCGAATGACCAGCCAGACCGGCTATTTTGCAGCGCCCGTAACGGACGCAACGACCGGCGCCGTGATTTCTTCCGGCCGGCTGATGGATTGCGGTGGCGCATCTTCCGGGCTCCAGAAAAATCCTGTGTCGTTATGATCGCCGGTTCGGCCAGTGTGTGAAAATTCGATGTCTCCGAATTTCTCGGAAGTAATTTTGCGCATGTCGTTGGGCGTATCGGCCCGGTTCCATTCAATATAAAGGTCTGGCAAGTGATCAATATAGGGCCCGTCATAGAGATGCGGCACACACACCACCCGCTTGACCAGCGGCTTTCCAGTGTCAGCATTCTTGAACGTCAAAACGCCTTCTGTGATCTCTTCAACGACCAAATCGAATTCTGCGCCGCGCGCGACAATTCCGTGCTTCTCTCTGCCCTTCACATTGATGCGCACTGCGCCTGAATTGTCATTATGCGGAACGGCGAAAAAGCGCCGCTTTGCGTAATCGTTTACAATAACCTTGCGCCGCACCGCGCGCGCCAGCGGCGTCAGCGTCCAGCGAAGCTCTTTTGGAATTAGCGAGTGGTATTTCTGTTTCGCGGTTTCCGCCGCCGTGAGCGGTGCGCCAACGCCCAGATCAATGCGGCGGGTCATTTCGTCCATCGCGCCATTTGCGCTGACAAATGTCTCCATTCCTGGCCCGCCATAGGCGAATAGCTTGGCGTCAGGCCCTGCAGCATCAATTAATTTCGCAATTTGCGCATCAAGGCGGCGATAGCATGTCCGCAACGGTTCTCTCACTTGGGCGGCAAGATCGTGATCGTATAATTCGTGAACTGGATCGCAAAGGTTATAGAAATAGTGTCCAACATCATGAACGTCAGAAAAGCAGGTAATGAATAAATCCCAATCTGAGTTTCGCATTTGATCGGTGCAAAATGACGCCTTCACATCAATTCGATTAAAGAGGTGAAAAAGATAGTCGTTCAAGGCTTCAGCAGTCTCGCGGGGTTTGCACGCAAAGCCGCCGGCAATCGGATCACCGGTGAAATATTTTTCACACTCGCTTCGCAAAGACAGTGGAGAAAACACCGCGCCTGTTAGCGGATCGTGACCCAGCCAATTATCGATCAGCAAGCCGTTCTTCATCGGCTTAGGCATCATCCGGTGCCAGTCGACTACGCCAACGCGATAGCCATCACGATCGAGCAAATTCCAGAAGGGCGTTATATCCGGCAGTGATGATTCGTGATTGGTGATGATGTCATAGGTGTCGGGTTTGAACTGCATGTAGAAATAATGGCCGTGATGACCGGGGCCGGCGCCGATGGAGGCGCTGGTCCAAAATTGGGCGGCCCCCATGGCGGGATCATTGGTGATGGGGTGTACGCAGGACGAATCGCGGACATGCTTGAACGCGGGAAGTTCGCCTTCCGCGATCATCTCGTCGATAAGGGCTGGATCGGCGCCGTCAAAGCCGAGAAACAGTATTTTTGCAGGCATTCTTAGCGCCGCCCCCACGGTAAAGTCATTTCACAGGCAGAAACTCCAGAGGAGCAAAATTCCTGCCAACACTGTGGGTCAGCCTATCGAAATTGTTCCCGCAATCAACGGCTTGCGGCGATCACACCCCGCGAGAACAAATGCAGATTGACGGTTGGCGGACTATGCAGGGTCCATCATCGAGCGAATTCATCAATTTGCGCGCAAAACCGGGAATTCCCGCACTCAGCAGGGGATGGAGCCTTAACGCGGCGCTTCGCTAGTCATTTCAACGCATTGCAACCGCCCTATGGATCGCTATATATCCGCGAACCTTGGCTGGACGGGGAGGGGGAAACACCCACGCCTCCCGGGCGCCGGCTCCAAATTCCCGAGGGAGTTCAACTCAGATGCTATTTTCGCCCGCCTATGCGCAAGCCGCCCAGACCGCCACCGGTCCAGGCGCGATATTTGCTCAACTCTTTCCCCTTATCGCCATCTTCGTCATTTTCTATTTCCTCCTTATCCGGCCGCAGATGACGGCCCGTAAGAAGCACCAGGAAATGGTGTCGAACGTGCGCCGCGGCGATGTGGTCGTCACTGCTGGAGGCATCGTCGGCAAAGTCACCAAAGTGCTCGAAGGTGAAGAAGTCATGGTTGAGCTTGCCGACAACGTCACCGTGAAGGTGATCAAGGCGACATTGACGGATGTTCGTACGAAGCCCCAGCCGCCAGCCAACGATTAATTTCCCGCCGCTTTATCCTTAAAGAAGCGCTGTCGCGCGCTGCATCCGGGCCGAACACATGCTCCAATTCACAAAATTCCAGACTGCCGGCATCGCGCTGCTTGTGCTGCTGGGCGCACTTTTTGCTCTTCCAAACCTGTTGTCGGAAGCGACCCGGAACAGCCTGCCGGGGTTTATTCCCAGAGGCACGATCAATCTCGGTCTCGATTTGCAAGGCGGCTCGCATTTGTTGCTGAGCGTAGATACGCAGAAAGTTATCGACGACCGGATGAAGTCGACAATGAGCGATATTCGCCGGGAGATGCGGCCAAGCAGCGCCGCGAATAAAAAGCGCGTTTCGATTGAAAGCCTCTCTTACAATGAAGATGATCGCCAGATTTCTTTGTTGATCGCTGATCCAACGGAAGCGGAACAAGCGGAAGAACGCGTTCGCAGCGTCACCCGTGGCGGCGTTGGCGGCGCGCTTGGACTAGGTATTCGCGCTTTTACGGTCACGGCGGACGGCGCGCGCATCGCTGTGGCTATGACGCCGGAAGCGCAGCGTTATTACGCCACTGAGGCGGTTCGCGATTCCATTGAAGTCGTCCGCCGCCGTATCGATCCCGCTGGCAACAAGGAAGTGCTGATCGCGCCTCAAGGGGTCGACCGCATTGTTGTCCAGGTGCCGGGCGATAGCGATCCAGAAGCGTTGAAGGCGCTGATCAATCGTACTGGCCAGTTGAGCTTCCACAGGAATGATCCGACTGTCAGTCTCGCGGACGCCGCAGCAGGCCTGTTGCCTCCCGGGCGGATTTTCGTTCCATTTGCATCGCTGGAAGGTTCGGGCCGCCCAGGGCTGGTGCTTTACGAGGATGCAGAAGTGACGGGTGACATGGTGCAAACCGCATCTGCCAGTCCAAATTCCGACGGCGCCGGCTTTCAAATCAATTTCGCATTCGATAATCGCGGAGCGCGCCGTTTCGCGGAATATACCAAACAGAATGTCGGATCGATTTTCGCGATTGTGCTCGACAATCAAATTATCTCAGCACCCAATATTTTGACGCCGATCACAGCGGGATCGGGACGCATTACGGGCAACTTTACCGCACTGGAAGCGGCGGAAACGTCATTGCTGATCCGTTCTGGCGCGTTGCCTGCCGAGCTGACAACGCTTGAACAGCGATCTGTCGGCGCGCAGCTCGGCGAGGATTCGGTTAAGGCGGGCGCTGAGGCGCTGCTCATCGGTTTTGTTTTAGTCATCTTCTATATGATTATCAGCTATGGCCGTTTTGGCGTTTACGCTGACATCGCGCTGATCGCCAACGTCATCTTAATCGCGGGAGTTCTGTCTCTGCTCGGATCGACGCTGACCTTGCCGGGAATTGCGGGCATTGTATTGACCATCGGCATGGCGGTCGACGCGAACGTGCTGATTTTTGAACGCATCCGTGAAGAGCTTCTGGCTGGCAAGCCGCCCATTAAAGCGGCGGAAGTTGGTTATGATAAAGCGCGCTCGGCGATCATTGACGCCAACATCACGACCTTTTTGGCGGCGTTGATCATGTTCCAGCTCGGCGCGGGTCCGGTTCGCGGCTTTGCGATTACGCTGGCTGTTGGGGTCGTAACCTCAGTGTTCACCGCCTATGTGCTGACACGGCTTTTCGCTGGCGGATATCTGCTCGCGAAGCGGCCAAAAGAAATCAAACTTTAGGGTGCGAAGAATATGTTGCTCAAACTCATTCCCGACAACACGTCCTTCGGTTTCACCCGGATCCGATTTGCCGCTTTAGCGTTTTCGGCTGTGCTGGTCGTTGGCTCGCTCATCGCGCTCGCAACGCTGGGACTCAATTTCGGTGTAGACTTCAAAGGCGGCGTCACCGTCGAAGTCTCCGATACCAAACCAATCGATATTGGGGCTGTGCGAAGTGCTGTCTCCGATCTCGGGCTGGGTAGTGTCGACGTGCAGGAGATTCAGGATTTTGCCGGCTCGGATAAAGCCGTGCTGATCAAAGTGTCGCAACAGGAAGTTGAAAACCCGGATGCGACTGACGCGGAAGGTGAAAACATACAGTTTCAAGCCTTGAATCAGGTCAAAGAAACGGTGTCAGCGCTGCTTGGAGAAGGGGCGACCTTCCGTAAGGAGGATGTCGTCGGCCCGACCGTCTCGGGTGAACTGGTTCAAAAGGGTGCGCTCGCTGTGGCGCTCGCCATCGGCATGATGCTTATCTATATTTGGCTGCGCTTTGAGTGGCAGTTTTCACTGGGCGCGATTATCGCACTGGTCCACGATGTGATCATCACGCTCGGCATGTTTTCCGTGACGCGACTGGAGTTCAACCTGTCCATCATCGCCGCGATTTTGACGATTGTTGGTTATTCCATGAACGACACCGTGGTCGTCTATGACCGGGTTCGCGAGAATTTGCGAAAGTTCAAAACCAAGCCGCTGGCGGACCTCATCGACCTGTCAATCAACGACACGCTGACACGCACAATCATGACTTCGGGCACCACCATGTTAGCACTGATGGCGCTGGTAATCTTTGGCGGCGCCGTGTTGCGTGGATTCACCCTCGCCATGATCTGGGGCATCGTGATCGGTACGTATTCGTCGATCTTCGTCGCTTCGCCGTTCTTGCTGGCGACAGATGTGAAGCGCGACTGGTCCAAGGCTGTTCCTGCCGGCGCCTAATCTGGGTCAGGATGCTTTGGACAGGTTTTCGCTGGCGAAATCCCAATTGACGAGCTTATCAAGAAACGCGGTCACATAATCAGGCCGTTTGTTTTGATAATCGAGATAGTACGCATGCTCCCACACATCCATGGTGAGGAGAGGCGTTACACCTACTTCGGTGAGCGGTGTTTCGGCATTCGACGTTTTGCGAACTTCAAGTTTGCCGCCTTTTGCAACAAGCCAGGCCCAGCCTGATCCAAACTGACTTCCGCCTGCGTCGGCAAACGCCGTTTTGAACGCATCCAATCCCCCAAAGCTGTCCTTGATCATTGCAGCGATGTCGCCTTTGGGTTTGCCGCCGCCGCGCGGCTTCATGCTTTGCCAATAGAAAAAATGATTCCAGGCTTGCGCGGCATTATTGAACAACGCCTGATCGCCCTTGTCAGAAGCGGCGCGCACTATTTCTTCAAGCGGCAGCTTGTCCAATGCGGTTCCGGCAATCGCCTTGTTGGTTTTGTCGACATAACCAGCAGTGTGTTTGTCATAGTGAAATTCAACAGTTTTCTTTGAAATATGCGGTGCGAGCGCGCTTTTCTTGTAGGGAAGTTCGAGTAACTCAATCGCCATAACAACCTCTCTGTTTAGGGTTCAACCTATCCATCTTGCTGCCAGCTTCAAGAGACCTGCGACCGTTTGCGGCACTCAGGCATGTGACAAAAATGAAAGCATTCGCTCTGAATGAGGCTGGTTCTTTGCTTTCATTGTGTATTCGTAGCTTCACAATCCTTATAGTAAGAATTTCTATGTCAGACTCGCTTGCACAAAGCTCAACGCAAAGCATGGCCTACTGTTCTGACCTGTTGCGTCGGCAGGACGAGGATCGATGGCTGGCGGCGCGTTACGCGCCTGAACCTTTGCGATGCGCAATGATCGCGCTCGGTGCGTTCGGCCTCGAATTGCATCGCATTCCGGGTGCGGTAAGCGAACCAGCGCTGGGCGAAATAAGGCTGCAATGGTGGCGCGAGGCGTTTGAAGAAATCAGAAACGGGAAACCGCCACGGGCGCATCCTGTTGTTGAGGCAGTGGCGGCGACGGGCCTTCATCATGCTGACTATGCCCCGCAAATTGACGGCATGATCGACGCCATGACGCGGCCGCTATATGGCGAAAAGCATACGTCAGCCGATAATTTGACGGAGTGTTTGGTGAAATCAGATGGCGCGGCCGACGGCATTGCTGCTGCCCTGGCTGGCGGTGACAGCGCGCTCGTTGAGGCGGCTATCAAGGCGGGAGCTGCTTTCGCCATGGCGCGTGAAGGAGCTGCAATTGCCCCGAATCTTGCGGCGGATTTGCCTGCGCAGTCGTTGCGCCTCTATCAGGAAGCAGCGCCTTCACTTGCAAATGCACGTTCGGAGCTTGTTCCTGCATTTTTGCATTTATCGCTAACGCCGATTTACGCGAAAAATGCAGGCAAGAGCTTTCCGATCCGCAAGCGATTGCGTCTTTTCCTCGCGATGGCGGTCGCCAAGTTTTAGCCTGCTAAGTGTGATGTTCAATATTTTCGTCGATTAGCGCTTTGTTGTAAGCGGCGAGCGCTTTGACGCGCGAAAGATAGCCGACGACCTGATCCTTCTCCGTGGAATCAACTACCGGCAGTCCGTGCTCTTCCGCATCATTGAGTTTTGCCAGCGCTTCGCCGAGGGAGTGGTGGGTCTCAAGGCGTTCAGCGTCAGCGGGGAGCGGCGCGCCCGGCGGCATTTTTTCCATGACCTCTCGAACGCGTGTCGTTTTGAGGATGATGCCCTGCGGGCCTTCAGACAAGTCATAGCCGCGCCGCGATAACTGCCAGTGAAAAAACGATTGGCCGCACGCCCATTGTGTAATCAGCGTGGCGATGGCGACGGCGACCATCAGCGAGATCGTAATGCCGTATTCGCCAGTGAGTTCAAAGACGATCAGTGTTGTCGAAATCGGCGCGCCAAGAATTGCGCCGCTCGCCGCACCCATGCCGATCATTGCGTAGTAGACGGGGCTCGCCGTCGCGCCCGGAAAAAAATGCGCCAGCGTTGCGCCGAACGCGGCGCCGGCAAAGGCGCCGATTACAAGCCCTGGCGAGAAGACGCCGCCGCCGAAACGGCAAGACAGGGTCACCGCCGTTGCGGCGCATTTCATCAACACCAACACAACGAGCAGATGTATGGCATATTCGCCGTTCAGCGCCCGCGTCACCGCCTCGTACCCAACGCCAAAAACTTCCGGGAAGAAAACGCCGATGACGCCGACGGCGGCGCCGCCAATGGGAGGCAGCAACAAATAGGAAATGTTTTTCTTCTGTGCGAACTCACGAAGACTTACTGTCATTTTCTCCGTAGACAAGAGAAAGCCGGAGGCGATGAGGCCGCATAATATGCCGAGGATAGCGGCAAGCGCGACATCAATGGTTGCGACGGCGCCATAGTCGGGTGGGGCAAAGGCCGGAAAGTTGCCAAGATGAATGCGGGTGATGATCGCCGCCGCCACGCTCGCCGCCGCAATCGGGCCGAATACCGACAAGGCGTAATTCCCGAGAATGACCTCCAGTGCGAACAACACGCCAGCCACCGGCGCGTTGAAGCTGGCGGAAACGGCGGCTGCAGCGCCGCAGCCAAGCAAAGCGCGGCGTTGCTTGGCGGTAAACCCTAGCTTGCGGTTGATGATCGATGCGATGGTGGCGCCCAGATGAACCGCCGGGCCTTCACGTCCGGCGCTGGCCCCGGCGCCGAGCGAGACGGCGGATACGATAGCGGCGGCGACCCCGGCGCGCAGGGAGATATGCCCTCCGGCGACGGCTCTCGCCTCGATGACGTCTGCGACCGCTTGACCGCGTCCGCCAGGCAGCCAGCCGAACCGCTCCGCAAGATAGAGCAAGCCGGAGACCACAAGCCCGCCGATGACGGGTGCGGCCCATGAGCGGAAAGGGTTAAGCTCCGCTGCCGCGCTGACAATGCCGGCCTCGGTCTCGCCAAAGGAAAACTGAGAGACTTGATCGATCATGAAGCGGAACGCGATCACCCCATAGGCGGCGACAACCCCAATAATCACGGCGCAAAGCCATACGCGCAGCACGTCGACCCGCTGCAACCGGCGGCGCAATCGCCTGAGGGCAATAAGCAAGCGAGCGACGTTTCGCGTCATCACCAATCACAATCGTTAAGGAATATTGTTCATATCAGCATTCACGACGAAGTCTAAATGTCACAACTTGTTTAACGGCGAATTCACCCTGCATTGGCAGTATGGCGTCCCAAATTAATGTCACAGCGACGGGGAAGTTTATGGCGGCGCCGACGACGCAAGCAGCACGCAATACAGCTGACAGGATTGATCCGTCGAGAGCGCCTGCCGCGCTGGAGCGTTGGCGGCGCGCGGTGGCGGAATCGATGGGCGGTGATCCTGGCGCGCCATTGGACCAGCCTGACCGGCGATTGTTGATGCTGCGTATTTTCGGCGCCACCCGCCGTCTTTCAGAATTGTGCATTACTCATCCGGATGCTGCGGCGACAGCATTGATCGAAGGGGCGTCTCCTGTTCTGGCCGAGGCGGCGCGCGATCTGACCGCGCTCGATCGCGGCGTTGGCGGACCTGACGCGTTGCATGCGGCGCTCGCCCCATTGAAAAACCGTGTTGACGTGGCGATCGCTATTGCTGAGCTGAGCGGGCAGTGGAGCGTCGCCGCCGCAACCGCCGCGCGGGTCGATTTTGCTGAGCGCATGGTTGAGACCGGGTTGCGCTGGCTGGTGCGTGCGGCGGTGAAGCGTGGCGAACTGAGCGTTGAAGATCCGGATAACTTTCTGCATGGCGTGTTTGTCATTGCGGGCAGCGATTTCGCCCATGAGGATTTATCGCCCTATGGTCCGCTCGACATTATCACCATGTATGACGACAAGATTTTCGCGGGCCCGGGCGCGCGCGGCGCCGACAGGATTTTCGTTCGCATTGGCGCTGAGATGCGCGAAGCCTTTGAAGGCAAGCCCGGCGAGTACCCGCTCTATGCGCTCCGGACGCCGCTTGGTTCCGGCGTTGGCGGCGCCGGCTATGCAGATTCCATTGCGCGCGTGAAAACAACTGCCGCCGGCCCGCAAGCGGATGCGCTGAAGATGTGGCTCGGGGCGGCACGCGTTGTGGCTGGCGATCGCACATCCGGCGGCGCCTTTCTCGAAGATATTGAACAATTGGTCTGGTCAGACAATCCAATCGCCATGGACGCGTTGCGCAGCTTTGTCGCCAAGACCGACAATGATCCGCGCGGACCGTTCCGCCGGGTCGCGGGTTTGTGCCGGTTAGCGATTGGCGGCTTGCGCCCGGTGTTCCGCACAGCATCTGCGCGCGATATTTTTGACACGGCTGCAAGTTCCAGAACCCTCAGCAAAGACGCCTCACGCCGTTTGGTCGCGGGCGACGAACTCGCTCATATTTCGGTTTCAAGACTGCAAATGATGAAGGGCGCGGCAGTGACTGGCGTTGAACGCGAAGACGAGCAAAATGCGCTCGCCTTGCTGTGCGGGTTCTGTGCTTATGACGATCTTGCCGCCGCGCTGAACGGCGCCCGTATTGATGCCTCCAATACGTTGAAACGTCTCGCCGCCGGCCCGCAGCAGGAAATAGCGCTCTATCGCAGCGCAGAAGATTTGGCCGAAGGCGACGCCGATAAACTTGAAGATCTTGGTTTTCTCAATGGCGCCAGCCTCTCAGTCGCAGTGGACAATTGGGCCAAGCGCGCAGAAGGCGCGCTTGGCGATAAACGCTTTTCTGCGCACGCGCCCGGATTGCTCACAGCGTTTGGCGAAACGCAGCATCCCAATGACGCCGTCAGATTGTTCGATCAGCTTTTGAGTGTTTCCGGCAAGAAGCATGACGTGTTCGCGCTGGTGGGAGAGGGCGCAGCTGGCCGCGACGGGCTTGTGGATGCGTTCGGTTCTTTCGGCGCTGCGGTTGCATCGCTCACTGCTTCAGCACAAGTCGCGGAAATGTTTTTCGAACAGAATGGTGCGGAAACGCCGCAAACCGGCAAGGAGTGGATGAGCCGGTTCACGCCGCCTCCGGCAAAGGGCAAGACGGCGCTTGCAGATCTTGCTTCCTGGCGTCGCGAGCTTATGGGCCGGATCGCCTATTATGCTGCAACTGGCGCGACTGGATTTGATGCAGCGGTTGATGCATTTGAAGAAATACACAAAGCGTCTTTAGGCAATATTTTTGACATCACGCGGGAGACAGCACCCAGCGATGAGAAAAAAGCAGCCGACAAAATTGCGTTGCATTTGTTTGAATCGGATGGCCCGCATCTTCCCGGCGCGGCGACGCATCTCGGCTTCATCGCCAGCGAGGATGTTGGCGAAGCGGGCGATGCATTTGCACGGCGCTATCTGCAGTCGCTGAGCGATCTTGGTGATGGCGTCTTTGAGATTACGCCGGATGCAACACACCGTCCTTCCGGCGTTGCAGGGCCGATCACACCTGCCGTTGCCGCCTTTAAATCATATGTGCAGTCGGAAGCCATCGCTCACGAACAGATCATGCTTGCCCGCGGTCGCGTGATTGCGGCCGGTGACGCCAAGGTCGCGGATAAAGCAAGAGACGCTTTGCGAAGTGCGGTGGCTGGCGCAAGGCGCGCCGACATCTTGTTCCGCGATTTGGATCGAGCCCGTGCGCAGCGCATGCGGCGCGAACGCGCGACCTCTGAATGGGATATTGACCGGCTTGAAGGCGGCCGCTGCGATGTTGAGCTTGTGATTAGCACGCTCATCTACAAGCACGCGTCTGCTCATCCGTTTGTTCAGGACACCGGCCCCGCCGAAGCGCTGGAAGCAATGGCGCGATCTGGCCTTATTTCTGACGAGGCGGCGCAAACCCTCACCTCCGCACGCGCATTTTGGGCGCGGTTGCAGTTCGTTCGTTCGCTGGCGGGATGGACTGATCCGTTGCGCGCGCCGGTGCGCCGGCGTTTTGGCGGATTGATTGCGCGAGCAGCCGGTGTCCAGAAATTTGATCAGGTGCGGCCGATGATGCGCGGTTATGCTGATGAAGTGACGCGCGCCTATGCGCAGTGCGTCTTGGGCCGGCCGGCCATGAATATCGCGTCGCATTCGGCAGGCTAGTCCGTCTGGGTGCGTTTCAAAACGTAAACACGGATGGCGGAAGCGAGCCCCGGCGGTGGGACAAGCTTCAGCCTGTTGCGATCAATCGAATTGATGAGAGCGGGCAGGGTGCGTTTGTCGCTTTGCGCAAATCCTTCCAGCGCTGTCCAGAACTCCGCCTCCAGCGCGATGCTCGTGCGATGTCCTTTCAGCGTTATGGATTTCTTGCGCATCATCTCAAAATAGCAAAACCGGCTCCCTCACTCCCCCTGAGGAAACCGGTTTGCGCGCGCAGTGCAAGCAGAAAGTCGTCTCAGTTGTCGGCGAGGTTTAGCTCTTCGCCCAGTTATCGAGCCCGTGAGCGCGAATTTTCGATGTCGCCAGCGTTACGCCGTCAATGATGCCAGCCATATGCGATACGGCCTCGGAATCGGCGCTCGACAGATCAGAGCCAAGCGCGGTGTACAGCGTTTCAATATCGACATTATGCGCAAACAAGAATTGCGCGAGCAAAAGCCGCAACTGGCTTTCGGAGGGTTTGGTTTCGGCCATTTCGTTCGTCCTTGTCCCAAAAAGCGTCACACCCCCATAGGGCCATACCAGCCCGAGGCGTTCGCCGAGAGTAATTCAAGAACCGGTCCAGTTGCGTGAGAAATGTGAAAGAGCGCGGCCGGATTGGACAAATCCCTGAAATCCAGTGCTATTTCGGCCCGATCATTTTTTCCGGCCGGACAATCCTATCGTAATCGGCTGCGCTGACGAGACCCATCTTCACTGCCTCCTCCTTTAACGTTGTCCCGTTTTTGTGTGCCGTTTTGGCAATCTTGGTGGCGTTGTCATATCCGATTTCCGGCGCCAGCGCCGTCACCAGCATCAAAGATTGCTGCATCAGCGACTTGATGCGCGCCTCATTGGCGACAATGCCGGTGACGCATTTGTCAGTGAAGGCGTGGGACGCGTCCGAGAGAAGCCGGATCGATTGCAGCGTATTGTATGCGATCACTGGTTTGAACACGTTGAGTTCAAAATGGCCCTGACTGCCCGCGAAACTCACCGTCGTGTTGTTTCCCATAACTTGTGCGCAAACCATCGTCATCGCTTCGCATTGGGTTGGGTTTACTTTACCAGGCATGATCGACGAGCCCGGCTCGTTTTCCGGCAGGCTGATCTCGCCAAGGCCGGAACGCGGGCCCGAGCCGAGCAGGCGCAAATCATTGGCGATCTTGAACAGGCTGACGGCGATTTCATTGAGCGCGCCATGCGCCTCAACCATGCCGTCATGGGTCGCGAGGGCTTCAAATTTATTCGGCGCAGTCACGAAGGGAAGTTTCGTATAGACAGCGACTTCGGCAGCAAACATTTTGGCGAACTCTTTCTTCGAGTTGACGCCAGTGCCTACCGCTGTACCGCCTTGAGCGAGTGCGTAAAGCGCCGGCAGCACCGCTTTTGCGCGTTTGATTGAATTCTTGACCATCGCCGCGTAGCCGGAAAATTCCTGACCCAGTGTGACCGGCGTTGCATCCTGCATATGCGTCCGGCCGATCTTGATGATCTTGGCGAACGCTTTTTGCTTCTCCACCAACGCAGCATGAAGGTGCTCTAGCGCTGGTATAAGACTGTGCGTGATCTCTTCGGCTGCCGCGATATGCATGGCCGTCGGAAAGGCGTCATTCGACGACTGACTCATATTGACGTGATCGTTTGGATGCACGGGGTCTTTTGAGCCGATAACGCCGCCGAGAAGCTCAATCGCGCGGTTTGCAATCACTTCGTTGGTGTTCATATTTGACTGCGTGCCAGAGCCTGTCTGCCAGACAGACAAAGGAAAATGATCGTTCAATTTTCCTTGCGTAACTTCAATTGCGGCTTTTTCAATCGCCTTGCCGATTTTCGGCGGCATCATCTTCAACGCCATATTGCTCCGCACGGCGCACAGTTTGACCACGCCCAAGGCGCGGACCAGCGGCGCAGGCATTTTCTCTTCCCCGATCGGGAAGTTGATCAGCGACCGTGCTGATTGAGCGCCATAATACTTGTCGGCGGGAACATTGAGCTTGCCAAAGCTATCGGATTCGGTGCGGGTCTTGGACATCGGCGTGCTTTCTTTTTAGGCGATGATGGTGCGGAAAGGGCGGGGCATGGCCGGCAAATGGAATTATCATGCAGCGCAGCCTACGCAACCGCCGCGTTTACTTCTTGCGGAAGGAATCGAGGCTGACGATGTCGGCGCCGTCGCCTTTTTTCTCATTTTTCTTTGCGGTTTCCGTCTCTGGCGACGGGGCAGCGGTCTCAGTCGCGTCATCTTCCTCGCCTTCATTGGCGGCGGGTGAATCTGCAACGTCGAAATTGACGCCGAATTGCGCGCTCGGATCGGCAAACTGAATGACAGCGTCAAAGGGGATTTCGAGCCGCGCTTCCTTGCCTTTGAACCATAGCGTTACGCCGACATGATCATCCGTAACGTTGAGGTTTTCAAATTGGTGCTGAAGCACAATGGTCATCCGCTCCGGGTATTGTTCTTTGAGATGATCGGGGATTGAAACACCCGGCGCGCCAGTGAGGAATTCGATGAAGAAATGGTGCTCGCCCGGCGCGTCGCCAAGTTCAGCCACGAGCTTGAGGACATCGGCCATCAAAAACCGGTAGGCGCGCTTCTGCGCTTCCTGAATGAGGTCATTGTAATCGAGCTCGACGTCTTCACTCACTGGCTACATCCTTACCCTTTTGAATTCCGGCGATGTTGTAGCGGGGTTGGATGCGCGAGGCCAGCATCGGCTACTGGCGCGAGACTCCCCGAATTGGGGAAAACTGTAGAAAAGAAAGACAGGAAAAAGCCCCCGGCTTCTGGCGCCCCGTCCGCGAAGGCGGACAAAACAAAAAAAAGCGCCTCGACGGGCTGAAGACCGATTTGCCTGAGAATCGCTAAACTTGAAAATAGTCCCCGGCTTCTGTTGCCAGGCGCCGGGGGGCCCCGCCTAACGCTTGGATGGCATTAGGACTTCAAGTGTTCGGGTTACCCCGCTGCATTAAGCAGCAAGAGCGAGCCCTTCCGAATTGTTGTCATTAGCAACTATTCAGTTTAGCCAAATAACGGAGGCAAACCGGGCGAAAACATCGTCTTTAGACGCTCGTCGATCCTAGTTCGGCCCCGTCAAAACCTCCCAACAGACTGTTGCAGAGAGGGGATTTGGTGGAGCCGCCGGGTACCGCCCCCGGGTCCGATACGGTTATTACACGGGTCTTTTATCGCCATATCCCGCTTACGCAGGCGCCTTGAATATACGGGCCTTGGGTAAAGATTTAAAGGGGCGTGGCCGAAAGGCCGCTAAAAAGCGCGCCGATGTCAAGAATCTGTAACAACAATGCATTAAGTGCGCGGGTGTCGGCGGCTCCTGCCGGCTTGGGGCGAAGCGATGGAATCGAGCGACTTCAAGAAGTGGCGAAAAGTGCTGGGTCTGTCCCAGAAAGACGCAGCGCAGCTTCTCGGCCTGAAACGCCGAATGATCCAGTATTACGAAAAAGGCGAGCGCGACGGGGATAAGGTCAAGATCCCAAGGTCTGTGCGGCTGGCGTGTTATGCGATCGCGCAGGGGGTTGAGGACTACAATGGTCCGAACCGCAAGATTCACATGCTTGAAAAATCGGACAAGACCGAAAAAGTGCTCGAGTCCGTGTAACCCGAACCGGCTTATTCTTCTGATGCCGGCTCGTGCTGCGTCTCGTGATCCGGATCATCTTCCCCAGTATCTGCGCCTTCGGGATTGAACGGCAGCACCTCAGGCTGGTCGAGTGGAGGCGCATCCGTGCTTTCTTCATGGGCAAATTCCGGATGCTTGTATAACCAATAACTGTTGGCTGCTTTGGCTTGCTCCACGCCGGCGCGTATGGCGGCCGCTTCCGGGTGCGTGTCTAACGCGGCCAGTTTCTCCAACGCTTCGTCGCCATATTTCCCAAGACTGAAACGCAAATAACCGAAATCAAAATCCGCCACAGCAATGCGTTTGTTGGCGAGCAGCGCGTACTGGCTTTTTGCGCTCATCGCCCACGGATTGATCAGGGGCGATGCGAGCAAGAGGAGTACTGCAATCCACAACGCCGCCATGATTGTGTTGAGGGGGCCAACCAAGGGCATCCAGCGCTTGCCGCGCCAGTTTGCTTCAGTAAGAAGGCCCGCCAAACATACGATGGAATAGGTTGCGATCAGCCCATTGACGGCGATGCCGGCGATGCGCGGCGGCGTCAGGCCATAGGCGTCAATGCGCAGATAAAATGCGTAAAACGCCAGTCCCGCATAAACCGGAAAACCGATCAGGGTGATCAGCGTGGGTAAGCGTAACCATAATGGCGGCGGCCCGCTTTCTCCGTTTTGATATACGCCGTTGAAGATCAACATGCCAAGCAACGCCAATCCCATCATCCATGCGCTCGGATAAGGCCGGTCGAAAACGATGCCGACGCCCTTTGTTGCGAAGACGATGAGCAAGGTGATGGTGAACACGGCGGTGATGATCATCAAGATGCGCGCCAGCAATAATAATACAAATCGCAATGCGCCGAGCACTGCCTGCTGGCCGCGCATCATCGCGATCGACAGTCCGCCGATCGCACCGAGAAAGGGCAGAATGAACCATGCCTCTTGAAACAGCGTGTTGAAGAAGTTGACGTCGAGCTCCTTCAACAGCTTCGCCCACGCAAACAGCAGCACCAAGGCGAGCCCGGCAAAAAGCTTGGCGCCGCCGGCAATCAGCGGAATCGTGATGCCATGAAAAAACACCGGCCCATAGGCGGGCGGGACGCCGCTTTCATGTGCGGCCTTGACCAGCGTCACCATCAGATAAGCCGCGAGACCGCGGGCGAAAACCCAGAAGATCGCCGGGAAGGGGCTTAAATTATTGCCGTCGCCTGATGCGGCGGCGAACAAATAATAGTCCGGACCAAAAAGCAGCGCGGCGATAAGTAATGCGCCAATCGCTGATTTCAGCACAGCGCCGCGTTCGGCAAGAAGCAAATAGGCGGCTGAGGACGTAACAATGAAAAACAGGGTGGCGAGCGCTAGCGGATTGTCGTCACGACCGTCGAGCCAGTATTCCACAACTGCGTAGACAGCGAGGCCGGTCAAAAGGCCGATCGCCAGCCCGGGCAGGGCGAGGCCCTTGCCCGAATTTTCGTGCCCAGATGCCTGATGTGATGTCGCGTGATT
>BQJG01000021.1 GCA_021604585.1 Hyphococcus sp.
CTATACATCACGGCCTTCACCGCCTTGACGACTTTGTCCGCATTCGGAAGGCTCAGGACTTCGAGATTCGCCGCATAGGGCAGCGGCGTGTCTTCCTGCGTCACGCGCGCCGGCGGCGCGTCGAGATAATCGAACGCATGCTGCGTCACCAGCCAGCCGATTTCCGCGCCCACGCCGCACGGCGCCCAGCCTTCTTCGACGGTGACGATGCGGTTGGTTTTCTTGACCGACTCTAAAACGGTTTCCGCGTCGAGCGGGCGCAGGGTGCGCAAGTCGACGACTTCGGCGGAAATCCCCTCGCCGCTTAGCTTCTCCGCCGCTTCGAGCGCGAACTTCACGCCGCGCGAATAGGAAACGATGGTGACGTCAGTTCCTTCGCGCGCGATTTTGGCTTTACCGATCGGCAGCACCCAGTCCTCAACCTCGGGCACGTCCATGGTGTCGCCATAGAGCAATTCATGTTCGAGGAAGACCACCGGGTTCGGGTTGCGGATTGCGGCTTTGAGCAAGCCTTTCGCATCCGACGCCGAGAACGGCGAAATAACAATGAGGCCGGGCACGTTCATGTACCATGCGGCGTAATCCTGTGAGTGCTGCGCCGCGACGCGCGACGCGGCGGCGTTCGGACCACGGAACACAATCGGCGATCCCATCTGCCCGCCGGACATGTAACGCGTCTTCGCAGCTGAGTTGATGATATGGTCAATCGCCTGCATGGCGAAGTTCCACGTCATAAATTCGACAATCGGTTTCAGCCCCGCGAACGCAGCGCCGACGCCGAGCCCGGCGAAGCCATATTCGGTGATCGGCGTATCGACCACGCGGCGCTCGCCAAATTCTTCCAGCAATCCGCGCGAGACTTTATAGGCGCCCTGATATTCGGCGACTTCCTCGCCCATCAGGAACACGTCTTCATCGCGGCGCATTTCTTCGGCCATCGCATCGCGCAATGCATCGCGGATCGTGGTTGGAACCATTTTCACGTCGGCCGGGAGTTCGGGATCCCCCTCACCCGAAATCACTGACGTGATTTCGACCTCTCCCGAGGGAGAGGTATCAGGTTTTGCTTGCGGCTCGCTTACCTCTCCCTTGGGAGAGGTCGGAGACGCTTTGGCGTCTTCGGGTGAGGGGCTGGAAGACGCATCAAACCCTTCCGCGCTTTCGCCCTCTTCGACCAGCACAGCGATGGGCTCATTGACCTTCACGTTCTCGGTTCCCTCGGCGACGAGGATTTTACCGATGATCCCCTCATCCACCGCCTCGACTTCCATGGTCGCCTTGTCGGTCTCGATTTCAGCGATCACGTCGCCGGACGAAACCTTGTCGCCTTCCTTGACGTTCCATTTCGAGAGCGTGCCCTCTTCCATGGTGGGCGACAGCGCAGGCATGAGGATCGGCGTTGGCATTTGATATGTCTCGTCTTTCCGGGATGGGAGCAAAGGCGGGCTGAAATCGGCTCCTTCCTAGCCGGTGCGCGCCATCGGGAACAAGTGCGAATTCGTCATGCTGGGTCCATGTTTGCGACCTTGAGTTCTTCGTTGCAGCGCAAAACGCGCCTGTTTTGGCCTGCACTTTGGGACGAATGTCCCGATTGACGCGGCGGACCGAACTCGCCATTGCGATGAAACGGCGCCATATTTCCGGCGCGGGGGACTTTTGTACAATTGATTAAAGGGGCGCATTTCATGCGAATTCTGGGCAAAATTTTTGGCGGGCTTTTGCTGCTCGTCCTGTTGGCGGCCGGCGGGCTGTCCATGTGGTTCTGGTTCACGCCAGTCGGCATTAACAATTACATCAACAAGGCGACCGGCGAATTTCTGATCGACTCGCCAGAGCTCCTCACCGGGCTCGGCATGATCGACAACACGCCGCTCGATTTCCATTCGGGCAAGCTCGACAACTACACCAAAGAGCAGGATGCGAAATCTCTCGCCAAGCTGAAATCGGCCCGCGCCAAGCTCGACAAATACGGCCCGGACGGTCTCGAGGGTCAAGAACTGCTCAGCTACAAGATCACCGCATGGTTTTTTGACGATCTCATTCGCCAGTCGGCCATCGAATATAACGGCTATCACGTCGTGCAGAATTCCGGCCCGTTCGTCGACATGCCGCAATTCCTGACCGACACGCATGTCATCAAGAATGACAAAAGCGTCAAACGCTACATCTCGCGGATCAAGGAGTTTGGCCGCGTGATGGCGGAAGTTCAGGCCCGCGTGGAAGACGATCGCGATCATGGCGTCGTCGCCCCCGATTTCATCATCGAAAAATCGATTGGCGTGATGCAGGCCTTCATCGAAGGCGGTGCCGCAGAAAATCCGCTGGTCACCACGATGCCGCGCAAGCTCGATGAGATCAAAGGCATGACGGAAGACAAAAAAGCGACCTATCTCGCCGAGATTGAAGCCGCCGTCTCTGAATATGTGATCCCCGGCTATCAATCGATGATCGCGCTGTATGAAGAGATGCTGCCGACCGCTTCTCATGACGCTGGCATCTGGAGTATTCCCGATGGCGACAAGATCTATGCGAATGCGCTGAAGTCTTTCACCACCACCGAGATGACGGCGGACGAAATCCACAATGTCGGCCTGTCGGAAGTCGCGCGCATTGAGCAGGAAATGGACGCCATTATGGTCGCCCAAGGCTATACCGAGGGCTCTGTCACGGACCGCATCAAAATGCTGATGGCGGCGCCGGAGCAGAACTATCCGAATACGGATGAAGGCCGCCAGCAAATGCTCGATTACCTGGTCGAGCTGAATGACGAAGTCATGGCCAAGGCGGGCGATTATTTCGTCACCTTGCCGCCGCAGCCGCTGGAGATTGTCCGCGTGCCGGAGTACTCGCAAGACTCTGCGCCGGGCGGTTACTACAATCAGGCGGCGATGGACGGCTCGCGTCCGGGCCGTTTCTACATCAACCTGAAGAACACCACCGACAATCCGCGCTGGACTTTGCCGACGCTGCTTTATCATGAAGCGGCGCCGGGCCATCACTTCCAGATTTCGGTGGCCCAGAAGATGAAAAACGTGCCGATGCTGCGCACGCTCTCGCCTTTCTCCGCTTACACCGAAGGCTGGGCGCTCTATGCCGAACGCCTCGCGGCGCAGGATATGGGCATGTATGATAACGACCCGCTTGGCGATCTCGGCCGCCTGCAGGCTGAAATGTTCCGCGCCGTGCGTTTGGTGGTCGATACCGGCATGCATGCGAAACATTGGTCGCGCGAACAGGCGATCGATTACATGATCGAAAAAACCGGCAACACCGAAGACGAAGTGACGCGCGAGATTGAGCGTTACGTTGTCTGGCCGGGTCAGGCGACCGCTTACAAAACCGGCCAGCTGGCGATCCTCGACATTCGCGCCCGCGCCGAAGCTGAGCTTGGCGACAAGTTCAACCTTCGCGACTTTAACGAGATGATCCTGATCAACGGCGCCATGCCGCTCGCGATCCTGAGCGATATGGCCGACGAGTGGATTGCGGAGCAAAAGGCCGCTTAATCTGTTCGCACCAAAACTTGGCCTATACCTTGCCGCCCGGCCTGTATTATGCAGACCGGGCGGTATTCGTTTGCGCAGCAGGACAAAGACTTCATGGCCTATCTCCCCTCCAGCCCTAATGATCCGGCGCTGTTCGACTATGAAACGGTCAAGGAACTCGGCAAGGAGCTGCATGCGGCCTATGCGGCGGGCGATCCGTTCCCGCATGTCGCGATTGACGATTTTCTGTCCGAAGACCTGCTTAATCTCTGCCTTGAGAAGTTTCCCGCGCGCCCGGACCCGGACAGCCAGAGCTTCGATCGCGATCAGGAGCGGTTCAAGACAAGCTATCATCCCGATCATATGGAGCCGGCGCTGCGGCGATTGTTTTATGCGTTCAACTCGCGCCCCTTCATCAAGCTGGTTGAGAACATCACCGGCATTAAGGGCCTGATCCCTGATCCGTATTTTCTCGGCGGCGGTTTTCACGAGATCGGCAATGGCGGTCATTTGTCCATGCATGCCGACTTTAACCATCACAAGCCGATGAATCTGGAGCGCCGGATCAATGTGCTGATTTATCTTAATCACGACTGGAAAGACGACTATGGCGGGCAGCTTGAGCTGTGGAAGACCGACATGTCCGAGCGCGTCAAATCCTATGCGCCCATCGCCAATCGCTGCGTGATGTTCACCACCACGCAACAGTCGATGCATGGCAATCCGAATCCTGTCGCGCACCCTGATGGCGTCACGCGCAAATCCATCGCGCTTTATTATTACACCTCCACCTGGGATGAGACCCGGCTCGCCAAGACCACACAGTTCCGGCCCCGGCCCGGCACCGGCGATCGTCCTGACTGGGAGGTGAAACAGCGCGAGCTGATTGGCGATCTGCTGCCGCCGATCCTGGTTCGCCAGCTGGCGCGGGCGGGACGCCTGCTGTCGCGGCTCCGGTCGCGCTAAAAGCAGCCATTGCGAAAGCCGGCTAAGGCCTTGCGGAACCGGGGGGTTTCCGTTATCTCCCGCCCCCTTCCGCGCGATGCGCTTTGACATGGCGCGCCCGCTTCCTAAATAGAGCCCGCCGGCCCCAAACCCCGCAAGGATCAAGGGCCTCAACGGGACAGAGAGCTTTCGCATGACCGCCGTCATTCTGACTATCCACTCACTCATCGTGCTCGCCCTGATTGGCGTGGTGCTGCTGCAGCGATCTGACGGCGGCGCGCTTGGCTTGGGCGGCGGCGGTGGTGGCGGCGGTTTCATGACCGGACGCGGGGCGGCCAATGCCCTCACCCGCACGACCTCTATTCTGGCGGCGGGCTTCTTCGCCACTTCGCTGTTGCTGGCCGTTCGCGCTGGCTCGGGCGAGAATGACGACCGGGTGATTGATGAATTAACCGGTGCGAATAACGCGGCCGAAACAGCCCAGCCAGTGGACGCAGGCGACCTCAGCGCCGACGATCTGTTGAACTCGCTCCGCGCGGAAGAAGCCGCGCCGGATGCGTCCAGCACCGACGCCCCCACCACCGAAGATCTGATCGAAGATCTTGGCGTTGACGCGCCAGCCGCAGATTCGGCTCCTGCGAGCGAAGTCACGCCGCCAGCGGAAACGGAAACACCGCCCGCCGAAGGCGAAACCCAGAATAGCGAAGACGAAACGCCCAACGAATAAGCGGCGGCGCAACGGAATTCTCCGCATTTCAAATTTAGCGTTTGATTAGACTGAAATCTTCGGTAAGACGGGCTTCCATGGCGCGGTACATATTCATTACCGGCGGCGTGGTGTCGTCTCTCGGAAAAGGTGTTGCTTCGGCGGCGTTGGGCGCGCTTCTTCAAGCGCGCGGCTACAAAGTCCGGTTGCGCAAGCTCGACCCTTACCTGAACGTCGATCCCGGCACTATGTCGCCCTATCAGCACGGCGAAGTCTTTGTCACCGATGACGGGGCGGAGACCGATCTCGATCTCGGACATTACGAACGCTTCACCGGCGTTTCGGCGTCGAAGTCTGACAACATCACTACCGGACAAATCTATTCCCAGATTATCGAGCGCGAACGACGCGGCGATTATCTCGGCGCCACCGTGCAGGTCATTCCCCATGTCACCGACGCGATCAAAGCGTTTGTGCTCGGCGATGCCGGCGGCGCTGACTTCGTGCTCTGCGAAATCGGCGGCACGGTGGGCGACATCGAAGCGCTGCCTTTCTTCGAGGCGATCCGGCAACTTGGCAACGAATTGCCGCGCGGCGACGCCGTCTATGTTCACCTCACCTTGATGCCGTTCATCCCCTCGGCTGGCGAACTCAAGACCAAGCCGACCCAGCATTCGGTGCGCGAGTTGCGCGCCATCGGCATTCAGCCCGACGTCTTGCTGGTCCGCGCCGATCGCGACATTCCCGAAAGCGAGCGCAAGAAGATCGCGCTGTTCTGTAATGTGCGCTCTTCCGCCGTGGTGCAGGCGCTCGACTGCCGCACCATTTACGAAGTGCCGCTCACCTATCATCAAGAAGGCTTTGACAGCGAAGTGCTCGCGGCCTTCGGCGTGAAAAATCCGCCCGAGCCCAAACTTGAAGGCTGGGAGAAAATCGTTCACCGCATCACCGCGCCCGATGGCGAAGTCACCATTGCAGTGGTCGGCAAGTACACCGTCTTGAAAGACGCCTATAAATCGCTGATCGAAGCGATCGCCCATGGCGGCATCGCCAATAATGTCCGGGTCAATATCGAGTGGATCGAGAGCGATGTGTTCGAGAAGGAAGAAGAGGCGATCTCCGCCCTTGAAGGCGTGCACGGCATTCTGGTGCCCGGCGGCTTTGGCGAGCGCGGCGCGGAAGGCAAGATCAAGGCGGCAACTTTCGCACGCGAAAAGGAAATCCCCTATTTCGGCATCTGTTTCGGCATGCAGATGGCGATTATCGAAGCGGCGCGAAACCTCGCCGGCGAAACCGGCGCCAGCTCGTCGGAATTTTCCAAATGCGATACGCCGATTGTCGGCCTGATGACCGAATGGGTGCGCGGCAATGAAACCGAAACGCGGGCCGCAGATGGCGACCTTGGCGGCACAATGCGCCTCGGCGCCTATCCGGCGCGCTTGAAACCCGGCAGCCGCGTCGCGGAAGCCTATGGCGCCACAGAAATTTCCGAGCGCCACCGTCATCGATTTGAAGTCGACATGGCCTGGGCCGAACGTCTCGCCAAGCACGGCGTGATTTTTTCGGGAACCTCGCCAAACGGCGACTTGCCCGAAATCATGGAGATTCCCGATCACCCGTGGTTTATTGGTGTGCAGTATCACCCGGAACTCAAATCCCGGCCGTTCGATCCGCACCCCTTGTTTGCGTCGTTTATCGACGCCGCCATGAAGCGCTCGCGGCTGGTCTAGGATCCGTCGACTCGTCTTTTTTGCAGAACGACCGTCTCTTCCGCCGTTAACGGGGGAGGAAAGCGACAGGCCATGTGACTCTGCCGCCCACTTCCGGTTATCAAGAGCGCATCGTGAGTCACATTTCTTTTCGCGATCAACGCAAAGCGAGGCTTTTTCATGCACCAATCCGTTCTCGTTACCGGCGCGTCGAGCGGCATCGGCGAAGAATGCGCCGTCTTTCTCGCCCATAAGGGCTTTCGCGTCTTCGCCGCCGCGCGGCGCATGGACAAATTGCAAGACCTTACCGCCGTCGGCGGCGGCAAGATCACGCCGCTTGAAATGGACGTCACCGACGCCGCTTCCATCGCCGCGGTCATGGCGCGCATCAAGGATGAAGGCGTGACCCTTTACGGTCTCGTCAACAATGCCGGCGCCTCCGCTATGGGGCCGCTCGAGAAGATCCCGCTCGATGACTGGCGCGCTTTGTTTGAGACAAACGTCTTTGGCCTTGTCGCAGTGACGCAGGCGGTCTTGCCGCAAATGCGCGCCGCCGGTCGCGGACGCATCGTCAATATCGGCTCGATCACCGGACGCATCGCCTCGCCCTTCCAGAGCGCCTACGCCGCCTCCAAACACGCCGTCGAAGGATTGTCGGATTCGCTGCGCCGCGAGCTTGTTCCACACGGTATCAAAGTGTCGGTCGTCCGCCCCGGCGCCATCAACACGCCGTTTGGCGCACATGAGGTGGAAATGCTGTCGAAGCATGAGCTCGACAATGATTACGGTGATCAGGTGGCGGCGTTCAAAGCGTGGTTCGCCCGCCAGCACCCCAACGCGCCCTCGCCCGTTGTTGTCGCCGAGGCTGTTCACGACGCGCTTACCGCCGAAAAGCCGCATTCGCGATATACGGCGCCATTCAAAATGACATACGCGCTGGCCTTGCGTAACCTGCTGCCGTCGGCCCTGACCGACCGTATTCTCGAACGCGTCAATGGCGCCGATAAGTTCCGGAAGTAGCGGCGCTGTGCAACATCAACGGTCTCGATTCCCCACGCTTTATGCGTGGGGTCCATCGCCTGCTCCGTCTGCGCGCGCTTCAATGGCGGGAGTTGGACCCCACGATTAAATCGTGGGGAGGCGGCGCTTGTAGTTTTTTCACGCCCGCCGCCAGATTTTGCCCTCTTGTTTGCTGGGGTTGCGGCGAATCTGGCGCCAAATAGAGTTTTCTGCAGCTGGATCATTTTTGGGCCATTTCTCTTCGCGCGCGCATCCTCCGCATCCGGACAATGCACGTCGCATTTTTTCACTTGAGAAGAATGGTAAACGCGCCCCGGTTTTGGTGGATAACTATTCACCAACACGGGGTTTTATGAAAGAATTCAACAAAAGTGATGTAAAATTTTGAGAGGCGCTCGCCTTATTGGGGTGGGCTAATCCTCGTAAATCTCGCCCGCCGCCGCATCGAATGTCGACGCCAGCGAAACAAGTCTGCGGCGCGGGAATTCACCCATCAGCGCCTGCCGGTCAGACGGCGCGCGGAAGATGACTTCGCCGCCGGTAAACGCCAGACTGCATCCATTAAGAGCTGACGGCGCCTTTGGCGCAATCGCCGCTACAAATCGCAAAGCGAGACCGAATTGCGTCGCGCGCAGCTGCGCCTCCGGCGAGAGCAACGCCATCGCATTTTCATTGGGCGGCGGCGCGGAACGGCCCTGATGGCGACGGAACAGCGCAAGCGCCACCCACAGGCGCTCTTTATGGCTGACGCTGGCGAAGGGCGCGCGCAGCGCAGTGTCGAAAGCGTGGCGTCCGCGCAAATCAGGGTGAAAATAGGCGCCGATATCGCAAAGCAGCGAGGCGCCGTAGCGCAATCTCGCGCCGTCCGGATCGATCCCGGCGAACAAAGGCTCGATCACGTCAAACGCAGCCGCTCCGAAGTCGACATTCGGCGCCAGCATGCCAGCGTAGAAACCACAGGCCGACAGGAACGGGTCTTCGCGCCGCACCTCCGGCGCGAGATCCCGATAAAGCAGCCCCTCGCGCACGCCGCCGGACGACATCACGATTTTTTTCACTTTCATCCGTGTAATGACCGCTTTCAACACCATAGAAGCCAGCGGCAAGGTATCGATGCGGCGGCGGGGGATGCCCGGAATTTCCTCCAGTGATTTGCGGCTTTGATGAGACAAGAGATCGCAAACTTCGTTCGCCTGTGCGACCGTCAGCTCATAATGATGCAGGACAGGCAGCGGGTAGTTCTTGATGTTCATATGAATGCGCGCCAGCGCACGCCACGCCCCGCCTACCGCATAGAGCGTGTCGAAGGTTTTTGGCTTCAAGAATTCGACGCCATCGAGTTGTTGCTCAACAATTTTCATCGCCGCTTTCATGTCGCCCTTGGCGTCATGCATCAGATGCAGCGGCCCGATGGGCAGGCTGATGCGGTCTTCGACGTCGCCTGCATTTAACATTGCAAGCTCTAACGAACTGCCGCCCATATCGCCAACAAGCCCCGACGCGTCCGGCTCCACCGAAGCGACGCCATAAGCCGCGAGCTCGCCTTCTTCGGCGCCGGAAATCACCTTGACGTCGAAGCCAATCGTGCGCGCGGCCTCAACGAAGCGCGCCCCATCGACCGCCTCGCGCACGGCCGCTGTTGCAATGGCCCGCACGGGCGGGCGGCCGAGATCGTCCAGCACATGGCGAAAGCGCGCCAAGGTCGCCAGCGCGTCGGCGACAGCCGCCGGGTTCAGTCCGCCTTCATCGGTCATATCGCGGCCAAGGCCGCATAATGCTTTTTCGTTGCAGATCGGGATCGGCGCACGCAGCGGGCCGTCATAAACCACCAGGCGCACGGAATTGGAGCCGATATCGACCACCGCCCGGCGCTCGCCATGTTCCGTGGAGTCTATGCCGAGTTTCATGCTGTCTTGCGTACACCAACGATCCGGGCGGAAACAGCCCGTTTCACTCTTTCGCGATTCGCCCGCACTGCATCGCTACTTCCGCCGTTTCAGCTCGCGCGGCGCGTTCAGCTCAATGGCGCCGCCGCGGCCCGACAGCGACGGGTTGGTCATCATGTAATTATGGACGTTGAACGCCTCACCGTCGCCGCTCGGGATGACGCGTTCATAGGCGCCATCGGATTTCAACTTCCAGCTTTGCGCCTCGTCATTGAGATTGGCGACCATGATGTAATCGAGAATCTGACTGTGCACGGTCGGGTTTTCCACCGGACAGAAAACCTCCACCCGGCGGTTGAGATTGCGCGGCATCAGATCCGCCGATGAGACAAATATTTTAGCGCGAGGATTCGGCAGCGCGTCACCTGCGCCAAAACAATAAATCCGCGCATGTTCAAGGAAGCGCCCGATAACGCTTTTCACGCGGATGTTTTCCGACAGACCGGCAACGCCCGGACGCAGGCAACAGACGCCGCGCACGATTAAATCGATCTGCACGCCAGCGCGCGAGGCTTCGTAAAGCTTGTCGATGATCGTACCGTCCACAAGCGCATTCATCTTCATCCAGATCGCCGCCGGCTTGCCTTTGCCGGCGTTGCGAATTTCCTTGTCGATCAGCTTGATCATATGCTCGCGCGCATTCAGCGGCGCCACGGCGAATTTTTCAAACGCATCTGGCGCCGCGTAACCCGTGATGAAGTTGAACACCTTCGCCGCATCGCGGCCAATCGCCGGATCACAGGTGAAGAGCGACAAGTCTGTGTAAATCTTCGCGGTGATCGGATGGTAATTGCCGGTGCCGACGTGAACATAGGTGCGTGCGCCGCTTTCTTCCTGACGGACCACAAGGGAAAGCTTGGCGTGTGTTTTATATTCGAGGAAGCCGTAAACCACATTGACGCCAGCCCGTTCGAGCGCCCTCGCCCATCTGATATTGGCTTCTTCATCAAAGCGCGCCTTTAATTCCACAAGCGCCGTCACATTTTTCCCTGCTTCGGAGGCTTCGATCAGCGCTTCAACAATCGGCGACTGTTTCGATGTGCGATAGAGCGTCTGCTTGATCGCCACAACGCGCGGATCGGCAGCGGCCTGTTTCAGGAACTGCACCACCACATCGAACGATTCATAGGGGTGATGCACCAGAATATCCTTGGCGCGGATCGCCGAAAAGCAATCCCCGCCATGATCGCGAATGCGCTCCGGGAAACGCGGTTCATAGGGCTCAAACTGCAATTCAGGACGATCCGCAGGGATCAGCTCATTCGACTGCGCCAATCCCAATATGCCATCCACATAGATTGTGTCCTGCGCCGTCGCTTGCAGGCGCTCACGGATAAGCTCGCGCAAATGTTCCGGCGTGCGCGCATCGATCTTAACGCGAATAACGTCCCCACGGCGGCGGCGCTTCAACATCGATTCAAAGACGCGCACCAGATCTTCGGCTTCCTCCTCGATCTCAACATCGCTGTCACGCAATACGCGGAATGCGCCATGGGCGGCGATTTCAAATCCCGGGAAAACGTGGCGAATGAACCGCACAATGGTGCGCTCCAGCGAAATGAACCGCGCAGGCGCACGCACCTCATCTGCGGAGGGCGCATCGGGCAGACGAATAAACCGGCCGATTTTCACCGGCACCGGCAGCAGCGCCTCCATGGAAGATCCGTCACTGCGGATCAACTCAAAACACAAGACAAATCCGAGGTTGGGCACGAACGGAAATGGATGCGCCGGGTCGAGCGCCAGCGGCGTCAGGATCGGAAAGATGTTTGACTGAAATTCCTGCTCCAGCCAGACCGCTTCGGCTTCGCTCAAATCCGATTCATCGATCACAACGACGCCGGCGTCGCGCATGAGCGGCGTCAGCTCACGCCAGCAGCGTTGTTGTTCCTCCATCAACGCAACCGCGCGTTCGGACAACATGGATAATTGCTCTTGCGGCGACAGACCTTCCTGGCTCAACGCAGCGACGCCTTCGCGCACCTGCCCGCGCAAGCCGGCGACCCGCACCATGAAAAATTCATCGAGATTGCTGGCCGAAATCGACAGAAATCTTAAGCGTTCGAGAACCGGATGATTTGGGTTGAACGCTTCTTCAAGAACGCGATGGTTGAAGGCGAGCCAGGACAGTTCGCGATTGATGTAACGCGAAGGCGCATCCGCAGCGATCACTGCCGCGCCTGTCGTGTCTTTCCTGACGCCATCATCCGCCACTGACCGGTCCTTTTCCTGATCGTAGAGAAGTCTTTTATGCCGCAGGATCGCCTTCAGAAAGGTTATCAATAAGCTTTTGCACGAAAGGCGTTGTTATTTTCCGCTTTTCTTCAAGCGCCGCCCGGTCAGCGAGCGCCACAAAGGCCCGCGCAGCGGCGAAGGTGCGTGGCAGGCGCGGCGCGGCGTACTCGATGACGGCCGCGTTTACGGCCACTTGCCGGTCGCGGAACCCCTTGGCGATGACGGCGCGAATGAGCGTTTCATCGGGATCGGCGAGCGCAGCGCGCGGCGCGGCCTCCAGCCTTGTGCGCAAATCTTTCAATCCGAGCGACCAAAGCGAGGGATGCCCCTCTCCGACCAGCAGGAAACGGCGTCCTTCTGCAATACCGGATTCGAGCGCGGCGAGAAACGCCACCGGATCGCCGGCGGGCATCTCGTCGACAATGATCGTTGCCGCATTGATTGCGTCTGAAACGGCGAACGCGTCTGCGCCGGTCAGCGCAAACTCAAAATCCTCAATCAGCGCATGAGCGAAATGGGTTTTTCCTGCGCCGGACGGACCACAGACGACCAGCGCTGCTTCGCGTGATTTCAGCCAGGCCTCGCCCGCCCGCCATGCACTCTCATTGGCGTCGGCGCGCAGGAACGCATCGCGCATATAGCGCGGCGGGGCGCCCGGAAGATCCAGCGGCAATTGGCGAACGGGTGATGACATCGGCTTTAAGCTCGCGAGGTTTGCGCAACCGGACGCTGCGCAATCAGTACTGGCTGACCGGCTCGGCCTCTTCATAGGCAGCGGGTTGCACCGGCGAGGCGCCATCATATGGATTGGCGTCTCCGAAACGGCGCGAGCCGCGACGGCGATTTTGTCCGCGCACCTGCTGCGCCGTGGCGGGCGTCGCCACCATCCAGTGTTCGCCATCTTCGGTCCACAAGGCGAGGCCTTGCGATTCCATGGCGACGATCAGCTTGTTCGGATCGCCATAAGCACGCACCAGCATTTCCGCGCCTTGCCGCGAGAGCGAACGCACCTGGACCGAGCCGACCAGCGGCGTTGAAATCAAAGCTGAACGGATTTTCGCCCACTCGCTAAGCGACCGGAAATAAGCACTGGCTTCCAGCACCGCCGCTTCGGTGTGATCGATCAAGGTCTGTTCTTTCCACGGCTTGGCGTGTTTGGCGATCACCACTTCGATGGCTTCTTCGGCCAGCGCGGGGAAATTGCCAGCTGGACGGTTGAACCAGGATTCAGCCAGCACATCGCCAATTTTAGCCGGATTGAAGGAGTTGGTGTTGGGGCCTTGCGCTGCACTGGGACCGAAATCAGCGACGCCATCAGCAGTCACCCGAGTCAGAATTTCATCTTCGCCAAGCTCCGTGGATTCGCGGAAACCATTAATCAGGCGCACGCGCAATTTATGCTCGCCATTTTCCTGGCGCAGATAGGCGTGCGCGACAATTACCTGACTGACAGAATAACGCTCGGCCATGGCGGAGAGGGCCTCAGGATTGAGCGCCAGCGCCTGGCGCGCGCTGATCGTGGCGGAATCTTCAAGATCGCCGAGCGGCGCGGTCATCGGCGTTAATTCGTTGTTATACGGACGAACCTTCCATGCGGCCATCCACGGATTGTTGTCTTCCCACAGATAGAGGCCGCTTTCGGTCTGCAGAACGGGAAGCACCAGCGCGGTGCGGGTTTGCGCTTCAGAATACGGGATCTGCGCATCGCGCAGCAGGCGGCGCACCGCGCCCGGCTTGAAGCGATAAGTGATGAAGGCGCGATAGGTCGAGGCTGAGCTTTTCTCGTTATAAACCTCAAAGCCAGATTCAAGCTCTTCGAGATCGCGATAGGACAGCGAAATGACATTGCGCTCCAACTGGCCTGGAGTGAGAATTCCCGAATGCTGGGCGCCCGCATCCAATTCCTGACCGGCTTCCGGCGTATCAGTCTCATCTGCGCCGACCCGCGGCAGATACGGCCAATCATCCTCAATCGTCAGACGGCGCAGCAGGATTTCCATGGCGCGGCGGCGGCCGTTTCGCTGGGCGATGGTTTTCGCCGCCGTGGCGCTGTCGGCCTGGGCCTGAACCGTGACGCGCGGCACGACGAATACATCGTCGCCCGCCGCTAAAGCCGCGCCAATGTTCACCACCATCGCCGCGCCAAACGCCGCTGCAAACCGCACAAAATTCATCCAACTCTCCGTTTTCCGGCCTCAGGCGAGTATAGCCGCCGAATGCGGCGTTTTATAGCCGCGTCCGCCTGCTGAAACGACCCCAATTCACCCGCCTTTACGATATTTCAGGCCATTTCCCCCAAGCTTGACGGAACAGAGCCGCGCCCAGCATAACACCCGCTTTGGAATTGGCGCTCGAACAGTGGAGTTACGAATGGGTAAATGGCCTGTAAGCAAATTGGCCGGCGTTCTGGCCGCCATAGTCTACGGGTTTTCCGGCGCCGCCAGCGCGCAGGAGAACGGCCCGACCCAGCTCGCGCCCTTCGCCTCGCCGCAAGCTCTTGCCGCCCTGCAACTCTCCGAACTCGACGACACCCTCCAGCGCGCCATGGAGACCGGCGATTTTGTCGGCCTTGCCGTGGCGGTGGTGCGCGATGGCGATGTCGTTTTTATGCGCACCTATGGCGAGACAGAAGTTGACGGCGGGGCGCCGGTTACGCCCGACACGCTGTTCCGCCTGGCATCCCTGTCCAAGGGATTCGCATCGAGCATGGTCGGGCTTGCTGTTTCTGACGGAAAATTATCGCTCGATGCGCATGCGACTGATTTTGCGCCTGAGCTTGCCTTGCCGGGCGGCGCGGAAAAATCGCTGACGCTGGCGCATCTGCTTTCCCATCGCACCGGCCTGCCGCCAAACGCTTATGACAATCTGCTCGAAGCCGGCATTGCTCCGGCGGCCATCCTGCCGCAATTCCGCAAAGTGAAGCCGATCTGTCCGGTGGGCCAGTGCTACGCCTACCAGAACATCACTTATAACATTGCGGCGCGCGCGCTGGCGAGCGTTTACGGCGAGCCCTATGCGGACCTCATCTCTGAACGCCTGTTTACGCCGCTTGGCATGGTTACGGCATCCTATGGGCAAGACGCGCTGATCCACAGCGGCAACTGGGCGCGGCCGCATAATCGCAAGCGCCAGCGCGACCGGTCCTTGCCGCAACATCCGTGGAAAGTAATGGACGTGAAGGCGCCCTATTACGGCACGCCGGCGGCCGGCGGCGTCAACGCATCGATCCGCGACATGGCGCAATGGCTGAAAGCGCAACTGGGCGATACGCCTGAAGTTTTATCGCCGACAGTGCTCGACTTGATTCACACGCCGCAGGTCAATTCACCGTCGGAAACAAGGCGGATGCGCAATGTCATGCCGAATTTGCGCTCATCGCAATATGCCTATGGCTGGCGGGTTTACGATTATGCCGGTCAGCGCGTCATCGCCCATGGCGGCTCGGTTGACGGCTATGGCGCGCATATCGTGTTCATCCCAGAACAGGATATCGGCATCGTCGTCTTGTCCAACACGCGCACACGCCGCCTCTGGAGCATTGCGCCGATGTTTCTCGATCTGACCCTCGGCCAGCCGCATCAGGACTGGCTGGCGCTGGACGATGCGGGGAAAACTTTCGCCGGATCGAAATAGGCGGCGCGTTCGACTGCTTGCCCCCCGGGTCAGCCCCGGTTAGGACGGCGCCTGAAACACAAGGCGCGATCGGCATGAGCGAAGCATACAAGAAGGCGGGCGTTGATATCGACGCGGGCGAGCGGCTGGTGGACGCCATCGGCCCTTTGGCCAAGGCGACGGCCCGTCCCGGCGCGGATGCGGCGCTGGGCGGTTTTGGCGGGATGTTCGACCTCAAGGCGGCCGGTTTCAAAGACCCGATCCTCGTTTCCGGCACGGACGGTGTGGGCACCAAGCTAAAGATCGCGTTCGAGACCGGCCTGCATGACACGATCGGCGTCGACCTCGTCGCCATGTGCGTCAACGACGTGTTGGCGCAAGGCGCCGAGCCGCTGTTCTTTCTCGACTATTTCGCGACCGGCAAACTTGACGAGCATACGGCGGCGCGGGTCGTGACCGGCATCGCCAAAGGATGCGCCGATGCAGGCTGCGCGCTGATTGGCGGCGAGACGGCGGAAATGCCCGGCATGTACGGGCCGGGCGAATATGACCTGGCGGGCTTTTGCGTCGGCGCGGCGGAACGCGATCGCTTGCTGCCGCGCAAGGTTGCGGTTGGCGATGTGATGATCGGCCTTGCATCTTCCGGCGCGCACTCCAACGGCTATTCGCTGATCCGCAAGATCGTCAGCGATTCCGGCGCCAAATTTGACGCGCCCGCGCCGTTCGACGCTTCGCGAACGCTTGGCGACGCGCTGATCGCGCCGACCCGCATCTATGTGAAATCAATTCTCGGTTTGCTTGACGATGAACGCGTCAAAGCCTTCGCGCATATCACGGGCGGCGGCCTGACGGACAACACGCCGCGCGTCCTCACCGATGATCTCGCGCCACGTTACGACGAAGCCGCGTTGCGCTTACCGCCCTTATTTGAATGGCTGAAAGCCGAGGGCGATTTGAGCGACGCCGACATGCGCCGCACCTTTAATTGCGGCATTGGCGGCGTCATCGTTGTTGCGCCCGGGGCGGTCGATGCGGCGCTCGCCAAGCTTGCCGCCTCGGGCGAACAGGCACGCGTCATTGGCGACATTGTGAGCGCATCGTAATGGCGAAAGCACGGATCGCCGTTCTCATTTCCGGCCGCGGCAGCAACTTACAGGCGCTGATCGATGCTTGCACCGAACCCGATTACCCGGGCGAAATTGCACTGGTCATTTCCAACCGCCCGAAAGCGCCCGGCCTTGATCTGGCCGGAAAGGCCTCCATTCGCCGCGAGATCGTCAATCACAAGGATTTTGAGTCCCGCGAAGATTTTGAGGCCGCCCTCAATGACGCGCTGAAGGCAGCAAAGGCTGACTTTGTATGCCTCGCAGGGTTCATGCGGGTGTTGACGCCCACTTTCGCCAGCGACTGGCGCGGACGCCTGATCAACATTCATCCCTCGCTGCTGCCGTCATTCGACGGGCTGCATGTGCATGAACGGATGATCGACGCCGGCGTTAAAATCGCCGGCTGCACCGTGCATTTCGTTTCCGCCGAAGTCGACAGCGGCCCGATCATCGGACAAGCCGCAGTGCCGGTCCTGCCCGGCGACGACGCCGACAAACTCGCCGCGCGCATTCTTAAAGAGGAACACCGGCTCTATCCGGCCTGTCTGCGTCTGTTGATTGACGGCGATGCGCGGCTGACCGGCGCGACCGTGACCTATGATGAAAAAGTCAAAGCCGCCGGCGCGCTGACCAATCCGCCAGTGTGCTGATCATCAACAAAAGAACAATTATTCCGTCGCGGCGTGGAGCTTTTCAAAAAACGCCCGCACACGTCTCGCATTGGCGCCAAGATCGGAACCACCGACGCGCGACTTTGAGCGCACATCGACCAGCGACATCGATCCTTCCGGCGAAATGCGCACGACGAAATCGTCGATGAAACCAAACCAGCGCGATGTATAGGCCGCTTCAATCAGCCAGCCATCATCAGTGAGCGTTTCGTCTAGCAATTCCATGCCCATATCGGCGATGATCACGCGAACGATTTCCGCCGTTTCATCAAGGCCTGCATTGACCTTTTGCGTGGTGATGTCGGGAAATGCTTCGGCCTGGGCCTGCGCGACGGTCTTTTCAGAGTTGCGCACCAATTCCGCGCCGGCATAGCCAGGCGGATTGACGCGATCCGCGCCAGCACCGGCGATGATCGGCGGCGGGTTGTCGAAATTTGTGGTGATGTCGTGAATGAACGGATTGGCCTCGAAGTCCGCGCGCATTTTGAGCGGTACTTGTCCGGCGCCAGCGGCGGCGAGCGCGGCGATGATCGCAAACACGCCGAGCGACCGAGCGCTCATGAAAAAAGAAATCAATCCTAACAATCCGGCGGCGGCGGCCAGCGTGAAAATTGGCGACAACCCAATCGGTCCTATTTCAATCGGCGCTGAGACCGTGCGAATATGGCTCAGCCCGTCTCCATAAGTCCACCAGCCCATTTGCGTGCCCGGTCCGGCGACCGCAATTGCGGCGGCGCAGCCCAGCGCCGCCAATGCTAACAACAACGTCAAAAGCTTCATCAAACGCCCCTTGATACAATGCCCCGGCGGGAACATAGACCAAACGGCGCGCTTTTGCACGGGGCGGCGGGAGAAGCTATTTCGAGGCAGAATCCAGCAGTCACAGAGGAATTCCAATCCATGCCTCAATCCATGCCTTCCAAATTCATTATCTGGACATATGACTGGGTCCCCGAAGGACCGCGCGGGTTTGTCCGCGACCTCCGACTGCGCTGGGCGGCCGAGGAAGCGGAACTCGCTTACGATGTGCGCACAGTCCCGTTCGAGGATCGAGAAATCAACCATCTCGACCGTCAGCCCTTCGGCCAGGCGCCGTATCTCACCGATGGCGACATCGAAATCTTTGAGAGCGGCGCCGGCGTTTTGCATCTGGCGCGCAAGAATGAAAGCTTGATGCCGCGCGATCCGGCGGGCGAAGCGGAAACCATGCAGTGGGTGATCGCAGCGCTCAATTCGATTGAGATGGTGAGCGTCCCGTGGTGGTACCTCAAAATGTGCGGCGACGCGGACAATGGCCTGACCGGCTGGATGGACAAGCGGCTCACGCAAATCGAAAAAGTGCTGAGCGAGCGCGAATGGCTGGTTGCAAACCGGTTCACCGCCGCTGATCTGATGATGGCGGACGTGTTGCGCGTTCGCGATGTTCGCGCTTATGGCGACCGCCCCGCGAGTGAGGCCTATGTCGCACGCGTCACCGCGCGTCCCGCGTTCCGAAAAGCGTATTCAGATCAGCTTGAACATTTTGCTGCGGCAGACAGCAAACGCGCGCAATGCAGCTGACAATCCCCTTGTCGGTGGCGCATTGAGGAGCCTGCAAGGCAAATTGCGGATCTCGCATGAGAGAAGGCGCAAACATGGCGTTTGCGTGAATTTGCGGCCCCGGCGCCGCTGCGTTAGGGTCGGTTCCGGCGGCGTCCCTGCCAGTCTGTCTTACCCAATCCGGAGCAACTCTTATGTGCGATGAAAAAACCGAACGCGAGAATGAAGCTTGGCTGAAAAAACAGGGCGCAGTTTCGCGGCGCAGTTTCAACACCCTCGCAGCGGGCGCCGGCGCGGCGATGATGCTGCCGTTCGCCGCCAACGCAGCCGACGTGAGCGAAAGCGACGTTCTGGTGAAAACGCCGGACGGCGAAGCAGATTGCTATTTCGCGCACCCGTCAAAAGGCAAACACGCCGCCGTCATTATCTGGCCCGATGTGATGGGCATCCGCCCCGCTTTCCGGCAGATGGGCAAACGTCTCGCCCAGGCCGGTTATTCCGTACTCGTCGTTAATCCCTATTACCGTTCGGTCAAGGGTGTGGTGCTGAAAGAAGGCGAAAGCTATGCCGATCCGGCGGTGCGCGAGCGCCTCGCGCCGTATCGCGGATCTCTCTCAACGGAAACAATCGCCACGGACGGGCGCGCCCTCGTCGCCTATCTCGATGGTCAAAAAGTGGTCGACAACAAGCGCAAAATTGGCGTCACCGGCTATTGCATGACCGGTTCGTTCGCCATGCGCATCGCCGCTGACCTTCCTGATCGCATTGGCGCGGTGGGTTCGTTCCATGGCGGCGGCCTCGCCACCGATGCAGAAGACAGCCCGCATCTGCTTATTCCGAATATGACAGCAAGCTCGCTGATCGCCATCGCCGAAAACGATGATGAACGCGACCCCGATGCGAAAGTGACACTCCGCGAGGCCTATGACGCGGCGGGCCTCAACGCGGAAATCGAAGTCTTTGAAGGCGCCATGCATGGCTGGTGCCCGCTCGACTCGCGCGTCTACAATCACGTGCAAGCCGAACACGCCTGGTCGCATATGCTGACTTTGTTCGGGAACGCGCTGGCTTAACGCAAACTTGAATCGGCCCGCAAAAGCCCCACATGAGCGGCTCTACGCATTAGGAGTTAAAGCCCATGGCGCGTCCGGTCACGATCACCATCTCCCACGATCTCGGCAAGACGGAAGCGCGCGTGCGCGTGCGCGACGGCTTTGATAAACTTAAAAATGCGATGACCGGCGGCATGATGTTCAAGTTCACAGAGGAATGGACCGGCGAGGACACACTGACCTTCACCGCCAAAGGCCTCGGTCAGACCATCACCGGCGCTATCGACATATTCCCTGCGCATGTGCGCATTGTCGCCACCCTGCCCGGCTTCCTCGCAAGCATCGCAGAAACCGTCGCGGGAAGGGTTGAGAAACAAGGCAAGCTGCTGCTGGAGCAGAAGTAGAATTTACTTCTGCAGCAACTCAATCGCCCCTGCCGTCATCGCCTGCACGCCGGTTTTGAGCGCGGGCTCGGCCTGCGGTGCAAAGAACGGCGAGTGGTTCGCCGGCGGCATTGGCGCCTTGCCTTCGCGGCCCGCTTGCATGGCTTTCGGATCGCTGGCGCCGGTCCAGAAAATCACGGTCGGAATATCATCCGCCGTGCGGCCAAAGCGTGAGAAGTCCTCGCCGCCCATGCTCGGCGCGCGCTCATAAACGCGGGCCTCGCCAATGCTGGCGGCGATGGCGGTCATCACGCGTTTGGTCATCGCCTCGTCATTATAAGTTGACGGCGTGTAATCGCTTTCGATCTTCACTTCCGGCATCAGATTTTCCGGCAGGCCCGCAGACTGCGCTTGCGCGATGGCGATGCGTTTAATGCCCGACAGCAGCTTCTCACGCACATCGTCCTCATAAGAACGCACCGTGATCATCAGATGCGCCTCGTCGGGGATGATGTTGTGTTTGTAGCCCGACTGAAACGAGCCGACCGTGACAACGCCCGCATCCTGCGGATCGATCTCGCGGCTGACCAGCGTTTGCAGCGCATTGACGATTTCAGCGCCAAGCACAATCGGGTCTTTGCTCATTTGCGGCGCGGAGCCGTGGGCGCCAATCCCGTGAATGGTGATGTCGACGCTGTCCACATTGGCGAGCGCCCAGCCCGGCGTATAGGTGACATCGCCTGACGAATCCCAGCCCGATGTGTGCGTCGCAAGAATGTAATCCGGTTTCGGGAATTTTTTGAACAAGCCGTCCTCGATCATGGCGAGCGCGCCAAGGCCGATCTCTTCCGCAGGCTGACCAATAATCACCAGCGTGCCGGACCATTCATCCTTCATTGCAACGAGGCGGCGCGCCGTGCCGATCATGATCGCCATGTGGCTGTCATGAGCGCAGGCATGCATCACTGGCGCGGTCTGGCCCATATAATCGGTCGAGACGACTTTAGAGGAGAATGGCAGTCCGGTTTTTTCTTCGAGCGGCAGCGCATCCATATCAGCGCGCAGCATTACTGTTGGGCCCTCGCCATTTTCCATCACCGCGACGAGACCATACCCGCCCACACCGTCAAACACCTCACCCGCATCGGCCTTGGCCTTGGTTTTCGTCCATTTGTCGCCGATGCCGGTGGTGACGGTGAAACCGAGCCCTTCGAGCTCCGACGCCATCAATTTGGCGCTTTCGCTTTCTTTAAACGATAGCTCCGGATTTTCGTGGAAGTGCTTGTAAAGATTGAAGACATAATCGTAATCCTGCGCAACTGCATCAGCCAGCGCAGCATCTTCGGCGAAGGCGCCCGAAACCATTACAGGCATCATCACGAGTAGCGCGGCGGCGCTCAAAAGCAGGTTTTTCATAGTGTCCTCAGTCCTTTGACAATTCAAAGCCAACGATTGGCATGGGGCCCGGCGCGACGCCGAGATCGCTTTTCCTGGCGGCGACCATCGAGGTGATTTCCTCGCGCAGTCTGGCGCCGTCATAGACGGTTCCGTTCTTGATGACAAAATCAATGCCGCCCACTTGCACCGGCTTGTTGCTGACCGGGTCGAGCTTGATGTGGCCGCTGGCGTAAAGCACTTTCAGATTGGCGAGCGGATTTTCTTTGATGATCACAAAATCAGCGCGCTTGCCGACTTGTATGGATCCGGTCTCGCCTTCAACGCCGAGAATCTTCGCGCCTTGCAAGGTCGCAGCGTTGATAACTTCGAGCGGCGAAAATCCCGCCTCGCGCAGCATTTCCATTTCTTCGATATAGCCGAAGCCATAGGTGGAATAGATGTAGCCCGCATCCTCGCCGACGCCGACTTTGCCGCCGCGATTTTTGTATTCGTTGATGAAGCTCATCCAGAGCTGGTAATTTTCTTTCCACGCCGCTTCTTGCTCTGCGCCCCAGTCGAACCAGTAAGAACCATGCGCGTTGCGGTCCGGCGCATAGAACTTCCAAAGCGACGGCATGGTGTAGGTGTCGTGCCAGACGGCGCGTCGTTTGCGCATCCAGTCGCGGCTCGCCGAATAAATCGAGAATGTCGGGATGATCGAAAAGTCGCGCTCCAAAAGCGTCGACATAACCTCTTCCCAGCGTTCCGAGCCTTGCGGCGCCGCCTGCTTCCAGAGCTTTCCGGCGTTTTCAAAACGATGCTGTTCATCGGCGTAATTGTAATCCGCCGGATAGGCCTGCAGCGTGCGGTCATCGAACAGCGCTTCGGGCAAGCCGTACCAATGCTCCATGGACCCGAGCCCGTGCGCCGATGTATCCATGACATCAGCATGGGCAACATCAAGCTGCGCGTGGTGCATGGTTGTTCTAAGGCCGAGCTTTTTTGCTTCTTCTAGGCCTGCCCATAAAATCTCTTCCGGCGCGCCGAAGAACTTCACGCCAACCGCGCCGTTTTTTTTCAATTGGCGGATGCGGGCGCGCGCCTCAGCCGGCGTATCAACATCACCCGCCGACCAGCCGCGAAAAACGGGATAAGGAAAGATGTTTGGCGCATCGATTTCATTGCGTGCTGACCGGCGCGCGACATTCGCGGTCCACGCCGCGCCTCCGCTATTGCCAAGATCGCGCACCGTCGTAATGCCGTGCGCCAGCCAAAGCTTGAAAATGTAGTCGGACGGCACGCCCTGCCCGTCGGTTTCATTATGGATATGGCCGTGCATGTTGATGAAGCCGGGCAAGACATACATGCCCTCCGCATCGATCTCGCGCGCGCCCGCCGCCGGGCGCCCATCCGCATTGATGGGAACACCCGGCACACCGACCGGAACAATGCCAGTGATGCGTCCGCCCTCGACAATAATATCGACCGGCCCCACCGGCGGCGCCCCGGCGCCGTCAATCATCGTCGCGCCGCGAATGACCAAACGCTCATAAGGGCCTTCGCCCAATGTTCGATCCGAGACCGGCTGGGCGGATGCAACGGCGAAGAGCGCACACGCGCACGCGAAAATTACTGACGCCAGAACTCTGGATGTTCTTGATTGCATTTCGCCGCCCCTACCCAAATCATTTTTGGCCATTCTAGCCCATTCGCCAAAATCACAAAGCCCTACGCCAGCGCCGACAGCACCATCGCTTCAGTTGCATCCCACAGACGTTTGGCGTCGCCATGGTCGACAGCCCAAGGCATGACGTGACTCCAGCGCGGCGCAGTCTCGTCATGCAACGCCGCGATGTCGCAATCCTCGCAATATTCGCCGCCGCGATCGTTCAGCTTTGCACTTGTTGCGGCCCAGACCATGGTCGCTGCGCCCTGTTCGGGTGTTTTAAACAAGGCTTTCACCGCTTCACTCATTTCGCCGTCTTCATTGAGCCAGCCCAGCGCGACCATTTCAGCAGTCTCAAGATGGCGCTGCAGCGGCGTCATGATGCCGCCCGGATGCACGGAGAACGCTTTCACGCCATCCTTGCTGCGCCGGTTGTTCAATTCCAATGCGAACAGCGCATTGGCGGTTTTCGCCTGACCATAGGCGACCCATTTGTCGTAAGGCGTTTTTTCAAAATGAATGTCATCGAACAAAATGCCGGTGCGCTTATGCGCCGTCGACGAGGTTGAAACGACGCGCGCGCCGCCGCCATTCAGCAAGTATGGCATCAATTCGCGCGTCAGAACGAAATGGCCAATGTGATTGACCGCGAATTGCATTTCCCAACCGGGACCAACCCGCGTTTCGGGACAGGCCATGACGCCGGCATTGTTCAGCAAAATATCGACGCTGTTATGGGCGTCGCCAATTTCCGCGGCGCAGGCATAGACGCTGGCGAGATCGCCGAGATCCATTTCGATCGTCGCCGCGGCAACTCCGGCCGATGCAAGGGCCTCGTCGGCACGCGTTTTACTGCGGGCGGGCACAATCACTTCCGCTCCGGCGGCGGTGAATGCTTTGACGGCCTCCAGACCAATCCCCGAATAGCCGCCCGTCACGACCGCGACTTTTCCCGAAAGGTCGACCCCGGCCAGCACTTCAGAGGCTGTGGATTGATGTCCGAAGCCGGAATTTAGGGGTTTTTGGTTTTCAGCCGGCATCAGCACACTCCGTTATTTCGCGGGAAAGGGCGTAACAGACGTAAAACCCTAAAGGGCGTGGGAACACCGCACCATAGGCGAGCTTGCCGATTGGTAATCAAATTTCCCCCGGCAGAGTGATTGACTACGTTTGTAGTCTTGGTGTAGCCTACGCTTGTAGTCGTCAAACAGGCTAGCCCGTCCCTTATGTCGAAACAGATCACCAAAGCCGAATTTCAGGTGATGGACGCGCTCTGGGCGCAAAGTCCGCTCGCCGCCACCGATGTTGCTGAGCGTCTTGCCAACGATACCGGCTGGAGCTTGAAAACGGTCAAGACGCTTTTGTCACGTCTCGTTGAAAAAGGCGCCGTCAGCCATACGACCGAAGGACGGCGATTTCTTTACAGCCCGAAGGTGACGCGCGATTCTTACGCACGCCGCGCCACACAGCGCCTCGCCGATCAATTGTTTGAAGGGCGCGCCGCGCCGCTCGTCGCCCATCTCGCCGAAAGCAAAGGCCTTAGCAAAGATGATTTGCAGGAACTTGCCGTGCTTATTGAGGAGCTGAAACGTGACAGCAACTGAATTGCTCCGCTGGCTCGCCGAGACGTCGCTGGCGATCAGCGTCCTGATCCTTCTCGTATTGCTCATTCGCAAACCCTTCGCGAAGGCGTTCGGCGCGCGCGCTGCCTATGCTTTGTGGCTGGCGCCAGCGGTGCGACTGTTCATGCCGGAATTAAAATTGCTTCCAGCGCCGGCGCAGCCAGTTGCTGACGTTGCCCCGGTCGCCGCAATCACACCTGACACTGTCTGGCATACACAAGGCTGGGAAGCCCAAGCCACACAGGTTTTTGAGACAGCCTCCGCCAATTTCGACTGGTTCTCACTCACCGCCGCCGCCGCGCTTGTATTATGGGCGACCATCGCCTTTGCGTGGTTCAGCCTGAAACTCGAAACGCAAGGTAAATATTTGCGTCAGCGAATGAACGACTCCACACCCGCCTCGCCTGCGCTTATGAGTATGGCGCAGACCATCGCCCGCGATTTCAATCTGCGCCGCACGCCGGCCGTACGCATCAGCAACGACAATGAGAGCGGTCCCTGCCTGATCGGCCTGTTGCGGCCGGTCGTGTTCCTGCCCTCCGGGTTTGAATCAGATTATGCGCAGGCCGAACAGCGCCTCGTCCTCGCCCATGAAATCGCCCATGTGGCGCGAGGCGATATGGCTGCGACCTTTGTCGCCCTTTCCCTTCAGGCTGCGCAGTGGCCGAACCCGCTGGCGCATATTTCGTTCGCCGCCTTTCGCACCGATCAGGAATCGGCTTGCGACGCTTTCGTCATGGCGCGTTGCGCCAGCGTTAGAGGCGCGGCGGGCAATTATGCCTCCGCCATCTTAAAATCCGTCCGTACACAGACTGATGCGCCTGCATTCGGTCTCGCCCTCGCTCATCCAGTAAAGGAAAGACTTATGTTATTGAAGTCGCAAAAGAAAAGCCCGCTTCGTCTTGCCGCCGGCGTTATCTCAGCCGCCGCCTTCACCGCCGTCAGCCTCGCCGCAACCGCCTCTTACGGCTTTGCAGATGCGCCAAAAGCGCAAGCAACGAAAGAGACCAAAAAGAAATCCTATAGCCGGACCATTATTTCTGTCGATGATGGGGAACGCCTTGAAGTCCCTGGATACGCCGATGCAACCATGATCGACGTTGAAAAAACAAAAGACGGCGTCCGCACGGTGCGCGTTTACGGCAAAGATCGGAAGCTATTGAACGAAAGCACTTACGGCCCGGCGCAAACCCTGCCGTTTGAGGAAGTTGTCGTCATTGGTAAAGACGGCAAGCGCGAAACAAAAAATTTCGTTCGCCCGGAAAAGGTTGAACTTGTGATGCCCGCGCATCCCGCCATGCCGGCGCACCCGGTTGATGGTGTTCCGCCAATCCCTGCCATTGCCGGCGAGCAGCGGATCATCATGATCGAACGCGACGACGATAGTGACCACGACTTTCATATGGCCCATTGCGGCGATGGCGAAGGCCATGACCCAGTTGTGATGGAATGGAGCACTGAAGAAACCGGCGCTGAAGGTCACGCCGATGGCAAGGTCGCCTCATATGAAGTGGTCTGCATGACAGAGGACGCTGACGCCGATCCCGCAACTCGCGTTGAACGCCTCCGCGCCCGCATCGCTCGCATGGAGGCCGCCGCCAAGCGCGACGCCGAGCGCCGCAAGGAAATGATTGCCCGCATGCGCGAAGAGCTCAAGGAAGCGGAGAAGAGAAAGTAAACGGCCAATATTGCCGCTGTAAAGAGGGCCCCTTCTAGGGGCTCTTTTTCGTTGCAAGGTTGCGACGGAAATTGCTCATGACAACGTTTAACCAGGCATGAAAAAATCCCGCAACGCTTTTACCGCCATTTTTGCTTCACTGGCCGCCGCCACTTCGGCGAATGCGCAACCAGCCCCGGCGCAGCATTTGCTCGACTCCGTGCGTGAAATCTCAGCCGTGCCCGGCATGAGCGCGGCTGTCTCGAAGAATGGCGAAATCATTTGGTCGGGTCAGTCCGGCGTCGCCGAATTGGAAGCCGCCAAACCCGTAAATGCTGACACAAAATTTCGGACCGCGAGCGTGTCAAAACTTTTCGCCGCGACATTAGCGCTGCAACTCGCCGAAGAAGGCAAGCTCGATCTCGATGCAGATATCCGCAATTATGTGCCCGACTGGCCTGACCATGACGGCGCCGTGATCACCCTTCGCCAATTGGCGGCGCACACATCCGGCATGCCCCATTACGATGGCGGCGATCATTATGACGCATCAGTGCTATACGACACGCTGAACGATTCACTTTCGATCTACGCTCACAAATCACTGCTGTTCGCCCCCGGCGAAGGCTATTCATACAGCTCGTATGGCTATGCGCTCATGGGCGCTGCGGTGGAAAACGTAACAAAGGAATCGTTCGCCGACGTGTTGGACCGCTACGTCACCGGACGACTCTCACTGACTGAAACGTCGGCTGAAAATATTCATGCGCTTCCGCCCAACACTTCTCATCTGTTCATCCAAAGAGGCGGCGAAATTCCGCGCAACGACCAACACCACGTATTGGGCGCTACGGGGATCCTCACTACGCCGTCTGACCTTGTGGAGTTTGCTGACGCTTTTATGAGCGGGGCGCTTGTCAGGTCCGAAACTGTAGAAGATGCATTAACGCCAGCAACGCTCACTAATGGAAAGCTCGCCGGCGAGACGCGTTTCGCTGTTGGTTTCGGCTGGCGCGTCGGGAAAAACTGGGAGGGCGAGGATGTCGCACACCATGCGGGCATTACGCCGGGCGCTCGTTCCATTCTGACCTACAATCGTGACCGACACATCACTGCAGCACTTTTGTCCAACGCAATGTGGACGTCACGCATTGAAACAACTGGCGAGCTGATCGCAACGGCGGCGACAGAAATGGAAAGCCTCGCTGAGGCGCGATGTCCTGTTGGCGAGTGGGCATATGACGGCTCATTCGTCTCCAATCCGCAATATGATCCGAAGGGTCTGCCAGCAAACGGCAGGCTCAGCATCCATAAGAACGGCGATCTTTGCACCGGCGCCTTTGATCCGCGTGGCGCGCTCGCTGACTGGATGACGGAACTCAATGCAGGCGATTCCATTATGCGCGTAACCTTGGTCGCGAAGAGACCCACCGGACTCGTTTTCGCAGTTGCGACGCCATGGGGCGCATTTCCGATGATCTGGCGCGCTGGCGATGAACATAAATTGAGCGGAGATATCGCCGGACGAGCGCTGACACTGCACATGTTTCCAACCCCTTCGGCTGCGCCGCCCCTTCCCTGAACCGGCAAAACGCGGTTAGGCTCCCCGAAACTTGGCGGGGAAGGAATGGCTGATGGCCGCTGCATCCGTAGAGAGTATGGCGCCTGGCGGGGCGCATGAGACCGATGTGATCATCATCGGCGCGGGGCCAGTAGGCCTGTTTGCGGTCTTCGAGTTGGGTCTGCTCGGCATCAAGACTCATGTCATCGACATTCTTGACAAACCTGGCGGTCAGTGCGCGGAGCTTTACCCCGAAAAGCCAATCCTCGACATACCGGCGATCAAATCCATCACTGGCGATCAGCTCACGGCGCAATTGCTCGACCAGATCACACCGTTTGATCCGAAATTCCATCTCAATGAGATGGCGATTTCGCTCGATAAATCCGATAATGGAAAATGGCGCATCGAAACCGATCTCGGCACATCCATAACGGCGCCGGTGATCTGCATTGCGGCGGGCGGCGGTTCTTTCCAGCCGAAAAAACCGCCCATCCCCGGCGTCGATGATTATGAAGGAAAATCTGTTTATTACGCCGTGCGCAAGCGCGATGCGTTTGCCGGGAAAAACCTTGTGATCGCTGGCGGCGGCGATTCCGCGCTCGACTGGACATTGAACCTTGAGCCCATCGCCGCGAACGTCACGCTGGTTCACCGCCGACCGGACTTTCGCGCCGCGCCCGACAGCGTTGAAAAAATGCGCGACCTCGCTGATGCAGGTAAAATCAAATTTCATGTGGCGCAGATTAAAGGATTGAACGGTGCAAACGGGCAGATCTCATCAGTCGCTGTCGAGTCAGAAACGGACGGCGCCTATGAAATCACTTGCGACACCATGCTCGCCTTTTACGGGCTCACCATGAAACTCGGCCCGATCGCAGATTTTGGTCTTGCCTTTACCGAAAACCGGATCGCCGTCGATACGGAGAAGTTTGAAACATCCGTGCCCGGCATATTTTGTATTGGCGACATGGCGCACTATCCCGGCAAGCTGAAGCTGATCCTGTCAGGGTTTCATGAATCGGCGCTGATGGCTCATGGCGCCTTTCACTATGTGTTCCCGGACAAGAAGCTGAAATTCCAGCACACCACTTCGTCAAAGGACTTGCAGGCCCAAATCAGTGGCTGATTGATGGCTAATTGTTGGGCATTGTCGCCCGAATGACACGCTCTATTTCGCAAGCGCAGCATGACCTTTATGCGTGTCCAGACTATTGTTCCCGCGCGGGGAAGAGAGAAAAGCGCGGGAGACCGTCTCTACGCGGAAGCGCCGTCCCCGGAGGAAACGTCCACTGCGGAAACGCAAATGGACGGCGCGGCGCCGGCAAGTCTGGTTAAAACCTGACAGCCGGCGCCACCCATTTTCTTAGATAAAGTTATTAGATAAAAAATGCGGAGCTAATACTCCGCATTGTTTCCAGTCGAATTCTAAGGCTTATCTATGCCTTGCGGCGACGCGCAAAAGCAAGACCGCCCAATCCCGCAATGAACAAAGGCAGCGCCGCAGGCAACGGCACGTCAGATACGGCGAGCGTCACAGATGCCGGCGGAGCAAGGTTACGCAATATTGATGTATCAGAGCAATCGGAATTGTTGCACAGTAAATCGCCGCCAAAAACGCCTGTAAGCGAAGCAACGAGGCCGTTGGCCAAATCGGAAAGCGATCCGTCAAGACCAAGATCAAACCAGCGCGCACCCGTTAAATCCACTACCGACGTCGAAAGAAACGAAATGCGCGTATCGCCAGCGAAAGTGTCGTTGGTTGTAACAAAAGCCGCACCGCTAACATCCCCAGCAGGGGCGGAGAAGTTGATGTTCGAAAATTCCCCGGTCACAGGGTCATAATCGAACTGGCCGCTTCCCTCCAATGAACCGGATGGGTCGAGAAATTGGATAGTCAAGTTTAGTGTAACCGGCGCAGCGCTGGCAGACCCGAACAATACAAAAAGTGTGCTGAACAGCGCGGCAATGCCAGCGCGTGCAAAATTCTTCGTTTTCATGGAAGCCCCTTCGATGATCGATGCGTCTTGATGACTAACAGGCCGGTCCGCCGCAGTCACTCCCTCTAACGCCCATAAGCGCAATTTTCATGGCTGCTGTTCCTCGAGGCGTAATGCGCGACGATGGTTCTGCATGCTCAGGTTGCATTTTTTTAACACCCCTATTGGAAAGCTTGCAGTCCGGTCATGGCGCGCCCGAGAATCAGCGCGTGCACATCATGGGTGCCTTCATAGGTGTTGACGGTTTCCAGATTCATCGCATGACGCAGCACGTGATACTCATCCGAGATGCCGTTGCCGCCATGAATGTCGCGGGCGACGCGCGCAATCTCCAGCGCCTTGCCGCAATTATTGCGTTTCATCATCGAGATCGCTTCAGGCACATAAGCGCCCGCATCGAGCAAGCGCCCAAGCTGCAGCGAGCCCTGTAACCCCAGCGCAATGTCGGTCTGCATGTCGGCGAGTTTCTTTTGCACCAATTGTGTGCCCGCGATGGGCTTGCCGAACACGACGCGGTCCATGGCGTAATCGCGCGCCGCCATCCAGCAGAATTCGGCCGCGCCCATGGCGCCCCAGGAAATGCCGTAGCGCGCCTTGTTGAGACAGGAGAATGGACCGCGCAAACCGCGCACATTCGGCAGCAGCGCATCCTCGCCAACCACCGCATCTTCCAGCGCAATCTCGCCGGTGATCGACGCGCGCAGGGAAAGCTTGCCGTCGATTTTCGGCGTGGAGAACCCCTTGGTTCCGCGCTCGACGACGAAACCGCGAATCTCCGGTTTGCCCTCATCATTGGCGAGTTTCGCCCAGACAACCGCCAGATCGGCGATGGGCGAGTTGGTGATCCACATCTTCGATCCGTTAAGCTTGTAGCCGCCGGATACTTTCTCGGCTTTCGTGCGCATGGCCCCGGGATCGGAACCGCCATCGGATTCTGTCAGACCGAAGCAGCCGACCCATTCGCCGCTGGCGAGTTTGGGGAGATAATTTTTCTTTTGTTCTTCCGTACCGAAGGCCTCAATTGGATACATGACCAGCGACGACTGCACCGACATGGCCGAGCGATAACCGCTATCGACACGCTCGACTTCGCGCGCGATCAGCCCGTATGCCACATGACCCGCGCCGCCGCCGCCATACGCTTCGGCCACCGTCGCGCCGAGCAGTCCTTGCGCGCCAAGCTCGGTCATGATTTCGCGATCGAAGCGCTCCTCGCGATTGGCCATAATCACCCGCGGCATCAGCTTGTCCTGGGCATAGCCGCGGGCGGCGTCGCGGATCATCCGCTCTTCATCCGTGAGCTGGCTCTCCAAAAGCAGCGGATCCTGCCAGTCGAATTTCTGTTTATCGGTCATTTTGCCGCCTGCGTCCGCCATGAAAATCTCCTGAATTGGGCCCGTATGTAGCGCCGCGAGCTTGCGCCCGCAATCCGCAAACCGGCGCTGAATTGCGACAAAAGCCCCAGCCGGATTGCCAGTCTGGCTCGCCGCGCCGGTTTGTGGAATGGTGCGTTTCAGGGAAAAACCGGGGAATGAGGAAATAATGACCGATCTGACCATTACGCGCCGCGTGGCCGTGGGCGCCTTCGTACTTTCTTTTGCCGCCGCCTGCTCGCCGAAGGGAACCGAACAGGCAGGCGCAGCGCCATCAACCGAAAACTATTCGGTGATCATCGCCGGCACGCCAGTCGGCCATCTGGATGTCGAACGCACGGGCGATACGCTGAGCATCGACTATGAATTCAAAAACAATGGACGTGGTCCCGGGTATAAAGAAAGCCTGACGCTGGACGTCAACGGAACGCCGGTCGCCTGGTCAATCGCCGGCAACACCACTTTTGGCAATCAAGTCGAGGAAACTTATTCTCTAAAGGCTGGCAAAGCTGCGTGGTCGGACGCCGCCGGCAAGGGCGAAGCCTCCGTCAGCGAGCCAACGCTTTACATCAGCCAGTTCGGCAGCCCCTACGCCGCCTTCATTCAGGCAAATGCGCTTCTCAACGACGGCGACCAGACCATGCCCGCCCTGCCCGCCGGGTCACTGACCTTGAAAGAAATGGACACGCTATCGGTTGATGGCGAGGGCGGCCCAAAAATTGTCACCACCTATGCGATCTCCGGCGCCGATCTCGATCCGGATTATTTCATCCTCGACGCCGATAAAAAGTTCTTCGCCTATATCACGCCGCGCTTCATCACGATCCGCAAAGGCTATGAGGCCGACGAGCAGCGTTTACGCGATCTCGCCGCCGATTATGGCGCCGCTCGCTACGAAGACATTCAATCGCGTTACGCGCACAAATATGACAAGCAGGTGCGCATCAAAAATGTGCGCGTGTTCCAGCCGGAAACGCTCGACATGTCCGGCCCGGTTTCCGTGTTGGTCGAAGGTGACAAGATCGCCGCCATCGAAGCGGCCGACGCAAGCAAAGACGGCGAGGTGGTGATTGACGGCGCCGGCGGCTCGCTGATCCCCGGCCTTTACGACATGCACGCGCATATGGGCGATGATGATGCGCTGATCAACGTCCTTGCTGGCATCACATCGGTTCGCGATATGGGCAATGAGATCAACGTGCTCGAACCGCTGCGCGCGAAAATCGAAAGCGGCGCGCTTGCCGGACCGCGCATCTCCATGAGCGGCTTCATCGAAGGCAAGAGCGAGACCAACAATTCAACCGGCGAACTGGCGACGACTGAACAGGAAGCCGTCGATCTGGTGAATATGTACGCCGATCGCGGCGGCTATCACCAGATCAAAATCTACAGCTCGATCAAGGGCGAATGGGTTCCGGCCATGGCGCAAGCGGCGCATGCGCGCGGCATGCGCGTCGCCGGTCACATCCCGGCCTTCTCAACGGTCGATCAGATGATTGAAGCCGGCTATGATGAAGTCACTCATATCAATCAGGTGATGCTGAGCTGGGTCCTGGGTCCGGAAGACGACACGCGCACGCTGGCGCGTATCACCGGCATGGCGAAGTTTGCCGATCTCGATCTGAATAGCGAGAAAGTCCAGAAAACCATCAACCTGATGGTCGAGCGCGGCATCGTCGCTGATCCGACAACGGTCATCCATGAATTCGGCTTGCTTGGACGCAATGGCGAAACCCGCGCCGGGATGGTTGACTATATCGATCATATGCCGGTCGCCGTGCAGCGCAACGCGAAGGTCGCACTGCTCAACGTCGCCGACGACGCCGAAGACGCCGCCTATCGCGCCGCCTTCGACAAAATCATTGAAACGCTGACTATGATGCATGGTCGCGGGATTTTCCTCGTGCCCGGCACCGATATGGGCGGCGCCTTTGAACTTCACCGCGAGGTCGAGCTGTTCCAGCGTTTCGGCTTCACGCCTGCGCAAGCGTTGCGGCGCGCGAGCTATGACATGGCCGACTATCTCGGCTTTGATGATCGCGGCGCGATTGAGCCGGGCAAGCTCGCGGACTTCTTCCTCGTCCCCGGCGATCCGACAGCCGACATCAAGGCGATCAAATCCATCGCCATGGTCTCACGCGGCGGCACGGTCTATTTCCCGAGCGAGATCTATCCGGAATTCGGGATTACACCGTTCACGGATGTTCCGGCGGTGAGCGGAAGCAACTAAGCCACAACACATAAGCGTGCGCTTCGTTGTTTTCATGAAAGAGTGTGATGACTGAGTTGTATGCGTATCGGGGTCTCGGCCCGGCGCTCGACATTCATTGCCCCAAGTGCGGCGGTGAAGCTCGCTTTGAAAGCGATGGCGGCGTGCAGCTTCCGGTTCTGCACGCTGACCCGCATGACAAAAACCGCCCGCCGGTAAAATCATGGGCTGGAAAGTATGTTTGCAACGCCTGCGCTGCGACAGGCGCCCATGATCTGAGTTGGCCCGGCGACGCTTACTATCAGGTTGACTATCGCGGCGAGACTTTGTCGGCGCATACGCGCAAAATGATGGAAGACATAAGAGACTATATCGCCGCTAGCGCCGATCGTCACGCCACGCGCAAATCAAGCGCTTACTTCGTCAAGCTCGTACTGATTCCAAAAGAATTTCTGAGCGCAAAAGCGCGCGCTCCGATCCTGAAGAAGATCGACGCGTTGCTTGAGCGGTCAATGAAAAACTAGACCAACTCCACCGCAACGCTGGTCGCTTCGCCGCCGCCGATGCACAAGCTTGCGACGCCTTTTTTCCCGCCTGTCTGTTGCAAAGCGTTAATCAGCGTCACGATGATGCGCGCGCCGGAGGCGCCAATCGGGTGACCGAGCGCAATGCCGCCGCCGTGAATGTTGATTTTCTCGGCAGGGATTTTGTGCTCGCGCATCACCGCCATCGGCACCACTGCGAACGCTTCGTTGACTTCATAAAGATCAACGTCAGACGCGGACCAGCCGACTTTTTCGAGCAGCTTCTTGATGGAAGCGACCGGCGCCGTGGTGAACCATTCCGGCTCTTGTGCATGGGTCGCATGGCCGACGATTTTTGCGATGGGTTTCGCGCCGCGCTTTTGCGCTTCCGACTGGCGCATCACGACCAGCGCCGCTGCGCCGTCGGAAATCGCCGAAGACGATCCGGCTGTCACGGTGCCGTCTTTTTCAAACGCCGCGCTCAGCGACGGAATTTTCGACGAGTCCACAAGGCCCGGCTTTTCGTCGTCCGAAACCGTCACTGTTCCCTTGCGACCCGCAATCTCAACAGAAACAATTTCATCCTTGAACTTGCCGGTCTTGATCGCGTCCTGCGCGCGGGTCACGGAACGCATGGAATACTCGTCCTGCTCCTCGCGGGAGAATTGCCATTCGCGCGCGCATTTTTCGGCGAAAACGCCCATGGCCGTGTGATTTGAATAAGGATCTTCGAGACCGTCATACGCCATGTGATCGAACACCTGGCCATTGCCGAACTTGATGCCGGTGCGGCCCGTGGGGAGAAGGTGCGGCGCGCCTGTCATCGACTCCATGCCGCCGGCGACGACCACTTCAACAGAGCCCGCAAGAATTGCGTCATGGGCCATCATCACCGTCTTCATGCCGGAGCCGCAGACCTTGTTGACCGTCACGCATCCGGCTGACTTCGGAATGCCTGCGCCAATCGCCGCCTGCCGCGCCGGCGCCTGTCCGAGACCGGCCGGCAAAACACAACCCATAAGGACTTCATCAACGTCGTCAGCCTTTACTGCGCCGCGCTCCAGCGCCGCCTTGATCGCAGTCGAGCCAAGCACAGTTGAGGGCACGCCAGCGTAAGCGCCAAGAAAATTACCGATGGGCGTGCGCGCCATACCGGCGATGACGATGGGATCGGATGCGGTCATGGGAAGTCTCCTCAATTTCTAGCCGGAAAATGGGCCCGCCACGCGGCGGTTGCAACAGTCTCGTTCAGCGCCAGCGGTCAAATCTCATCGAGAATTTCAAACAGGCGCACAAAATTGTCAGTATCTTCCAGCACCTTATCTGTGCCTTCCGGCAAAACGGCCTTTTCGGGCGCGTGGCCCGCGAACGCCTTTACCGAATCCATATCGCGCCAGCGTGAAATGAGGATAAACTCAACAAGACCACCAATGTCCCGGCTACCGATGGATGCGCTTAAAAAGCCCGTCGATGCGGACATGACGGGCTTTAATTTTGTGACGTAGTGATTGAGAACAGCGTCGGCTTTTTCAGGCTTCGAGCGGCCACGCCACTCGCGTAAGATCGTCATACAGCTTTTTTGCCTTTAGCAATTATTTCGAGCGCCATTGAATCCGCGACTTTCCCCGTAGGCGCATTTTCAGATTCAGCACGAATAAAAATTTCAGTGAGCGTATCGCCTATATTGTCAATGCGCTTGGTCATTTCAAGCGCCGTCCAGGCGCCGAGAATCTCAAGTCCGACAGAGATAACACCGGCGCCATTGATCACATAGTCCGGAGCATAAAGCACGCCCATATCGAACAGTTTTTGATCCATTTCCGGCGTTTTGAGCTGGTTGTTGGCCGCGCCCGCGACCACTTTAGCCTTCAGCCGGCCCACATTGCCGTCATTGATAGCGCCGCCAAGCGCGCAAGGGGCGAAAATATCGGCCTTTGCCGCGATCGCATCTTCCGGCGAAACGGCGACGGCGCCGAAACGTTCTACGGCTCCGGCCACAGCCTTTTCGTTCACATCAGCGACAATCAATTTGCCGCCTTCTTCATGCACCAGCCGAGCGAGATCCATGCCGACCGCGCCAACGCCGAGAATCGACACCGTCAAATCTTTGAGGCTGTCCGCGCCAAATTTCTTGCGGGCGGCCGCCTGCATGCCGCGCCACACGCCTCGCGCCGTGAAGGGTGATGGATTGCCGCCAATGCCTTTGGATTCCATGCCAGCGGCGAACTTTGTAACAGAGCGGATGACCGCCATGTCCGCCTCGGTAACGCCTGAATCTTCTGCGGTGTAATACAGTCCCTCAAGACTATCGACGGCGCGTCCGAACGCTTTCAGCAATTCGGGAGTCTTGTCTTTTTTGGGATCGGCGAAAATCACCGCCTTGCCGCCGCCAAAAGGGATATCGCCCATAGCGTTTTTGTAAGTCATGCCGCGCGAGAGATTTTTGACGTCTTCTAGGCCCGCCTCAAAACTCGCATAAGGGAAAATCCGGCATCCGCCGCAGCCCGGCCCGAGCGTCGCGTCATGCACAGCAATCAGCGCGTTCAGGCCCGAAGCGTCATCAGTGAAATGCACGACTTTGCGCCAGCCCTCGACCGGCACCACCACAGACTTCATGGACACAATCCTTTTTCACGGGCGACGCAGCGCCGAGCCCGAACGGCGCTGTCTGTAGCCCCTTTTGCCGAGCGCTTCCGGTCAAATAAAGGGTTTTGCCGCTTGACGATTAGCATATAATGCTAAATACAAGACGGATTGTTGGAACTGGACCTATGAAGCTCGACCATATCGACCACAAGATCCTGAAACACCTTCAGGAAAATGCGCGGATTACGAACGCCGAACTCGCCGAACGAGTTGGCCTGTCGCCTACGCCATGCCTCCGCCGGCTGCGGCGTCTAGAGACTGAAGGCATCATCAAAGGCTATCGCACGGAGATCAATCGCGAAGCGCTTGGCGTCAATGTCACTGTGATCATTCTCGTCAAACTCGAACGCGAAGACGACAAGACACTGCGTGAATTCGAAGCCGCAATCAAAAATCGCGAAGAAGTGATGGAGTGCTATCTCGTCACCGGCAAGTTCGATTACTTCATTCGGGTCGTTGTGCCGTCGCTTGCGACCTATGAGACGTTTCTTTCAGAAACAATGCTCCGTATGCCAAATATCGCGACCGTAGAGTCAAGCTTTACGCTGCGTGAGGTTACGCGCAAAGTTGTCACGCCCCTACCGCAATCCATCATTCGTTAAATCAGGCGACGTTTGACGCTGCAGGCGCCGGCGCCTTTGTCATCACCCTATCAATCTCTCTATGCAGAAGATCGGACTTGATCGGTTTTGTGACATAGCCGTCAAAACCCATCGCCAAAAATTCATCAATTTGCTGACGCATGGCGTGTGCTGAAATGGCGATCACCGGCGTCGGTGCGCCCGCGCTCAGTTCGCGTTCAAGGAACCGTATCTGACGCAGCGCTTCGGGCCCATCAAGGCGCGGCATGGAAATATCCATCAACACCAGATCGAACTGTTCCCGCCTGAAGGCGGCGACGGCTTCAAGACCGTCCGCGGCGAAGTGCACTTCGTGACTGCGCTCATCGAGAAAGGCTTTCAATACAGCCTGGTTTACAGCGTTGTCTTCACCGGCGAGGATAGAAAGACCGCTGCGTTGCTGCTGCGGCGCGGTTGCTTGATCCGCTTTTGCGGAAGAATCGGTCGTATCAGGCTCGCATAACTCCGCCGGGAATGTCGCGGTAAAGATTGATCCGGCCCCCAAGGAAGAGCGAACCCCAAGGCCGCCGCCCATCGCAGATACGAGTCCCTTTGCGATAGACAGACCAAGTCCTGTGCCGCCAAATTTTCGCGTGGTCGTCACATCGGCCTGGATGAACGGGTCAAAGATATATTTCATTTGTTCATCACTCATGCCGATGCCGGAATCTTTGACTTCGATGGCCACATCCGAATGCGCGCCCGATGGCGCGACGATCCTGACAAGAACAGAGCCGCTCTCGGTAAATTTCACCGCATTGGATACGAGGTTATGGAGCACCTGTAAGATGCGGTGCCCGTCACCGAGGCGCAGCGCATCGCAATCACCGTCGCATTCAACCCGCAGCTCAAGTCCTTTCTCTTCAGCTTTGAAGCCATGCAGGCTCGTCACTTTGCGCGCAACTTCTGACAAACGGAACGGTGCTTTCTCAATTTGGACCTTGTTGGCCTCAATCTTTGAAAAATCGAGCAAATCATTCAGCACCATCATCAGCAAATCGCCGGAATCGCGCACGATTTTCAGCTTATCCTTTTGCGCATCCGTAAGGCCGCTCGCCTCCAGCGCCGCCGCCATGCCGAGAATGCCATTCATCGGGGTTCTGATTTCATGGCTCATATTCGCCAGGAAAGTCGATTTCGCCTGGTTCGCTTGCTCGGCGACCGCCTGTCGCTTCAGCGCCTGCTCACGCGACATGCGCATCGCGGCGCTTGACGCTTCATAAGCGCGGAAAGCGACCATCAGATGCGAGACATACATAATCTGCGCAAGCAGAATTGCCAACGACCCCGTCCGGCCGGGATCTGCACCCGTCACGAGCGAAAATATTGGCAAGCCAAGATAATACATCGCATGCGGAATGACTGCAGCCAAAAAAGTACGTTTGTCGTGATGCATGTGCAGCATCACGTGCAGAAGCGCACCACTGAGCCAGATGATGGCGAAGATTTTTCCCGGCGCACCCCAGAGCAGCCAAAGAATAGCCGGGAAGAAGGAATAAACGATGGACGCTTGGACCGCCGAAGCACAAACGATCAGCCACTCTCGTTTTGATGGCGGCGCAGTCCGGTTGCTGTCAGTGAAGCCATTCCAGGCTAGTACGTCAACCGACTGGCTAAGCGTAATCGTAAGAAACCACGCTGCCGCCCATGCCGGGTGCAACGTCGCCCAAAGCATGCCCGCGCCGATACCCGCAATAACAAATCGCGTTTTTAGTTCGCGCCGCCGCGTCTGCGCCGTCGCAATCAGGCCGGACAGAACGGTTGGCTGTTCGTGTCCTTCCGGCCGATCTTCCTGCGGCGTAGCTGCGTTCATGGCTCTCCCCGGCAAACCGGCTAGAGTCCCGACAAGGGGACGCTGGCTCGTTGTGCAAATTATCCGCAATTCGTTAATCGCGACCTACTCGCAACACCACACGAGCGCTATTAGCGCGCATTCAATGTGTTATTTTGAGACAGGGGCGGCGATGCGCGCTGCTGCAAAATAGAACACCAGCCCCGCCGCAATAACGGCAAGCGCAATCATGCCCTCCACCGGCCGGTCGATCAGCACAAAGACTAAGGTCCAGCCCGTCAGCGCCAGATAGATCAACGGCGCCAAGGGATAGGTGGTGACACGGTAGGGCCGCGGCAGGCCGGGCTGGCGCCAGCGCAGTATGAACAGCCCAAGCACCGCGGCAAAACTGTTTAACGCCACGGCGAAGCCGGCGAAGATCAGCACCGACTGAAAACTCGATGTCACGATAAATATCATCGCCATGGCCGACTGGAAATAAATGGCGCGAGCGGGAACATCGGCGGCGTTTTTCCGGCCCAGCCAGGCGAGCGCTGGAAAATCTTCGCCGATGGCGTGCAAGACGCGCGGGCCCGCAATGGTCATAGCGCTCACCGTGGAGACGAGCAGCAGCGACAGAACCGCGCCGGTCATGCGCGCTGCATCGGTTCCGAACAAATGCTCTGCGGCGATAAATCCGATTTCGATTCTGCCGATCATTGCATCCATGGGCGCCGCGTTCAGAAAGACATAATTCAGCGCAAGGTAAAGCGTCGTGACAATCGCAGTTCCGGCGAACAGGACTTTCGGCAGGGCGCGTTGCGGTTCGTTCAACTCCCCGGACAAATAGGTCGCGGCGTTCCAGCCCGTATAAGCGTAGCTCACATAGATAAGGGCGATTGCGAACGAGCCAGACAAAAGCGGCCCCGTATCATCGACGGACGGGGCAAAGCGGACATTGCTTCCCTCACCGCCCAGCGCAATGCCGACGATACAAAACACGACGATGACGGCAACCTTCAAGACCGTTAAGACAAGTTGCGTCCCGCCGCTATTGCGCCGGTTGCTGGCGTGGATGACCATCATTGCAGCGACTAGCGACACCGCCAGCGCTTTCGCGGCCCATGCGGGCGCTCTGTCACCCATACTCGCCGACGCATAGGCGCCGAAAGTCATTGCCGCCAGCGCTGTCGGTGCGGCGAAGCCAATCGTCGAGGAAATCCAGCCCGACACGAACCCGGCGGCCGGATGATAAATGCGCGTCAGGAAATTATATTCGCCGCCTGAGCGCGGCATGGCGGCGCCGAGTTCCGCGTAACTCAAGGCGCCGCAAAGCGCCGCGAGGCCTCCTGCCGCCCATAACAGCAACAATAAAAAGCCGGAACGAAATTCCGCAAGCTGAAAGCCGAGACTGGTGAAAACGCCGGTGCCGATCATATTGGCGACGATCACCGCCGTCGCCGTCACCGCTGTAAATTTCCCCGCGGTTTTCACCGGCGTTATCGCTGAAAATCATAAAACGCGCCCATGGAGAGCAAATCCGTCAACGCCTGCATGGCCGCAAAACTTTCTTCCATCAGTTTCGGGTCGCGCAGATCGTCAGGCGTCAAGCGGTCGCGGTAATGCGCGTTCACCCAGTCTTCGAGTTTCGCGATTTGCGCATCGTCGAGAAGGAAGTTTGCGTTCGTCATTCGCGCTTCTTCGTCGGACAGCACCACACGCAGGCGCAGACAGGCGGGTCCGCCGCCATTGCGCATCGACTCGCGCACATTCTTGTAAATGACGCGGTTGATCGGGTTGTTCTTCGACAAGGTCGCGTCAACGAAAACTTTGACGCGCTGGTTTTCTTCGGCCTCTTGCGGCAAGAGCAGCGCCATCTCCCCGCCAGGCAATGTCAGCAGCTGCGAATTGAACAGGTAAGACTTGATGCAATCGTCGAGGCTGACTTCGCTTGCGGGCGCTTCGACGATCTCAACGAAAGGCGCCTTTTCGCGAATGGCGGCGTAGGCGGCTTTGGGGTCGGCGAAGCTCTGTTCATGCAGGAAGAGGACGGTTCCGTTGGCGACGCCGACCACATCATTGTGGAACGCGCCGGCGTCGAGGGCGGCAGTCGATTGTTTGACGAAGACTGTGTGTGACCCGTCGAGCAAATGGTTGCGCGCAACCGCTTCGCTGGCGCGCTTTTTCTGGCGCGCAGGAAATTTCTCGCCATCCTCGCCATAAACGAACAGATGCACGCCCTTGTCGCCATGTCTTTCGCATAGCCGCCCGTGGTTCGCCGCGCCCTCGTCGCCGAAATGCATCGCGCCCGGCAGCGGCGGATGGTGCGCGAAATGCTTATCGCTGTTGAAGATATGCGCCAGCACGCGTGCTGTCGTATCGGCTTCAATTGAGCGGTGAAAATTCGCCGCTAGATTAGCGGCGGTGAAATGCGCCTTGCCATCGGCTGTGTCCGGCGACGGCGCGACGGTGCCGGCGTTCGCCGTCCACATGGCAGAAGCGGCGTAACAATTCGCCAGCAATTGCGGCTCGATCTTCGCGGCCTTTTCGATGATATGCGCATCGTTTCCGGCGAAGCCCAGCGCGCGCAAGGTTTTCAGATGCGGGCGATCCTGCGGCGGCAGGAAGCCCTGCTTGAGGCCCAGCGCCATCGCCGCGCGCATTTTCGCAAGACCCTGAAGCGCGGCTTCTTTCGGATTCGACGCCGCGCCCGCATTGGTCGCCGAGGCGAGATTGCCAAAGGAAAGCCCCGCATAATTATGCGTCGGCCCGATCAGCCCGTCGAAATTGTATTCGTAAAATTCAGCCATAACCTCTCAATCGCTCATCCCTGCGAAAGCAGGGATCCAGAATTGCCAATGTCAGAATTTTTATCGATTAAGCGTTTCATACAAATCCTCCCACCCGGGATTTTCTCTTTCAATCAGCTCAATCTTCCAGGCCCGCTTCCATTTCTTCATTTGCCGTTCACGGGTGAAGGCGCTCTCACGAGTTTCATGAGCTTCATACCAGACGAGGCGCTTTACACCATACTCAGACGTAAACCCCTTCAAGATTTCTTCTTTGTGTTCCCAAACCCTTTTTCCAAGGTCATCGGTTGAGCCAATATAAAGCGTGCCGTTCCTTTGGCTCGCGAGCATGTAAACCCAGAAAAATTTGTTGCCCGGATAACCCACATCCTTCTCCGCTCATCCCTGCGAAAGCAGGGATCCATGACCGGCTTTTAGGGCTAAAGCCCCTCTTTATAGAGATACAGCTTATATACTTGACCTCACCTGCTCCAGAATTTCTACATTTCTGGATCCCTGCTTTCGCAGGGATGAGCGGGGAGAGGTTTTGTCGGCCCGATCAGCTCGTCGAAATTGTATTCGTGATAGGTCACTTAAGGTTCGCAATCTTTGATATGAGTAACACTTACGCAGTGTTTCTGGGGTCGCCAGACAGCGACGACAACTTGCCTTGCAACTGTTCAACAGTCGGAACATCGCTGATAATGTTATCTGAATTTGCAATATTGGAGTTTTCCGGAGGTTTGCCGACAGAAGGCGCCCACGACATTATTAATCCTGGACGCCAGCTAAGGCCGACACGAACAGATTCTGCAAAAAGCAATATTTGCAATACCCAAATTGTGAAGCCTATTAGCCCATTTATCCATCCAATTCCGGTCGAAAAAAGTATCTGAAACCCTGCTTCGACAAATGCTTCATGGGCGCCCAAGAATATGAGAACGAGCCCAGACGCAATCATAAGAAAATAACGAAGATCGGATGCACTTTTGAAATAGCGACGTGGGTTTTGCCGAATTCCACCGATTATCACAGTTAGAACAATCCATAACGTCACAGCTAACTGGAGGCTTCCAAACAGTTCAAACCATTCAGCGAAAGATTCTTGAAAGGAAATCACGCCTAAAAAAACGAAAAGCGCAGGAGCAAGCGCGACAAAGGAGCCCCCGGATTTGTCCGGTCTCAGCACGATGCTGCATTCGCCCACTTCGTGGTTTTCGTTTTGAGCCGTCATGCCAGTTCTCCATTGCCGGTAAATCTGATACGCTGCACGGTCTACATTAACCCAATACGCCAATTGGTCATCACCTCACCCCAACCTGATCGCTCGCCATCGGCAATAACGCCTCGCCTTCCATGCTGGCGACCGGGTAAGCGCAATAGTCGGCGGCGTAGTATGCGCTGGGGCGGTGATTGCCGCTGTCGCCGATGCCGCCAAAGGGCGCGGCGCCGGAGGCGCCGGTGGTCTGGCGGTTCCAGTTGACGATGCCGGCGCGCGACAGGGTCAGGAATTTCTCCCATTTCGCCTTGTCGTCGGTGAGGATACCGGCGGACAGACCGAACTTGGTCGCATTGGCGCGGCGGATCGCTTCGTCGAAATCTTTCACCCGCCAGACTTTCAGCAGCGGCCCGAAATGTTCTTCATCGGGCACGCTGTCAGCCATGGTCACATCGACAATGCCCGGCGTCACGAAGGCGCGGCCTTCATCCTTGACGCTCAGGGTGCGGATCGCTTCGGCGTCGCCTTCGGCGAGCTTGTCAAAAGCGCGTTCCAGATTCTCCGCGATCTTCGGCGAGATCACCGGACCCATAAACGGCTGCGGTTCGTCAAACGGTGCGCCGATGATCAGCCGGTCAGTGAGTTTCGCAAGCGCGGCAATCGCCTTGTCGCCCGCCGTGCCTTCCGGAAGAATCAGCCGCCGCGCGCAAGTGCAGCGCTGGCCGCTGGTCAAAAACGCCGACTGCACCACCGTAAAAGCCGCTGCATCGATATCGTCCGTGTCCCACCATATCAGCGGATTATTTCCGCCAAGTTCGAGCGCCAGAATAACATCGAGGCGGTCCGCAAACTGTTTGTGAATCGCAAGGCCGGTTTTGGCGCCGCCGGTGAATAAGACGCCGTCGACTTCGGCGCCGGTGAGCGCCTCGCCGGTTTCGCGCGCGCCTTGCACCAGATTGACGACGCCTTCCGGGACGCCCGCCTCAATCATGCGCTCGACGATGAAAGCGCCCGGCCCCGGCGTCATTTCCGATGGTTTGAACACGACTGTATTGCCAGCGATCAGCGCCGGAACGATATGACCATTGGGCAGATGCGCCGGAAAATTATACGGGCCCAGCACCGCCATCACCCCATGCGGCTTGTGACGCAACACAGCGTTGGTGGCGCCCGCCGCACTGGTGCGCTCTCCGGTGCGCTCGTGATAGGCTTTGATGGAAATATCGACCTTGCCGGAAACGGTCGCCGCTTCGGTTTTCGTTTCCCAGAACGGCTTGCCGGTTTCACCCGAGATGAGCCGGGCGAGGTCTTCAGCATCGCGTTTGATGAGATCGCGATAGCGTTCCATGATGGCGATGCGCTCGGCGACGGGCGTCAGCGCCCAGCGTTCAAAGGCGCCGCGCGCCGCACTCACCGCATCGTTCACGTCGTTCTTCGTCGCCGCCGCACCGGTCCAGATCGCCTCGCCCGTAGACGGATCGAAACTTGAAAATTCCGCGCCCGCGCCGTTGCGCCATTTGCCGTTGATCAGGATTTTGTTTGTCATGCCATTCACCACTTCACCGAACGGATTTCATCGCCCGCCTTGATGTCAAGCGCACCCGCCGCCTCTGCGCTAATTACCATCTTGTCGCCGTCAATCTTTCCATTGGCGCGGGTCGTGCGGAAGGATTGCAGATAGCCCGCCGCAATCAGCTGCATCGGCGCGTCACCTGCATCGCCAATATCGACCTTATAGACCTTGCTGTCCTTGACCGTCTTGATGTCTTCGATGCGCGCATCGACTAGCGGCCCGCCATCGAACACGTCGATATAGCCGTGAAACGCAAAGCCTTCCTTGAGGAGCATTTTGTAGGCTGGCGCCGCGCTGTCATGAGGCTTGCCAAGACAAGCTTTCGCCTCCTCCGGCAGCAGCGCCACATAAATCGGGTGGCGCGGCAGCAGGTCGGAGATGATCTGGTTGCCCATAGCGGAGTTTGCAAGGTCGGCGTCTTCAAACTCCATGTCGAAGAATAATTTGCCGAGCGATTCCCAGAAGGGCTGCTCGCCATTCGGCCCGCGCCAGCCGCGTAGTTCCGCGCAAACCGGATCAGCGATGAGCTTGCGGTGCTGCGCAATGAAGAGATATCGCGCCTTAGCGAGAAACTTTCCAAACCCGCCGCCGCGCGCTCCGGGCGACAGGAACAGCGAGCCGACTTCCGAACACCCAGAAAAGTCATGTGTCGGCACCAGCAAACGGCGCTCAAAGCGTTTCTTCAATTGCTTTGAAATATGCACAGTCTTGTTGATGCGGTAATTGACGAAACCGTAGTCGAGACCCACCGCAGAAAACACCGCCGAAAGGCCCATCACCTTGCCGTCAACATCGAGCACCATGGTGTAGACTTCGCCATTCGGCCCATCGGCGTTGGCCGCGAAACTGTCGGCCGCGAAGTTGACGCGGCTGCGCAACGCATCCGGGTCCGACGGCAAGTTTGTCATGCCGCCGCCCGACTGTTTCGCGAGGGCGAGGATGGCGTCGAAATCCTCGCGCCGCACGGGCCGCAAATACGCCAACGACATCAGTTATTCTCCGTGGAAAAGGCGCCGGGATTGGGGATCTCTCCGGCGGCGATTTTCAAAAGTAAAAGCGCAGACAGTTTCGCCCGCTCAACCAGACTGTCGAGTTTTGCAAATTCCTGCGCCGAGTGAATGTTGGCGCCCCGGACGCCGAGCGTATCAATAACCGGTATGCCGGCGGCGGCGATATTATTGCCGTCACAACAGCCGCCCGTGGGAACCCAGTCGATATTGATGCCGAGATCGGCGCCCGCCGCGCGCAAGGCGAGGAAGAAAGCGTTCAATTGCGGCGTCATCGGTTTCGGCGGGCGGGTGAAGCCGCCTTCGAGTTTCGCAGAATAGCCCTCGCGCGCATCGATTTTTGCAAGCAAACCGGTCGCCTGTTCCAGCAGCCAGCTTGTGTCTTCCGGCTGTTCCAGACGGACATTGAACCGCACCACGGCGAGATCAGGCACGACATTGTTTGGACCGCCGCCATCGACGCGCGCCACATTGACAGTCAGGCCCTCGCGGCCGCCAGACAGTTTGTCGATGCCGGAGACAAATTCCGCTGCGGCGGCGATGGCGTTTTTGCCGAGATGATGCTCGCGGCCCGCATGGGCACTCTTGCCGCGAATGACGGCGGCGAAATTTCCACTACCCTTGCGCGCGCCTGCAAGCGTTCCATCCGCCAAGGCGGGTTCATAGGCGCAGGCGAATTGCGCGCGCTTCGCCGCTTCGGTCAGCATATGCGCCGAACCGATCGAGCCAATTTCTTCGTCAGCGTTGATCAGCACTTCATAGCCGATCCGGTCCGCGAGTGATGATTGCTCAATCGCCATGAGCGCGTTGAGCATAACCAGCAAGCCGCCTTTCATGTCGGCGGCGCCGGGTGCGTTCAGCGTGTCATTGTCGAGAAATTTTTCGCTCTGAAACGGATGGTCCGCAGCAAACACCGTATCCATATGCCCCGACAGCAATACGCGCACCGGCGCCTGCGGGCGCTTCACCAGGCGCAGCATGTCCCCGACTTGCTGTTCGATGACCTCGCCCTCGCGGGTGACAACCTTGTGAACCCGGGAAGGAACAGTCTCGACTTCGGCGCCGAGCGCAGAAAACGCCTCCGCCAGCGCACTATGAAAGGTCTTCAGGCCAGCCAGATTGGTGCTGCCGGAATTGATCGCACACCAGTCGCGCAAAGTTGCGGTCATGGCGTCGCGCCTGTCATCGAGAAAGGCAAGGTCGTCTTTATAATTGTGATTGCTGGCCATGGGCTGAAGGACTAGCGATCCTTGCGAATCCCCGCAAGGGAGGACCGGTTAGGGCTGTCAAAGCGGCGCAGGCGCTGGCGTTCCCCCCCGAAGCAAACCATCCTATAGTCTGAAAAAAGCAGGTTGTTTGCAGGCGGGATGTTGACATTCATTGAAAAATTACTGGCGGCGTGGACGGAAATCGCGCGCCGCGCCGGGGCGCCCTTGGCGCTGACGATTCTCTTGCTCGCCGGGGCGTCTGGGTATTATGCAGCGACCCATCTCAAGGTTAACACCGACACCAGCGCGATGCTCGACCCATCGCTGCCGTTTCAGCAGCGCGCAGGGGAATTGCGCGATGCCTTTCCGCAGATCAAGAACGACGTTCTGATTCTGGTGCGCGCGCCGACGCTGGACGAAGCCGACGCCTATGCCGCCGATCTGCGCGAGGCGCTGCTCGGCGACACGGAAAATTTCACCACCGTTTTTGCGCCCGCAGCCGATCCGTTTTTTCGCGAGAACGGTCTGCTCTATTTGAGCGAGAGCGATCTTCAAGCGCGGCTGACGCAAATGTCGAAAGCGTCGGGCCTTATCGAAACACTGATCAAGTCGCCAACCACGGGAACCTTGTTCACTACGCTCGCAGATAATGACGCGCTCGCCGAACGCTCCGAACTCGGCAAGGAAACGCTCGAAGACCTGTATGCCGAACTCGCCGCAGTGGCACAGGCGAGCCTTGCGGGCGAGCGCAGGCCTTTTTCCTGGATGGGCGCGCTCGATGATGAAACACGCGCCGAACCGGTTCATACGCGCCTCGTCTATGCAGCGCCGGTGCTCGACTTCACCCGGCTGCAACCGGCGAAAGGCGCGATCAACGCCCTGCGCGCCCAGACAGAAAAGTTGAACGAAACCTATGGCGGGCGGGTTGAAACTTACATCACTGGCGACCCCACCTTGCGGCTGGAGGAACTTGAAGCCGTCACCACGGGCATAGGACTTTCGTTCCTGCTTTCCTTTGTACTGGTCACCTTCTTGTTGTTGATCTGCTATCGCTCTATCGGCATGGCGGTGATGACGCTGCTCGGCCTGATTGTCACGCTGACGGTGACGTCGGCTTTTGCAGCGGCCTTTGTCGGCGAGCTCAATCTGGTGTCGGTCGCCTTCACCGTGTTGCTGGTGGGGCTCGGACTCGATTTCGCCATTCACTTGCTGCTGCATATTCAAGAGCACCGGGCCGCGGGGCGCGATAATTTCAGCGCCCTGCGCCGCGCCATTCACGAGGTGGGGCCAGCGCTGGCGCTCGCCGCGCCGACCACCGCGCTGGCCTTCCTGTCATTCGTGCCGACCAAGTTTGACGGCATCGCCCAGCTCGGCGTCATCGCCGGCGCCGGCGTCATCATTGCTTTCTTTGTCACCATTACTTTTGCGCCGGCCGCATTGTCGATGCTGCAGGGAACGCCGAAACCAACCACGCGCGGCGGCGTGAGAATCGTCTTCGACTGGATCGGCAATCATTCAGGGCCAATCGCCGCCGCAACCATCATTCTCGGGATCGCCGCCCTGTTCTTGATGCCGCAGGTCCGCTTCGACGCCGACCAGATGGCGCTGAGAAATCCCGACGCACAATCAGTAAAAGGCTTCAACCTTTTGTTCGACGACCCGGAAACGGCGCCCTACCGCCTCTCTTATCTGGCGAGTTCTGAAGAAGACGCGGCAGCCGCACAAACCAAAGCCGAAGCTTTAGACGCCGTCAGCGCCGCCCGTATGATCACCGACTATGTCCCGAACGCGCAGGATGAAAAACTCGAGCTGATCAGCTTCGCCGCCGGGACGTTGGTCTTCGCGCTGGATGCGGAACCAAACTCGGTTGAAGGCCCGTCTGCCAATGAAGGCGCGGCAAAACTGCAAGCGCGCCTGACCGACGCCTACACGCAAGGCCCTGCTGACCGGCTCGCGGGTTTGCTCGGCGAGCTTGAGGGCAATGACGCGGCGCAAGCGCTGATGCAGGAAAACGTCTTTGCCTTCTGGCCGCGCCTCGTTGCACAACTGCGCGACGGCATGAACGCCGACTATGTTGACATCGACACCCTGCCCGCTGCGCTGCGCGAACGCTTCCTCAGCGAAGACGGCAAATGGCGCGTTGATCTCCTGCCGAAGGCGGATGTGCGCGACCACCGCGCGCTGGATGAATTCGTTGATGAAGTCGAGGCCGTAATCCCCGATCTCGCCGGCGGCGCATACCAGGCGCGCAAAGCCGGCGAGACAATTTCAAATGCGATGATGCAGGCGACCGGCATCGCCTTCGCGGCGATTGCGGTTTTCCTCTGGCTGCTGACGCGCCGCTTCCGCACCGTCTTGTTGATGCTGTTCCCGCTGGCGCTTGCGGCGGTGCTGACGTCGGCGCTCGGCGTTCTGTTCAACATTCCGTTCAACTACGCCAATGTCATCGTGCTGCCGCTGCTGATCGGCATCGGTGTCGACAGCGGCATCCACCTCGTCTTGCGCAATGATCAGGTGAAAGCCGGCGAGGGCGTTTACGGCACCTCGACCCCGCGCGCGGTGTTTTTCTCGGCGCTGACCACCGTGGCGTCCTTCGGCAGCTTGATGCTCTCGCCGCACCGTGGCACCGCCTCCATGGGCGAGCTGCTCTCGATCGCGATCGCCATGACCTTGATATGCACGTTGATTGTCCTTCCCGCCGCATTCCGGCTGGAGGAGCGGAACTCGCGCAAAAATAGCTGACACCGTCATCCCGGGCTTGACCCGGGATCCACTCACAAATGCTGCTCTCGCTAATGGATTGCGGCTCGGAGGCCGCTATGACGACCTTCATGATGGGCGCGAGAAAAGTTACTGAAGCACAGTCGAGGCTGTAAATATTTAAAGTCATATTTTCATATGGTTATACCAAATTCATACGCCCCCGCCTCAGCCCGTCTAACGCAATTGTCATTCGCCACCGCGCTCACTGCTGGATTTCCGCCGCAATCCTCCCATATTCACCAAACTCCAAAGAGCGCCATTCGGGCGCCAGTCAGTTGAGGGCCTATTCCATGTTTCTTTCCCGCGTCCGCATTTTCGCCGCGCTGATCGCCGCCACCGCCGCCACGCCAGTTGTCGCGCAAGAGCCGGAGCCCGCCGCCGAGACCCAGGAAAGCGCAACCGACGGCGCCATCGCCTTCGCCAAGGCGCTGACCGGCGACGC
>BQJG01000022.1 GCA_021604585.1 Hyphococcus sp.
GGGTGGCTTAAGTCACATTCTGCAAATTGGCGGGAAGCAGAAAACTCTCCACTGGCATTATTTACCGAGCTTTGCTTTGAAAGTAACATGATCAGGAATCATGAGTGGGTATTTTTCAGAACCATGCGCTTGGAATTTACCGACACGACTTCGTATATCTCGCAGTGCTCATCATCTTCAATCAGCAATGAATCGCCTCGTAATCTCCAAGTACGCATTCGCTTTCTAACCTTGTCGTCCGGACTAACAGCCCCTTCCGCAAGCCTCCCGTCTTCTAGAAAATCAAGCAAACGGCGATTACGAGAAATCGGCATTTTCTCACTAGCGCGGGAAAATACAATTTGCCCTGTATGGTCCTCTTCATGGGCATGTTTCCATTTACCTAGCAAATCCTTGGCAACAATCGATCCCATAATTTAGTTCGTCACTTTATTAGCTGGCAACGAGGTCCTTCAAGGGCCGCGTGCATACGCTCAACCTGCTGAGGCGTAAACATTACCATCGCTTTGTCATCAACATAATCCATGTAATTCATAAACATATCGCCATTCGGACCATTTCCACAACTCACATGCGGATACGCCGGCACGTCATAGTTTGGTCCTTCCTGTCTGGGCGTGTCATCTACGTTGTCGCTTCCCCCGCACTGCAAGACATCTCCCCAAATATGAAATACATTCAAAAAATGTCCGACTTCGTGCGTCGCGGTCCGGCCCAGATTGAATGGCGCTTTGGCGGTACCACCCGCCCCAAACGCCGCATAATTGATGACGACGCCGTCTGTCATTTTAGTGCCACCAGGAAATTGTGCATAGCCCAATAGGCCTGCAATGTTGCAAACCCAAATGTTAAGATACTTGTCAGTCGGCCAAGGATCGGCCCCCCCTAGTGAGGCTTGCTTGACGTCTTCATCATATTGAGAAAATGCGGTCTTTTTAGTTTTATTCCATGTCACCCCATTGCTGGGTGCGCCCAAAGGAGTTTTCGTCGCCAATTCAAATTCAATCATGGAATCGGCAACCATTCCTTTCCACACCGTTGGAACTCTCGATTTGTCTGGATTTCTCCCTCTAAAGTCATCATTTAAACTCTTTATTTGCCTTGAAATCTGTGCTTCAGAGATTTTTTCCCTTTTTAGCCGGTATACGCAATGAATCACCACTTGAATTTTATAAGGCTTACTCCTCGCCTTCCTCGACTCAAAACTTCGCGAGCGCAATTTATGTTCTAAATTAAGCTGCACCTTTCGAAACTGATCGAATTCTTCAAATTGCTTGTGATACGTTATCATGGCACCACAAGATCTGGATAACTTAGTCGCCATTTTAGTTCCTCCTACCTAATAAGGGTGCAGCGAAGTCGCCAGACAGCAATTTTCTTGCGCGCATTAGCAGAACCTAGACATCATTTAATCCGCAACCCTCTGAGCATGGGCTTGACCGTCAATGCTTCAATCTCTGTTGGTTTCTCCGTGGAGCATTGGTTGGTGAATGTTAAATATGCTCCTTCAACGACGGCCTCGTCCTCCACGGCTCTTGAAAATTTTGATTTCGCTTTTTCACAGCTTATTCGTTGTGAAATTGTCTGCAGTGCGTACGCTACCAAAGGAGCATTACTTTCGGCCTCGCTCAGCGGCACAACCAACAGCTTGTTAACTGAAAACTCTGTTTCCGGCTTGTTTAGAAGGTTAATGACAGTCGGCATTACGGAATTGAAGGTAGCGTAATTCTCTACATCAAAAGTTTTTCCGGAGACCGCTGTTATTGCAGAGTCGATTTCAGAGTTGAAAAACCCGTCCTTATAAAAGTAGAAGTTTTGTGTTTTGTTGCTGATCGTCCCACTGGCAGCGATCACGGGAAAACTGAACCCTATGCTTGCATCATAACCTTCAATTTCGATTACAGTACGAACAACTTGTCCGTACCAAATTTCGAATTTTTCATCAGCTGTAGTGCAGGATTCCGCACGCCGATAATCCCGAACGATTAGAGTTAAGTCGTGTGATCCGCTCACATTAACAACCGGGATTCCAAGCTTGGCAGCCTGTGCAGCGGATATTTTGCGATCAATATATCGCCATTCGCCTTTTCTCACTTCATCTTTCGTCGGTACTTTCTCACACTCAGCGCGTATCACGCGATCGTTTTTTGACTGAAATGCGGGGGCCGCAAATGCTTGTATTTGCAGTGAAAAAAATAAACAAAGAGCGCCTGAAGCAAATGCAACACCTTTCATGATACTATCTCCCCTGTCTCTCTAAAGTTACCTAAACAAGGAACTATAGTTCAATTTTTCTTCTTTGGGGATATGTTAAGATATCACGTACATTCCTGCCCCACTGTGTAAAGTACAACGGTGGTTAGTGGCCCTTCGGAGTAGAGCAGGCCTCAGTTCTTGATTGCCCCACCTCACCCGATCCCCTAACTTCACCCCATGACCAAGCACCGCATTTATTCCATGAGTTTCGCCAGCGTCTATCCGCACTACATCACCAAGGCAGAGAAGAAGGACCGGACCAAGGCCGAGGTCGACGAGATCATCCGCTGGCTGACGGGCTACACGCAGAGATCGCTCGATGCGCATATCAAAAAGCAGACCGACTTCGAGACCTTCTTCGCCAAGGCGCCGAAACTCAATCCGTCTCGGGAACTGATCAAGGGCGTTGTCTGCGGCGTGCGGGTCGAAGAGGTCGAGGAGCCGCTGATGCGCGAGATCCGCTATCTCGACAAGCTGATCGACGAACTCGCGAAGGGCAAAAAGATGGAGAAAATCCTGCGGCAGTAGTTTGGCCTTTGCGCAGCGGCGCGTTACCATCGTCCCTAAACAAAACGGGAGAAACGCCATGGACATCACGCGCAAGTCGCTGCCCGAACAGCATTATCTTTATGTGGACCGGGAATGCGCCTTCGATCCGAAAGCGATCGGCGACGCCATGGCGTCTGGTTTTGGCGAAGTGTTCGGCTTCACCGCCGCCAATAACATCACGCCGCTGTCGATGCCGATGTCGCTCTACACCGAAATGCCCGCCGGCAAGCTGCGCTTTCGCGCCTGCGCGCTGGTGAGCGCGGAAGACGCGGCGCGCGCCGACGGCGCGATCAAGGCGGACATTATTCCGGCCGGCGACGCGCTCACCGCCGTTCATGTCGGCCCTTATGCGTCGCTCAACCAGAGTCACAAGGCGATCTGGGACCATGCGAACGCCGTGGGGCTCGCCAAGGCGATGCCAGTCTGGGAAATCTATGTAGACGATCCCGGCTCAACCCCGGAAGCGGAACTGCGCACCGAAATTTTCCGCGCGCTCGGATAAGAAACGCTCTTTATATGCTCAAAGTCAAACCCGCCGCCAATCCAGACGCCTATGTCAAAGCCCTGCGCGGCTGGCGCAAGGAGATTGTCTCGGCCTTGCGGGAGGCGGCGCGGAAAACGCCCGGCTTTGAAGAGACGATCAAATGGGGCCACATCGTTTACTTGAAAAATGGGCCGGCGCTGCTGATCCGCGCAGAGGAAGAACGCGTGCTGTTCGGCTTCTGGCGCGGCAAGCGCCTCGTCAAAACCGACCCGCTGTTAAAGCCCAGCGGCAAATATGAAATGGCGACCCGGGTTTTCGTCAAAGGCGATGAGGTCGACGCCAGGCTCGCCGCGCGCCTTGCAAAAGAAGCCGCCGCGCTCAACGCAAAACTTGGCGACCCGACAAATGACGCCAAAAAATAAGACGGCGCTAATCCAGCATCCGCTTGACCAGCATGCGGCGGCACTGCTCGACTTTTTCGTGGGCGAGTTTCATCTCGGTCTTGGCTTTGGAAAGATTCTGCATCGCCACTTCGATGTCGGAGCCTTTAATCCATTGGCGCAAAGTCACCACGTCATCAACGCTTTCGGATACGAGATTCATCGTCTCGCCTTCAAGCACCGCAAAACGGTGATGGCAGAGATCGCCGAGCTGCGCGCTGTCGCAACTGCACAGCGCGGTGAGATTGCCAAGATCGACCGCGTCGCGCTCAATCGAGACAATATACGTTTCGTCGTCTTCGCCCATGATGGAAAATTGCAGTGCCTGTTTCATGGAATTGCGCCCCTTTGACGGGGGCGCCGCCCTGCGCCCCCTTGTTTGGCGCAACGCTAGCCGATGCCCCGCGCGCCTGCAATCCGCCTACGGGTCTATGGCAATGAAAACATGAGCAAATCCAGATGATCCTGTGCGCCATCACGCCACAGACCCTGGCTTGTTTTGCCGCATTGCACCTGCGAAATAAAACACCACTATTGTGTTGAACCAGAATGGCCAGGCCAGCCACGGGGCGCGCGGATCTAACCATGCTCATCCATCCGACCGGAAAATTCGACAATCACGCGCGGGCGTACAAAACCATCACCGCGCATCCGCTGGCGTCGGCCATGGGCGCGCAAATCCGCGGGGCTGATTTTGCGCAGATGAACGATGAGCAGTTCGCTGAAATCCGCGACGCGCTGTTCCGCCACAAGATGATATATTTCCGCGATGTGGATTTATCTCATGCGCAGCATGAGGAATTTTCGTTGCGTTTCGGGCCGTGGGCGGAGGACGCTTATACGGACGGCATACCCGGCCATCCCAACATCCAGCCGCTGATCCGTGAGGCGGGCGCCAAGGGCGATCATATTTTCGGCTCCGGCTGGCATTCCGATGCGCCGTTCCTCGCCGAACCGCCGGTGATCAGCATGCTCTACGGCGTCGATATTCCGCCTTATGGCGGCGACACGATCTGGGCCAATACGGTCCTCGCTTACGAGACTTTGTCGGACGTGATGAAACAAATGCTGGCGGGTCAGCGCGTTCAGATGTCGATGCAGCGCGTGTTCGACTCGCTGTTAAAACACGGCGCGCCCGATGATGGTCCTGTTGGCAAGCTGGCGCAGATGAACGACGCGCACTCCCTGCCCGAGGATGTGCAGCGCAAGTTAAAAGGCGCGTTTCACCCGCTCGTACGGACGCATCCGGTTTCGGGTGAAAAAGCGATCTATTGCGATCCGGCCTATTCTGTCGGGATTGAAAGCATGACCGAGCCGGAAGCTGATGCGCTGCTCTCGTTCCTCGTCGCGCATATCACGCAGCCGGCTTTTACCTGTCGTCTGCGCTGGGCGCCGAAAACTTTTGCGCTCTGGGATAATCGTCTCTGCATTCACCAGGCGTTTAACGACTATGACGGCATGCGGCGCGAATTATACCGCACAACTGTCGCGGATTGATTACTGGACAGTGGCTTCGGCGGCGCAGGCGTAAGGCGGTGGCGCAGAGGCGATTGAATATTGGTCGCTGAACCATTTCTTTTCGAGATCGTCCCAATAGCCTTTAAGATCCTGACCGATCACCCAGTCATTCAGCGCTTCATGCAGCACGTCGCTGTTCTGGTCGGTCGCGAAAGCTTCGATGGTTCGGGTCAACGCATATTCATGCGGGATGACATGTTTCTCGCCGTCGAGTTTGCGCGCCATATTAAGATACGGATCGAACAAAACGGCGCCGTCGACCTCCCCGGCAGCAAGCGCACTCAAAATTGCAGTGAAAGAACTAAAGCCTTTGAGGTCAGATGCAGGGAATTCGCCTTGCGCCACCATGCCCGACACGCCGCCATGCTGAAACCCGATGGAGATGTCTTTGCGGTTCATGCCGCGCAGTGTTTTGGCTTTTTTCGCTTTCACCTTAGACATCACAAGAAAGTATTCGGTGTCGTGATAGGGCAGCGAGAAATCAAGCAGGCGGCGGCGTTCCGGCGTGTTGGAATAGCCTGAAGCGATGATGTCCGCTTCGCCCGATAAAACCGCCTCTGCGAGATCGCAGAAAGGTTTCTCCACATATTCGATTTTCAGCCCCAGCTTTTCGCCCAGCGCCGTTGTTGAATCGATTTCGAATCCGGAAAGCGTTCCATCCTCTGCCTTGATGACGAAAGGCGACAACGCAGCGATCGCGACACGCAAAGTTCCGCGCTCCTTGATCTCATTGAAATCGGCAGCTGATGCTGCCGAAGAAACGCACAGCACCATCATCGAAGCCAAAAGTCTTTTCATTACGCAAATCCTTGAGTTCTAAAATAGCGCGACGCCAGCGACGTAACGATGCGCATACAGCGCGACAATGGCAGCAACGGCCAGGCCGACGATGACGGCGATCAAGTCATTCATCACCGGGCCAGCAGCGCGAATGGGCGCATCGCGGCGTTTGGCGGCGATGCGGGCAATCACCGCATAGACGAGAAACGATCCGAACAAGAGCACGGACCGCACTTCGCCGTTGGACAGCAAATGCGCGAAGGCCCAGATTTTGACGCCGGCCAACATCGGGTGCTTCGTGACCGCTGCGATTTTCCCAGCGGGAAGGTAAGCAGCGGCGAGGAGAACAAAGGCAATGGGAACCAGCAAAAAGGTGATATGACGCATCGCATCCGGAGGCGAATAAAGCGCGCTCGCATCAGCGCCGCGCCACCCAACAATGATCAAGATAAATCCTGCGAGCGAAACGAGAGAATAGAGTCCCTTGTAAGGCCCCGCCCCCAGTTTTGAAATCATGCCGGCGCGCGCCTCTCGCGCGATGGAGGTAAACAAATGCGCGCCAAAGAAAATGAACAGCCCGAGCAAGAACAAGGTCATCAGCGTTTCCTTTATTATGCCGGACGCTGCAGCGGGCCTACTCGCCCTCGTACTCCACCAGCGCCGTCACGTCATTTCCTAACGCCCGCAACTTCGCCGAGCCGCCGAGATCCGGCAAATCGACGACAAACGCACAGAGCACAACTTCGCCGCCCGCGCGTTCCAGCAGCTTGATCGCCGCACCTGCTGTCCCGCCGGTTGCGATCAGGTCATCGACCAGCAAAATCCGCTCGCCTTTCTCGATGGCGTCCACATGGATTTCGACTTCATCCACGCCATATTCGAGTTCGTAGCTTTCGGCGATAGTCTTGTAGGGAAGCTTGCCTTTTTTGCGTATAGGCACAAACCCAACCGACAGCTGATGGGCGATTGCCCCGCCCAGAATAAAGCCGCGCGCCTCAATACCGGCGACTTTATCAATCTTTCGGCCCGCCAGCGGCTGCACCAGCTCGTCGACCGCGCGCCTAAACCCGCGCGCATCAGTCAGCAGGGTCGTGATGTCGCGAAACATGATCCCCTTTTTTGGGTAATCGGGGATGGTGCGAATGACCGATTTTAGATCCATCTCGTGAAAATCCATAAACTGCGGGCGCGGCAACCATGGCGGAACCGCTTGGCCCCGGCAAGCATTGCACTGCAGCAAAATTTCCCCGGATGCTCGATGAAATTGCAACGCTTCGCCGCTGAAATGGCTCCGCTTATCCCTCCAAACTTGCGCTTTCGCCCGAATTGGCGAGATTGGCCGCTTGGGTCATATGGCTCAGGGGGCGATTGGCGGCCTTTAGAATAATTGACGCCAGAACTACCGGAAATCACGCGAGGAGGAATACCCGTGAAGAGACTATTATTGTGCGGCGTGGCCGCATTTGCTTTGGCTGCGTGCGGTCAACAATCCAGCAGCGATAAACCCGGCGCGCCGGCGGAAAAATCGACGCAGGCGGCAAAACCGGAACTTGGCGCATGGGGAATAGACCTTGCCGACATCGACGCAGAAGTCGATCCGGGCGACGATTTCTACCGGCATGTAAACGGCAAGTGGCTTGACACATTTGTCATCCCGGAAGAATTTTCGAGCTATGGCTCATTTACGGTCCTGTTTGAACGCTCTGAAGACCGCGTCAAGAACATCATCGAAAAAGCCGCTTCCGGAAACGCCGCACCAGGGTCGCTCGAACAAAAGATCGGCGACTTTTATGCGAATTTCCTCGACACGGACGCGATTAACGCCAAGGGTTTTGCCGTTCTCGCGGATGACTTTGCCGCCATTGACGCGCTGCAGACCCACGAAGATGTCGCTGCGGCGCTAAGCAATCCCCGCCTCGGCGCGAATTCACCAATTGGCGCTTTCGTCAATGTCGACAGCAAGCACACGGATCAATATGCGGTTTATCTGACGCAAGCCGGTCTGGGCTTGCCAAATCGCGATTACTACCTGGATGAAAAATTCGCCGACAAGCGTCCGAAATATCTCGCCTATATTGAGCAAGCCCTGAGCCTTGCCGGCGTCGAAGATGCCGCCGAAAAGGCGCAGGCGATTTATGCGGTCGAAGCGCAAATGGCCGAGGCTCACTGGGAACCAGCGAAACGCCGCAATCGCGACCTCACTTATAATCTGAAAACCCGCGACGAATTGAAAGCGTTTGCGCCGGAATTTCCGTGGGATGCAGCCTTTGAGGGCGCAGGGCTCGGCGACATTGACAGCGTTGTTGTTCGCGAAGACGACGCAATCGCTAAACTGGCGGAAATCTTCGCTGACACGCCGGTCGACACATGGAAAGCCTATATGAAGTTCCATTTGTTGAACGCCAACGCAGCTGTGCTTCCTTCAGCTCTTGATGCGGCGAATTTTGCGCTATTCGGCACCGAATTGCGCGGCACGCCAAAACAGCGTGAGCGTTGGAAGCGCGGTGTCGCAGCCGTTAACGGCGCGCTCGGCGAGGCCGTTGGCAAAGTGTATGTCGACACGTATTTCCCGGCATCCTCAAAATCGCAGATGCAAGATCTTGTCGCAAATCTACGCGTCGCGCTTGATGAACGCATTACGACGCTGCCATGGATGAGCGAAGAAACGAAAGTTCAGGCCCACGCAAAACTCGACAAATTCACGCCAAAGATAGGTTATCCCGACAAATGGCGTGACTATTCCAAACTTGTTGTCGCCGACGGCGGCGCTTACGCCAACGCGCAAGCATCAAATGAGTTCGAATGGGACTATAACATTTCTCGCCTTGGCGGGCCGGTGGATAAAACCGAATGGGGCATGACGCCGCAAACGGTCAACGCCTATTACTCTCCGCCGCGCAACGAGATTGTCTTCCCGGCGGCGATCCTGCAGGCGCCGTTCTTCGATCCGGCGGCGGACCCGGCTGTAAACTATGGCGGCATCGGCGCAGTTATCGGTCACGAAATCGGTCATGGTTTTGACGATCAGGGCCGCAAGTCCGATGGCGATGGCGTCTTGCGCGACTGGTGGACAGCTGAGGATGCAGCAAACTTCCAGGTGCTCGCCGACAAGCTTGGCGCTCAATATGGCTCCTACGAACCTGTGCCGGGTTTCAAAGTGAACCCGGGCCTGACCATGGGTGAAAACATCGGCGATGTTGGCGGGCTGGCCATGGCGTATCACGCCTATCATCTCTCGCTGAATGGCGAAGAGGCGCCAGTGATTGACGGCTATACGGGCGACCAGCGTTTCTTCCTCGCTTGGGCGCAAGTCTGGAAACGTCTCAATCGCGAAGAAGCATTGAAGAACCAGGTTGCAACCGATCCGCACTCGCCTGCGCAATATCGCGTCAACGGCGTCGTGCGAAATATGGACGCCTGGTACGCGGCATTTGATGTGACGGAAGATGACGATCTGTATCTGCCGCCGGAAGATCGCGTTCGGATCTGGTAGGCGTTCCTTGCAAAACAAACGAAAAGCCCCGGGTGACCGGGGCTTTTTTACACCCACATCGCTAAATCTGCGCCTGCTTGCAAAGGCCGCTGATTTCAGGAAATGTTCTATGCGAACGGGGAGGACGAACCATGTATCAGCTGTCATTGACGGAATCATACTGTCCGCCACAGGGCGGCGATGCGCCTCCGCCACTGACAATCGGCGCAATGTTGCGCACCTCAGCCGACGCGGCGCCCGATCGCGACGCCCTAAAAGAACTAAACTATGATGGTTCGTTCGGACGAACGTGGACCTACGCGCAACTTCTCACCGATGTCGAGCGTCTCGCCCGCGCGCTTTCGAGCCGACACGCTAAAGGCGCACGCATCGCCGTCTACGCGAACAATTCGCCGGAATGGGTGATGCTGGAGCTCGCTTGCGGGTTCGCAGGAATTATCTTGGTGACGGTCAATCCGGCTTATCAGAAGCGCGAACTGAAATTCGTGCTCGAGCAATCGCGCGCGGAAGCGATCTATTACGTCAAAGATTTTCGCGGCAATCCCATGCAGGAAATCGCCGACACGGTCTGCAACGAATTACCGGCGCTCAAACACCGCATTTTGCTCACTGACCATGACGCACTCTATGCCGGGGAGCAGGCTGGCGAATTATGCAACCCTAAACCCGGCGATCCGGTGCAGATACAGTACACATCCGGCACAACCGGGTTTCCCAAGGGCGCCCTGCTCCACCATCACGGGCTTATCCAGAACGGCCTCGACGTGATGGCGCGCGGCGGTCTCGAACCCGGTGACATATTTGTCCACCACATGCCGCTGTTTCATACGACGGGATGCGCCATGCTGGTGCTTGGCGGGCTCGGTGTTAGCGCGACCATGTTGCTGGCCCCGATGTTCGATCCGGAAATAATCGTAAAAGTCATCGAGCGCGAAAAACCCAAATTCATTCTCGGCGTGCCGACCATGCTGGTCGCCCTGATCGCCGAAGTTGAAAAGTCCGGCCGCGACGTTACTTCGGTCAGACGCGTGATGTCCGGCGGGGCCATGGTCGCACCGGAACTCTGCAAGAAAGCCAAGGCCGTGCTCGGCGCACCGATCCAGATCGTCTATGGCCAGACGGAATCGTCTCCGGTGATTACGCAGACGCATTTCACCGACAGTCTTGAAGATCTGACCCAGACCATCGGCCAGCCCGTGCCGTATACTGAAGTGTCGATCCGCAACCCGCAGGACAATTCCGTTTGCCCCATCGGCGCTCAAGGAGAAATCTGTTGCCGGGGATATCTAGTGATGACCGGCTACAATGACGACCCGGCGGCGACGGCGGCGGCGATCGACTCAGACGGCTGGCTGCACACCGGCGATCTCGGAAGCATGGATGCGCGCGGTTATGTGAAGATCACAGGCCGCGTCAAAGAGATGATTATACGCGGCGGCGAAAACCTGTTCCCGGCGGAAATCGAAAACGCCATGCTCGAACATGACTGCGTCGCTGAAGTCGCCGTGGTTGGCATTGCAGACGAAAAATGGGGCGAGCAAGTCGCATGCTTCATGCGCCCGAAAGCAAATCTCAAACCGGCGCCCAATGAGCTAAAAACCTTTATTCGCGAGCGTCTCAGCCCGCAAAAAACCCCCGCCTACTGGGTCTGGGTCGTTGAATGGCCCCTGACCGGCTCAGGCAAAATCCAGAAATTCAAACTGCGCGAGCAATTCGAGCGCGGTGAGCACGACGCGCAGACGGTTTAAACTGCCGCTTCCCCTTGGCCTCGCCTGCGTCCCGGCCCTATAAAGTCGCATGGACAAGGAACAGATCCGTGAGGCGTTCAAACGCGCCCTCCTCCACACGACGCGAGCGCTCTCGGCGCAGCGCGATATTGAGGTTGCGTTTGGCGGCGAACATGCCGCCGTTCAGGGAAAATCCGCGCGTATTCCCTTGCCCGCCCGCGTGCTCGACAAGGCGTCCGCCGCCATCGCCCGCGGCGAAAGCGACGCGGCGGCCTTGCGCCTGGCCCATCATGACAGCATGGCGCATCAGCGATTGGCGCCAAAGGGCGCTGAAGCGCGTGCGGTTTTTACGGCGTTGGAAAATGCCCGCTGCGAAGCGATCGGCGCCATGGCTTTGAAGGGCGTCGGCGATAACCTCGCCGCGTCACTTGAGCGGATCATCCTCGACAAAGGTTACGATCGCCAATCCGCGACTGATGCTATGCCCATGGCCGATGCCGCCGCGCTCATGCTGCGTGAACGATTGACCGGACGCGCGCCGCCCGCGTCGGCTGCGGGCATTATGGAAAGCTGGCGCGACGACCTTGAAGAGCGCGCCGGCGCTTCGCTCGATGCGCTCGCCTGCGCCGCGTCCCTTGATGATCAGGCGGCCTTCGCCAAACTCGCGCGCAGTTTCATTCACGATCTTGATCTTGAAGACGACGACAGCGGCGACGAAGCCAGCGACGACGAACAGCGCGGCGAGGACGAGCCCGATGAGTCCGATGAAGACAGCCCCGAAGGCGATGACGAAACCGGCGCAGACGAAATGCCAGACGATCCGGGCTCTGGCGAATCTGAAAGCGGTGATTCTGAAATGTCCGATCAGGATATGGAATCCGAGATCGAAAATGATGACGGCGCGACGGAGAATGCGAAAATTTCTTCGCTGCGGTCACAATTTGAAGGCGACACCGGCGCAAACTATTCAGCCTATACAACCGAGTTCGATGAGATCGCGGACGCCATCGACCTTTGCGATCCCGAGGAGTTGTTACGCCTTCGCCGGTCCCTCGACCGTCAGCTTGAAAATCTTCATGCGGTTGTGGCGCGGCTTGCCAACAAACTTCAACGCAAACTGATGGCGCAACAAAACCGCAGCTGGGCTTTCGATCTCGATGAGGGCGTTCTGGATGCGGCGCGTCTCGCCCGCGTTGTCGCGGATCCAATGCAGCCGCTTTCTTTCAAAATGGAACGCGAACAGGATTTCCGCGATACGGTGGTGACGCTGCTGATCGATAATTCCGGATCGATGCGCGGCCGCCCGATCACCATCGCCGCCATCTGCGCCGACATCATGGCGCGCACGCTGGAGCGCTGCGGCGTTAAGGTCGAAATTCTCGGCTTTACAACGCGCGCTTGGAAAGGCGGACAAGCACGGGAGAAATGGGTCGCCGAAGGCCGGCCAGCGAAACCGGGACGTCTGAATGATTTGCGTCATGTGATTTACAAATCCGCCGACGCGCCCTGGCGGCGCGCGCGCACCTCACTCGGCCTGATGATGAAAGAGGGCTTGCTCAAAGAAAACATCGACGGCGAAGCGTTGTTGTGGGCGCACCAGCGCCTGTTGGGCCGGCCCGAGGCGCGGCGGATTCTCATGGTAATTTCCGACGGCGCGCCGGTCGATGATACGACCTCGTCAGCTAATGGCGGGGCTTATCTTGAGCGACACCTGCGCGAGGTCATTGGCTTTATCCAGAACCGTTCCCCGGTGGAATTGCTCGCCATCGGCATTGGCCATGATGTCACGCGTTATTATCAGCGCGCGCTGACCATCGTTGATGTCGATCAGCTTGGCGGCGCGATTATCGACAAGCTCGCCGAACTCTTTGACGAGGACGCGCCCGCCCGCAAAAAGCGCGGCCGCGCCGCTTAGGTTGCGGTTATTCAGACCGAGTAGCGTGAATTTCAAACTCAACGCCAACCTCTAGCCCAACCCCTTCTTCATCAAGCCATGAAGAGGCTTCACCGAGACCAAAATCTGTGCGCACCAGATTGACGTGTCCGATGGCGACGGCTTCGTGTCCGTCATTATCAAGCGAGAATTCGAGCGTAACGGGCCGTTTGAAATTTTTAATAGTCAAGGCGCCATCAGCCTCATATCCCGCGCCAACCTTACGAACAGACGTTGAAGTAAAGGTCGCGGTGGGATGGTTCTTCACATCAAACCATTCCGAACCCGGCAGGCTGGAGTCTCGCAATTCGTTGCCCGTGCTCGCGGATACAGTCGAAACTGAAACTGAAATCGTCGCGTTTGCCAGATCGTCAGGATCGAAACTGATCGCCGCTGTAAAATCCGAGAACACGCCTTCAAATTTGGCGCCGGATTCTAAACCTGTAAATTTTAATGCGCTGGCGCCGTAATCCACCGCCCAGACGGCGCTATGGCTATGCTCATCTGACGATGGCGTTTCAACGAGCACGGCGGCGTTTGAATCAACCGCAACTGCATCCGCCGTTGCTTTTTCCGCTTCGACAGCCTGATGTTCATGCCCGTCGTCCGAGTGTTCAATTGAGGATGCGCCAGCATTTGCAGGCGCTGAACTGTCTTTATGGTCATGGCTATGGGATGGCAGCGCGCGCTCAGCCGGCGCCGGGCGCGCACTGGGCGCCGCCAGATAAAACAGCGCGCCTGCGGCGAGCACCGCGACAATCGCTCCGGCGCCCATCCAGTGACGTTTCTTTTCCGGTATGATGCTGCTCATCACGCCGTCCTTGTCAAAGAACTGGTGTTTAAGCGCCGCCGCTACATGAAGCGCCAGCAAGTACAAAATCGCAAACGCCAGAATCTCGTGACGCTCTTCCATCATGTCTTCCAGCGCACGGCTCGTCTCACCGCCAAAAAACGGCAAATGAGGCACGGTAAAAATGCCAAACCATTTGGTTGGAATATCAGTCGGAGAAACGGAAACAATAGCCCAGCCTGCGAGCGGCGTTAAAATCATCAGGGCATAGAATACCCAATGGAGTCCGCGCGCCGCCAGTTTTTGCCATCCAGGCATTGCAGTGGGCAACGCGGGCGCTCTATGCGTCAGACGCCAGCCGAGTCGAAATAACGCAAGCGCCAATATCGACAGGCCGAATGATTTGTGAAGCTGATAAAGGTCAAACTTTATCACCGAAGAATTCGGCAGCTGGTGCATGAACCAGCCGCCGGCAATCTGTGCGATAATGAGCGCCGCGATTGTCCAATGGAGAATCGCGGCGACTGACGAATAGCGCCCGCTCGACGAAAGCTTACTCACTCGCAGGCGCCGACATCACCCATTCGGTTTCAATGACAATTGAGACTTCATCGCCTACTGAGGGCACAAGAAAATCGAGACCGAATTCTGAACGGTTTACAATAACAGTCGCTGAAAAGCCGAGTTTGCTGCTGTTGCGTTCAGCATTGAACTCGCCCTTGTTGAAGACAGCGTCGAGCGTAACAGGTTTCGTGATTCCCTTAATGGTGAGGTCACCAGTAATCTTGCCTGTTGTGGCGCCGGTCTTTTCAACGTTAGTGCTGACAAAGGTAATTTCCGGATTATTTGCAGTGTCGAAGAAACGTTCGCCATTCAAATGGCCGTCAAACACGTCGACGCCGCTATCGACCGATGCCGCATCAATCGTGATGCTCACTGAAGAATTTTCCGGCGCTTCGCCATCCCAGTTCAATTCGCCGGTCCAATTGCGCCAGCGCACCCATGGATGCGAATAGCCCTGATGAAAGTAGGAAAAGGTAATGTAGCGATGGCGTTCATCGGGCGTATAGACGCCTGACTTAGCAGTGGATTCCAGCGCTTCTGCAGCTTGCTGCGCGCTTGCTGTTTCATGGGCCGCGCCGGTGGAAGCCGAGCTGTCCGCGCTTGGCGCCTGCCCGCACCCGACAAGGCCTGCAGCGAAACTGGCGAGGAGTAGCGTTCTGAAAGACATGTGGAGATTCCTTTTAATTTCGTTTAACGATTTGATAGCGCATTTCCGTCGCGCCCCGAACGGTCTTCACGCTGACGTGACTACTCGCCGTAACGACTGACAATCGAGGCCATATCGGGCCGGCCGCGTTCCTTCGGTTCTTCTGTTGCGGTTCCAATATACACAAAACCGGCGAAGCGCTCATGGGGTTTCAGACCGGCGGCCCGCCCCACCGCATCTTCAAAGGCATACCATTCCGTCAGCCATTGCGCAGCAAAACCATGCGCGGAGGCCGCCAGCAGCATATTCTGGCAAACGGCGCCGACGCAAAGCTGCTGCTCCCACAATGGGGTTCTGTGTGTTTCATCAGGTGACGATATGACGGCAATTACCGTCGGCGCCCGCAGAAACCGGCCTTCCTCAAATGCCGCTTTCACATCATCCGCATCGGGGTTGGCGGCGATGAAGGCCTGCCTTAAAATCTCGCCAAACTGCGTCCTCGCCTCGCGCTCAAAAACGACAAACCGGAACGGAACTACCCGGCGATGATCGGGCACCCGCGCAGCGATCTTGAGAATGTCGTCCAACGCCGCCGCATCCGGTCCCGGCCCGGCCATGAAATCCGCCGGCGTCGAGCGCCGGGTTCGCAGCATGGCGAGAGTCGCCTCACTCGGATGGCAGGAGGGCAATTCCTTGCCTAATTCAGGATAATTCGCAGTTTTCGTCATGCTTTTGGTTTGGCCTCTTGGCAAAAAATTAGCGACTGATAAGGAGTAGACGCATCCCCCGCCCAGCCACAAGACCAGATACTGGGGACCAACAGAACCGGGCGGGAAGTGACTGAAATATAGGCAGGAAACGAACTCATGGCGGGCGCAATCGCCGCATCGGCGGATGGATTTTTATCACGGCTACAGGCGGAACGGCTGCCGGCGCGCCTTTGCACGACCAGCCTCAATGACGCGGGCTTAACCGAACGCGACCTCATCGCCTTATTTGAAAGCCAGCTCACCAGCCGCCGGCTCGATCTTGAGGCGCGCCGTCTCGGCGCGGAAAAGCGCGGATTTTATTCCATTGGCAGTTCCGGTCATGAAGGCAACGCTGCTGTGGCGCGCGCATTTCGCGTCGATGATCTGGCTTTCCTACATTATCGCAGCGGCGCCTTTTATATTGAGCGCGCCGCCAAAGTGCCGGGCGAGACGCCGATCTGGAATATGGCGCTTTCCTTTGTCGCCTCTTCGGAAGATCCGATCTCCGGCGGCCGTCACAAGGTCATCGGATCGAAACCGTTCTTCATTCCGCCGCAGACATCGACCATCGCCTCGCATCTGCCCAAAGCGATGGGCGCAGCGTTTTCCATCGCGCTATCACGCACGCATAAAAGACCGAACCCGGATCTGCCGCGCGACAGTGTTGTCATCTGTTCTTTCGGCGACGCGTCGGCGAACCATTCAACGGCTGTGGGCGCCATCAATGCCGCCGCACACACCGGCTATCGCGGCCTTCCTTTGCCGCTGGTGTTCGTCTGCGAAGACAATGGCATCGGCATTTCGGTAAAAACACCGGCAGGGTGGATCGCCGCAAATTACGGCGGCCGTCCCGGCCTGCGATATATTTCCGGCGACGGGCGCGATGTGGTTGACGCCATGCGTGCGGCTCGCGCTGCTGAGCGTTGCGCCCGCGGCGCCCGTGCGCCGGTGTTTTTGCATTTGCGCACCGTGCGCCTGATGGGCCATGCGGGCTCCGATATCGAAAGCGGTTATCGTGACAAGGCCGAAGTCGAACATGAAGCAGATCAAGACCCCTTGCTGCACACAGCCCGGCGACTGATCGAAGCGGGCGTCATGTCGCGCGAAGACATCGAAGCGCTTTATGCAGATATTGGCGGGCGCGTTTATCGCACGATGGAACAGGCGACCACGCGGCCAAAACTGACCAGCGCCGCCGAGGTCATGAAGTCCCTCACGCCGCCATCCAATCCGCGCCGCATCATGCGTCCCGGAAAGATCATGCCGAAGGCGCCAGATGATGCTCGCGCCAAGTCCGAGCCGCAGCACATGTCGCGCCTGATTTCATTGGCGCTGGCGGAGCAAATGGAGCGCGACTCCAATGTCGTCGTCTTCGGCGAAGATGTCGCCAAGAAAGGCGGCGTCTACGGTGCGACCACAAGGCTGCAACCAAAATTCGGCCCGGCGCGTGTCTTCGACACCATCCTTGATGAGCAATCGATCCTCGGCATGGCCATTGGCCTTGGCCATAACGGTTTCATCCCCGTTCCGGAAATTCAGTTCCTAGCCTATGTGCACAATGCCGAGGATCAGCTGCGCGGCGAAGCGGCGTCCCTTTCCTATTTCTCCAACGGCCAATATCAAAATCCGATGGTCGTGCGCGTCGCTGGACTTGCTTACCAGAAAGGGTTCGGCGGTCATTTCCACAATGACAACTCCGTTGCCATCTTCCGCGATATTCCAGGCATCATTCTCGCCTGCCCGTCTTCCGGCGCGGAAGCAGTGAAGATGATGCGCGAAGCCTTCCGGCTGGCGCGAGAGGATGGCCGCGTTGTCGTGTTCCTCGAACCGATTGCTCTTTACGGAACCAAAGACCTGTTCGAGGACACTGACGGTTTGCTGACTTCCATCTTCGACAAAATTGATGACAAGGCTGCCTTCGGCGATGTCAATGTGATTGGCGCTGATACCGACCTCGCCATCGTCACTTATGGCAACGGAACTTATCTGTCGCAGCGCGCAGCCCGCACGCTGAAAGAAAGTGGCGTCAAAGCGCGTATTATCGATCTGCGCTGGCTGACGCCGCTGCCGATAGAATCGCTAATTGAGGCGGTTCGCCCGTGCAAAAATATTCTGATTGTCGACGAGTGCCGCAAAACAGGATCGCCAAGCGAAGAAATCATAGCATTGCTCAGTGATCGTGGACACGCCGCCAACCTTGCGCGGATCAATGGCGCTGACACCTTCATTCCGCTCGGACCCGCCGCGAACGAAGTGCTGGTCTGCGAGGCGGACATCGTCAATGCGGCCCTCTCACTCACCGGCAAGACAGCGAAACGGGCCGCCGAATGAAAAAATCCGCCGTCGTTATTTTTCCGGGCCGGGGCACCTACGGCAAAGACGAGCTTGGCTATTTGACGCGCCATCACGCTGACAAAGCCGCGTTCATCAAAGGCGTTGATGACTGGCGCATGCAACAAGGCCGCGAATGCATCAGTGATCTCGATAATGCAAAAAGCTATTCCGCAGCAAAGCACGCATCGAGCATCAACGCTTCAGCGTTGATCTATACATGCGCACTCGCCGACTTCGCCGCCATTAATCGCGACACATACGACATCGTCGCCGTGTGCGGCAATTCGCTCGGCTGGTATTTAACACTCGCTGGCGCCGGCGCGCTTCGTCCCGCCAGCGCCATCCGTCTTGTCGATACAATGGGCGCGCTGATGGAGGCGCAAGGCGAAGGCGGACAGTTGATTTACCCGTTTGTTGGCGAAGACTGGCGCGAGAGCCGCGCCAACGTCAAAGCGATCAGCGACGCACTGCATGCGGGCCGCACCGAAGGCAACGCGTTCCTGTCAATCAGGCTCGGCGGCATGGCGGTACTGGCGGGTGATGAAGCCGGCATGGCGGCGATGGAAAAATCCTTGCCGCCAGCCGAAGGACGTTATCCGTTCCGCCTTGCGCGTCACTCCGCATTTCATACGCCGATGCTAGGGCATGTTTCCGACGCGGCGTTTAATACGCTCGCTGCGGATCTGTTTGATGCGCCCAAAATTCCGATGATCGACGGACGCGGCGCCATCTGGTCGAGCCACGCGACCGACATTGACGCGCTATATGAGTACACGCTTGGACACCAAATCGTTGAGACTTACGACTTTTCAAAATCCGTTGAAGTCGCAATCAAAGAGTTTGCGCCGGACAAAATTATCCTCGCCGGTCCCGGCTCAACCCTCGGCGCGCCGATCGCACAGGAACTGATCCGCCACCGCTGGCTGGGGCTTGAGTCAAAGGCAGATTTCTCATCGATGCAAAAAAGCGATCCGTTCCTGATCGCCATGGGCCGGGATGATCAGCGCGGGCTGGCCACAGCTTCGTAATCCATCGTCTGTTCTTCTATCCATTGCCGCGCCAAGTCGCGTTCGTGCATGGGAAATATTCGCATTTCGATGGAACCAGAACGCGCAAATGCGGTGATGACGCGCATTACGATGGGCGGATTATCCGATACAAGCGCGTACCGGTGCATCTTCCTCAAGAAATCATAATCTGACGCGTTCTGGCTTAGTTTCGACAGGCTCGACATCATTGACCAAAAATTATCCGGTTTGCCGTGATGAATTTCAAACTGACTGAAATGTCCGTGACGCACCACCAGATCGCGCATGGCGTTCAACACTTCGGTCATCCGCTCAAGCTGATATCGCCCAAACACTTCCACCTCTACATAGGCGTAACGATCATCAATGCGGATATTCATCATGAGAACAGCAGCCTGATCTACTCGTCGCCAATATGCGACAGCGTCTCAGGCTTAAGAACGGTGATGACGCCGCCCTCCTGTTTGACGAGCCCTTCTGCTTCCCACAGCTTGAGCTGCCGGTTGACGTTTTCTCGCATCAGTCCGGCATGTGCGCCGAGATTGCCTTGGCTCAGCTTCATGTCGATATGCATGGCGCCGTCAGCATCGGTGTGCCCATAATGATCGCCAAGGCGCAACAAGGCGCGCGCAAGGCGCGGCCCCGCCGGCAAGGTGGCGATGTCTTCCAGCAAAAAGTTCGTGTGACGCAGGCGCTGGCAAAGCGCCGAAATAATCTGCAGCGCGACGCCGTGATTGCGTTCAAGAAAGTCGAGCACGTCGCGGCGGTAAAGGCGCAGCGCTCTTGTTTCCTGAAGCGCGCTCGCGCTGGCTGAGCGTGCGCCGCCATCGAACACGCCCATCTCGCCCAAAACTTCATTCTCGCCCATAAAGGCGAGCACGGTCTCTTTACCAGCATCAGAGAAACTGGAGATTTTCACCCGGCCCGAAAGAATAATATAAAGGCAATCGCTGTCATCGCCCTGGGCGAATATTTGTTTGCGGCCCGCAAACACTACCGATTGCGCAGAATCGAGCAGGCCCTTGAGCTTGTCGTCAGACAAGGCCTCAAAGAAAGGGTGCCTTTTCAGCTCCCAGATCAGTCCGGCAGCGGCGTTTTTCACGGAACTCGCGCTCTCCCGTTCGCGTCCGGGGCCAGCCTATAGATAAAATTCCGATTTGTCGCGAGTGCGAAAATGGAGACGGCGCGCCCTTTCCCCCACGGAAGGGCGCGCCGCTCTCAGGTAGAGGCCAGAACGGGGCGATGTCCCGACCTCTGGGGTTCGAAGGGCTCCGTGTTTAGCTCAGCGGGCCAGCGTGAAGACGCTCGAAACGCCAAGGGCAGCATTAATGCCGATGAAACCGATGAGGATGATTTCGATGACGCCCATGATGCTCTCCTGTTTTCCGTCTTCCCGGTCTCTCCCGACCGCCGATGATTGAAGGATAGGCTGGCCTCCAATTTTCCGCTGTGACGCCCATCACAGCTGCCGGCCTTTACCCTCAAAAATTATTAACTCCTTGTTTTTTCTTACTTTCTTTGATCTTAGCCTTGAGGGTGCGACGCGTTCCTCCCCCAGTGGTGAACGCGCCGCCCTCAGGCAGAACCAGAACGGGGCAGTGTTCCGGTCCCAGGGACTTCGAAGGGCTCAGCGGGCCAGCGTGAAGACGCTCAAAACGCCAAGGGCTGCATTGATGCCGATGAAACCGATGAGGATGATTTCGATGACGCCCATGATGCTCTCCTGTTTTCTGTCTTCCCGGTCTCTCCCGACCGCCGATGATTGAAGGATAGGCTGGCCTCTCATTTCCCGCTGTGACGCTCATCACAGGCGCTGACCTTTATCGTTAAAAAAATCCTAATTATCTGTTTTTTCTATATATTTACCTTCCCAGAAAGCATGCGGCGCGCCCGTCCCCCGATGAGCGCGCCGCGTTCTCCCCCTGCTTTCAGGCGCTGCAACTTGCCAAGCTTGGCGTTGCGGCTAGCGGCTGACCGTGACCAGGCTGGAGAGACCCAGAGCGGCGTTGATGCCGATGAAACCGATGAGGATGATTTCGATGACGCCCATGATGCTCTCCTGTTTCCGTTTTCCCGGTCCCTAACGACCGCCGATGAGGAGAAGGTAAGCGAATGCCGGGAAACCGGCTGTGACGAGGATCACAGCCCGGTTCGGATTGCTTAATAAAGTCTAAATTTTATGAGAATTCTTGTAGAAACAATGCCTTATCGGCCAGCTGCTTGCCGCAGCGCATCCGCTTGAGCCTTGAATTGCTCGATTGCGGTGTCCAGACCGTAGGTTTCACCCTGCTGACAGGCGCCGAAATGGTCGAGCGCGCCATAAGCATCGCCCTCCTCCAGCGCCACGACCCCGGATTCGAATTCATGCTTGAAACGCTGATACGCCGGTTTCGCCGCGAGCTTCTCATCCCCGATCAGCGCGAAAATGACGGTTGGATCCGTGCGCCCTTTCACCGTGAAAGCGCCAAGCGGCAGCGCGGCGAAATCGGCGATGCGCTCGCGGGTATGCGACGAGATGATGATCGGCACACCATACTGCTTGGTCAGCGATTCCAGCCGCGAGGTGAGATTCACCATGTCGCCGAGCATAGAATATTCGAGTTTGTCTTCGGACCCGAAATTGCCGACCCGCGCTTCGGCCGTATGCAGACCAATGCCGATTTTGATTTCCGGCACCGGCAACTGCTTATTCGCCCGCCAGGCGTCATTCAGCTTTGCAAGCGAACCCAACATTTCAAGCGCGGCGCGCGCGGCTTCTTCCGGGTGATTGGCGACGTCAACCGGCGCGTTCCACATAGCCGCCATGCCGTCGCCCATATATTTGTCGACCAGTCCGCTATGTTCGGTGACGATGCGCGTCATTGGCGTAAAATACTGGTTGAGCATGGTCGTCACTTGCTGCGGCGACATCTGTTCGGAAATGCTGGTGAAGCCGCGAATGTCGGAGAAGAACGCGGTGATCTCGCGCTGTTCACCTTCAAGCTTTAGCAGCGTCGGATCCTTCTCAAGACGATCCAACAACAAGGGCGACAAGAATTTTCCGAACGCGCCGCGAATAAAACGCCGCGCCATTTGCTCCTGCTGGAACATCACGACAAACGCCGGCACGAAAGCCGCCGTCAGCACCAGCCCCGGCGTCACCGGATCAATCAACAGGCGCGAAGCGCTAAAGGCGAAATAGGCGCCGCCGAACAGCGCAGCCGTCAAGACGAACCAAACACCAAATCCGCCAGCCGCCGACATGCGCGGCAAAAACATCAGCATCAAAATGGAAACCACCAGCGCCGCGCCAATTTCAAGCGGCCGCATCACATCCCAGGCGCGGAACAGGGTTTCCCCGCCCAACGCCTGTTCGATGACTTCTGAGTGAATATGCACGCCGGGCCGTTCATCGCCAAGCGGCGTCACCAACACGTCTCGCAAACCCTCCGCCGAGGCGCCGATCATGACGATCCGCCCCTTTACGGCGTCGGCGATAGATGCCGCGTCCCCTTCAATAATATCCACCACCGACAGACGGCGTTTCTCCACACTGCTTGCATCGGAATAATGCACCCAAAGCTGACCGTCATCAGTGGTCGGAAAATGCAACCGGCACATCACCACTTCGGAGACGGATTGGCGTGCAACGCCGGTGACATGCGCGCGACAAGCGCCTTGGCTTGCAGCATTAATGAAAGCGGCGGGCGCATATTTGGGATCAAGTTTCGGCGCGGCGACGCGAATAGCTTCCAATGCAAGGCTCGGATAGATTTCAGCGCCGTCACAGGCAAGCGCAATCAACGGCACACTGCGAACAATCGCATCATCGGTCAGCGCCGCACGAGCAAAGCCTTCGCCGCTCGCAGCATTGCGAAAAATCGGCAGCGGCGGGACAACCTGTCGGAAACTCGGCGCCACGCGTGCGAGATCGCTCGCCGGCATGCCCTGCACTTTCGAGGCAGCGAGCGCCGGAGGGCAGGCATCGCCATCAGCAGCACCTGCACGCGCGGTCAGGTGCAAGACCGTTGGCGCAGCAGCCAGCGAAGCCGCCAGCCGCCGGTCATGGTCAACAAGGGAGAGGTCGGATGCGCCTAGCTCGGCGACGATCGGCGCCAGAACCGGCGATTGCATCCAGCTGGCGGAGACATTGGCCGGACTGGTCCTGTCCGGTTCGGCAAGAATGACGTCGAAGACAATCGCCGCCGCGCCCGCTTCTTCTAACTTGTCAACGATTGCTGCAAAACGGTGCCGCGGCCAAGGCCACTGGCCGTATTTTGAAAGCGCAGCGTCATCAATTTCAACAACGCGAACCGGATCGGAATTATAGGCGCGCGGACTTAACCGTTGAAACTGGTCGAACACGCGGTCGCGGGCGATGTTGACCAGCGCCGGTTGCTGAAAAACAAGCGCCAGCGCTAGCGCGGCGCCAATGAAGCCCGCAAAGCGTGGTCCGAAGATGCTTCGCCCGCCCCGCACAGGATCAACCTGATTCAGAAAGTGGCATTTGCGTTATTTCGCCCGCACCCGCTCCACCAGCGCCGTCGTTAAAGTTGATATAGAAATCCGCAACTCCCGCGGTCCCATTCGTCGCATCATTACGAATGAGAAATAGCGCCGCATCAATATTCGTGCCGCTGAAATCATCTGTATCTAATCCGAACGCTGCAAACCCATTTAGCGCGTCATTAAAGCTGACTGTGTTCAGCATTTCACTGACATCGACGCTACCAACATCCACACTTACAAACGATCCGCCTCCGCCTATTGAGCGGCTGGCAAAATCGATGTTAATCATCGCCTCGACCGAGCCGAAGAAAAAGTTGCCGCCTGCATCAATAAGCAGACCGCCGCCGCCGGAACTTCCTGTTCCATCATAGAAATAAACGTCGTCACCAAGACCGCTGAGAGAGTCAAGCTCAGCAACTGTCGATAAAGGACCGACGCCAAAATTCTCAAAGGTCGCCACTTCAGAATATATGTGATTGCCGGAATCATCAGCAATGATCGAGGCGACATAGGCGCCGAGGCCTTCCGGATTGTAAATCTGGGTTTGCCCTTGCAAGACGTTGGAATCGGAAGACATAGACCCGAGGGTATGAAACGCCAGCCCAAACAGGCCGCTATCGAATGACACCGCTTGATCGAGCGACACATGTTGCGCTGTAGAGCCGCTGGTCGCCGCATTTGCGGCTGTTGCGAATGCGATGAATGACGATCCACCGCCAATCGTACGATTACCAAAATCCACTTCGAGTTGAGCGACAGCAGTGCCTGTCAGTTTGGCGCCATCACCCAGCGTTGATGCAACCCTTGTCGAACTGCCGGTTAAGATGGCGATGTCATTGCGATCGACAAAGTCAAGTTCCATGAGCGAGTAAATTCTGCCCAAATCGTTCGAGAAATAGGCAAGATCTCCCACTCCCGGCGTTAGCAATAAATCGTCGGCGCTACTTGAAATCATATAAGCGGTGCCTTGCCCTGGGTCGGTCACCGAATAATCAAGCGAAACATCTGCGGTGACGGTGCCGTTTGGTCCTTGCCGGATAGTCAGCACGTAAGTCGGTGTATTAAACATCGCTAGACCGCCCGCACCATTCGCGAATGGCACATTGCTGCTGTTGAGCAGGTCCTGAAAGTAAATGTCCAGCGCTGCATCGAACGGTCTTTGACCTGAGAAATTCCGCTGCGTCAGATCATCCGGATCAGTGACAGTGAAATCAAATTTGACGAACGACGCCAGTGCGTCTGGCGCGACGGTGCGGCTCGCCCAGTCCACTGCGATCTGGAACATGGCGACGCCAGTTTCGTTCGAGATGATGCCGTCATTATCAACCACCATGGTCGCTGGCGCGATTACGAAAATATGGCCGCTCGGATTCTGCTGCGCAGCCGCGAAATCTTCAAGCGCGTCGAGCGGCAAGATATCACCGACCGGAATTGTCGGTGGCGGAGGGGGCGGCGGCGGTGGAGGCGGGGGCGGCATTTCCTCCTCTTCATCTTCCTCATCCGGGCGCTGTTCAGTTGTTTCGTCGTCCTTTTCGTTCTTGTTTTCGGCGTATTCTTTGTACTCGTCGCCTTCCTGCGCGCCCTGACCGGATTCATCCAGCGCATCGCCGGCATATTCGATAGCGTCGCCATCGCCTTCCGGCACCACCGGCACAAACGCCTTGTAGATCCGCCGTAGCAACTCAGGGTCGGCGCGGAAAGGCTCGGACACGCCATCCGGACCAATGCGCACGGCAAAACCGGGGCGCATCAAACGCGCTTCAATAGAATCGCGATTCTCATCGGTCCAAAATTCGACCAGGCCTTTTGGCGTTAACCCGCTATTGTCGCGCACCGGGCCCTCGAGCAGCGCGTAAACATAACCGTCAAGCTCAACCAGAATGACGTTGGTGCCGCGAACGCCCATGGTGACACCGGACTCTTGGATGTCCACTTCGGTCGAGCCGGGTCTGGTATCGCGACCGGAAGCGAACCGCATACCGCCACGGAAGAAGTTGACGACGCGCCTGCGCCCAGCGCCTTGGCTGTCAAAAAACTCGCTGATCGCAGATTCTGAATCCGGCGAAAAGGTGTATGTGCTCCAATCGCAAAGCTTTAACTGCAAGTGCGAGTTGGCGCCGGTGCGCACACGGTCGCCGCTAAACATATCGGCGCCATTGCTCGGCCGGAAGGCTGCGCTGCGATTGACGCGTTCGACATCAACAGCGGGACCAATCACCGCCGTTGCGTTGCCGGCTTTGGGATCATTGGTGTCACGGTCGAAACATTCCGCAGCGTTTGCGGAAATGGAAACCAGTGAAAGCGCTGCCGCTGCGGCGGAAATCCGCAGGCCGGATTTGTAAAAATTCTTGCTCATCGTCGGCCCCCTTAAAACGCGATACGTTTCGACACGAGAAACGCTGCTTTGTGCGCCTTGTAGTCGAAGTTGAGAATGTTTGAATCAACGGTCTCATACTCATATTGAGCGATCAGATTAATGTCCTTGATCGCCTCGGGCAGACCCGGCGCAAAGAAAGAAATTGGCGCGCCAATCGTAACCCGGCCGCGATAAAGCCAATCGTCGCGCAAGATGGTCGGGCTGATGAACGCATCGACCATGTCATATTGTGAATTCTCCGCCCAGAAGCCGATCAGCGAAAATGCGCCGCGCCCAAGCAGCCAGCTATGCTGAACATTCGCGCCGTAGCGTTGATAGGATTCATAGCCGACAGCGGCATTCTTGTCGGAATAAAGGCCCTCAACTGTTACCGTCTGCGTCGGGCTGAGCCGCCAGGCGACGCCGCTGCGGGCGCTGATGCGGCGACCGGAACGCTGCGAAGCGACGCCAAAATTCGTCGTATCCCGGAAATCTTCATCCTCCCCGCGAACCAGGGCGTAGGACGTAACTTTTGGATTCCAGCGATAAGCAATTTCAACCTCGCCGCCGAGCGACCGAAGATAATCCTCGCCATCCAACCAATACATGCCGCCGCGTATGCGCGGCGATATGGACCAGGCGCCGGAATACCAGGTGCCGCCCAAGGCAAGCGCCGCTGCGTTCAAGTCGAGATTGTCAACTTTAGTCTTGTCTGAATGATAAAACGAAGCGTCCGCATGAAGCGTATGCCCCGCTTGCGTGCCGAGGTCGCGCAGCAATCTTCCCTGTGCGGAGAAAATATACGCGAAGTCATCGATCTTCCCAGGCGCCGGGAGCGGCGTATCGAGGAACAGCAATTGTCCGCTGGATGGTGACTGGCTGCGGTTGTTATCGTAATCGACGCCGGTCGTCAGAGTCAGAGAGGCGCGCGTCAACCGTTGTTCGTACTTGATACGGCCGAGATATGTTTCCGCTTCGGCAGCCAACGCCGGCGGAAGCTCGCCGCTATCGAGCGCCAGTTCCAGTTCGTAGCGGGCGCGATCGAACAGGCCGAGACGATAAAGCACCAGCCCATAGAGAACGCGCACGTCATGGCGGGTCGGATCGATCAACAGGACCCGCTCCAATGTCGCCACGCCCTCTTTCAAATCTCCGGCAATGATTTGCTGGCGTGCATAAGCGATGTTTAGCTGAATATTCTCAGGAGCCGCGAGAATCTGTTCAAATGGTATGGCGCCTGCACGAAGCTCGCCCTGTTGCGCATCACGCCGTTGCTGCTCGAGAAAAGCGCGATCCGCCTCCTCTCGCGCCGCCTCCTCCGGGGATTGGGCCGCCGCGACGCCAAGAATGCAAAGTGCAGCCGTGACCGCGGTAACCGATACGCGAATCTTCGCCGGATTAATCATGAATACCCCCTGGACCCGCCAAGCCGCCCGCAGGCGCGAAAGAATTGCTCAGCTAAATGCAATTGCAGCGCCATCGCCGGACTCTCCATTCCAGCGTGGCCGCCATCCCTGCGCTGACTATGCGCTGCGCAGAAATCGCCCGCAACCGTTTTCTGGTGAATGAAGTCGTTGATTTTCGCGCAAATAGTGCCTTTTCCGCCTGCGTCAGCGGTGCATCAGCAGCACCCAGATGATGATGTAATGGGTCAGATGATGAACCATTTGGTCGATTCCGAAAGGTATCCAGAACGATTGTTTGTTCATGTTTGTGAACCGGCCCAGCAATCCTGGATTGGACTTGATCGTATCCATTGTGAAATGCGCCGCAAAATCAAAAATCGCCAGCCACCACAAGGTCGGATTGACGACCCAGACGATCGCGAATGTCGTTGCCGCATGGATAAACACATGAATGGATAGCGGGAAAATGAAGCCCAGACCTGGCGTGGATTTGCCACGCACCATCCAGCCCGTTTGTAAGAGATAATCGCCAATTAAGTGCTTGATCTGAAACGTCACCAGCATCGCAAACACGAACTGGATATCGCTCATTCCCGTGATCATAGCTTCCCCCGCGGTGAGCGCAGCCTCAAAGTCGTGCTTTCGTGTTCACGCACTTATTGGCTCCGCAACGACGCATGGCGCGGTTCACGCTAAGACATTTCAGCGCGTTTCGCCCCGCGCCTTGCCCCCAAAACACGCGGAAACGCATCTCTGCTCCAGAAGATCACCCTCCAGTAACGCCGCCGCGATAAAAAAGTTACGCATAGTCGGGGCGGATACGCAAGCTGGCGTTAAGGAAATTTCTTTACGAAGCTTATCGCGCTGCAACATAATCATTCAGCGCTGTTGCATAGGCGCCTTTGTAGAGGCTCAAGCTAATATGGGCCGCTGTGTGTTCAATCAAAGCGCCGCCTCGCCCAAACAACCATGAAAAGGTGGATTGGCACGGCGTTTGAGTCTATTGATTCAAGAAGGGATGAGCGGGGATCTGCAGTGGAGAGCGTTAAAATCGCTATTGTCGGCTCCGGTCCCGCCGGGCTGAGTGCGGCGGGCCGTGCGGCCGCCCGAGGCATCTCTCATGTCCTCCTGGAAAAAGCCCCCCACCTCTCCGACACGATCTACAAATATCAGCGCGGCAAATACATTATGTCGACGCCAGACCAGTTGCCGATCCGGTCCGATATCGCCTTTAATGCCGGCTCGCGCGAGAGCATCATTGATCGCTGGGATCAGGATGCTGACAGTCTTAAGATCAACATCAAACGCAATGCCGACGTCACCGCGATCAATGGCTCGCGCGGCGCTTTTCAGATCAGCCTTGCGAATGGCGAATCCGTTAAAGCTGACTATGTCATTCTCGCCGTCGGCGTGCAGGGCAACCCGAACAAACTCAAAAACCCGGGAACAGACCAGCCTTTCGTACAATACCAACTTGACGATCCAAAAGAGTTTTACGACGAGAATATCATCATCATTGGAGGCGGTGACGCGGCCATTGAAAATGCGCTCGGCGTCGCCAATCCCGACCAAGGCAATATTGTAACCTTGCTTCAACGCGCGGACGGTTTTCCGCGAGCGAAGGAGGCAAACGCCCAGGCGCTTTACAAAGCGCGTGACGAGGGCCGCCTCGATTTCATCACCGAGTCATCCCTCATACGGATTGAACGCGGCGGTTCAGGCGAAAGCCTGTGGGTCGCCGTCGTCGACACCAAAGACGGCGAAGCGAGGCTTCCCTGCGACCGCATCATTGCGCGGCTCGGCGCCGCGCCGCCACGGAAGTTTGTCGAAGCCGCAGGCGTCGAGTTCACTGGCCCCGACCGGGAGGCGTTTCCAGTTCTGACGCCGCAATACGAAACCACCGTTCCGGGGCTTTATGTCATCGGCGCTCTGGCAGGCTTTCCGCTGATTAAGCATTGCATGAATCAAGGCCATGATGTCGTCGAGTTTATCTCAGGCAATCGTGACCTGCAGCCGCCGGACACGCCGCTTCTCGAAGCCCTCTTTGATCAAGCGCCGGTTCGGCGCAGCGTTGATGAATGGCTGGAGCATATTCGCAGCACTGTTGACGTGCTTAGCGATGTCTCTGCCTTGCAGATGCGCGAATTCCTGCTCGGCTCGAACATACATTTCAAGAAACGCGGCGAGGTTATCGTCAATCGCAACGACACTGGTTCTTCCATTTTCGCTATTGTCGACGGGTCGGTAGCAGTGGAGATCGATCCAAAGAACACGCGAGTTACTGTGCCTATCACAAAAGGCAATATCTTCGGCGAGCTCGGACTAATTTCCGGACGGCGGCGCACAGCCACGGTGCGCGCCGCAGAGCCCGCCATGCTGCTAGAAATTCCGCGCAATGCAACACTAAAACTGATGGCGTCGGTGCCCGGCGTCAAACGCCGCATGGATCGCATTTCCACTGAGCGCCAAGTCGGACAGATCTTTGGGCAGCTTTTACCACGCCGGGCCATCGATGAAATTCTCAATTCGGCGGAAATTATTGCGGTAAAGTCTGGCGACGCCATCATTCAAGAGGGCGAACGTTCAACCGATATATACATCATCCGCTCAGGCAGCGTCGTCGTTGAAAAACGTATTGGCGGTAAGGACGTTTTCCTCTCTTATGTGCTTGCGGGCAATTACGTCGGCGAGATGTCGCTTTTCTATGACGGCTTGCGCACCGCGACGGTGCGCGCGGCGATTAAATCGGAAGTTGTGCGCCTGCCCGGCGCCATTTTTGAGCGCATACTCGGCGCCAACCCGGATCTTTATCGCGCAGTGGAACAACTGGTCGCATCGCGGCGAAAACTGAACGACTATGTTGAGGCAAAGCGTGAGAGCTTCTCCTCCGTCGTCGACATGCACACCTCGATTGCGCGGTTCCTGCTCGAAGAAGAAGGCTTGTCCGAGGCGACTGATGCGCTTGTTATTGACGAAACGCTCTGCATTGGCTGCGATAATTGCGAAAAGGCCTGCGCCGACATTCACGAAGGCATTTCGCGCCTCGACCGCGAAGCTGGAAATTCATACGCCTATATTCACGTGCCCACATCTTGTCGCCACTGCGAGCACCCCCATTGCATGACCGACTGTCCGCCGGACGCAATCCATCGCGGCCCTGACGGCGAGGTCTTCATCGACGAGAAATGCATCGGTTGCGGCAATTGCCAGCGTTATTGCCCATATGGCGTCATTCAGATGGCGGCCGTGCCGCCGGAAAAACCGAGCTTATTGTCATGGATGTTTTTCGGCGCCGGACCGGGGCCGGGCGAACCGGACAAGGATTGGATTGCGAAAACGCGAAAGAAAGGCGACGAACCGCCGAAGCTCGCGGTTAAGTGCGATATGTGCTCCGGACTGAAGGGCGGGCCGGCATGCGTCCGCGCCTGCCCTACCGGCGCGGCAAAACGCATTTCACCGGACGAATATCTGTCGCTGGCAACAGATGGGAAATCGTAGAGCCATGGATCGCAACGATCATATGCGCACAAGCGGCCTGCCGATTTCGCATGAGGGCTTCATCGCGCACAAAGGCTATCGCTATCTGAAACTGGCTGGCGTCGTCGTGATTGCTGCAATCGCGATATACCTGTTTGCCGATGTCAAGCTTAGACCCAATGGCGGCACCTGGTATGGCTACACGCTGGGAACGATCTCCGCATTGTTGATTGTCTGGCTGATGATGCTTGGCATTCGCAAGCGCGCCATGACGCCCGGCAATTGGAGCCTGAAAGGGTGGACATCGGCGCATGTGTATCTGGGCTCGTCATTGCTTGTGCTGGCGACTCTGCACACGGGCTTTCAGTTCGGATTGAATGTTCACACGCTCGCCTATGTCATCATGGTGATCGTAATCCTGTCCGGTTTCATTGGCGTTTATTATTACTCCGCCGTTCCGCGCAAAATGAGTGACAACCGCGCCCATCGCAGCCAGAAGGATATGCTCGACGCCATTCGCGCACTGAACAATGAGCTTCGCGAAGCGGCCCGCCCGCTCGATCAGAAATATCTGAAAGATGTCACAAACGCGATCCGCAAGACAAAGGTTAAGCCGGGATTATTTATCTCGATCGACAGAGCGCAACGCCAATGCGCGACCACGCGCGCAGCCAACCGGTTGCGAAAGGCCATTTCAAAAGCGGAACCAGACATGCGGCGGCCGCTTGAAGCCGTCACCGCCATCCTTGAGCGAAAAGCGGCGCTTTTGTTGCGCACTCGCCGTCACATTCGCAGCAAAACTTTGCTGCAGCTATGGCTGTATATCCATGTGCCGTTATCGTTTGCACTCCTTGCCGCGCTGACGGCGCACATTATTTCCGTCTTCTTTTACTGGTGAGGCGGGAATGGCGATAAGAGTAGAATTCATCAAAAAGCGTCCCGGCGGCCGCGTTACCGTCCGCCCGACATTGTACGAGAAAAACGATGTCACGCTGGGACGCGCCACAGATTGCGACGTGTTTCTTGGCGATCTCCGCGTTGGTCTCTATCATGCGAGGCTGACACAAGTCTCCGAAAGTAAAGCGCGCATAGACGCCAATGGCGATCATCGCGTCCGCGTAGATGGCGCCCAAGTGCGCCGCCGTGAAATCGGCCTTAAAGACAACACGGTTATACGCATTGGTCCCTACAAACTCTTGCTCAGTCCGGCCGACAATCATGGCGATATGCTTATCACCATTGAACTGGTGGAGGAGCCGACTGCGGTTCGCGACAAGCGCAACGAAGAGGCGATTTTTTCCATGCGTGGCTACGCACCGGACAAACGCGCGACAGCATGGATTTTGTTGACGATTATCACCGCAGTATTTTTAGCGATCCCCGTCATGCTGCATTTTCGCGCCAAAGACACAGATGTCTCCGATTTCTCTTCACAATTAGCAATCGCCACAAACCAGAATTGGCTTGCTGGCGGCATGTCGTCGTCGCACGCAAACCTCACCGCCGATTGCCGTGATTGTCACGTCAAGCCATTCATGCGAGTGATGGATGAAACCTGCATCAGTTGTCATGAAGACATGCGCGATCATGCGCAACCGGACGCCATGTTTGCAGCCTCGCCGCATCAGGACGGCGCCGGGAAATGGCTGGCGTCATTGCGCGAAGAACTCTCCATCCCAGAGGGACGCTGCGGCTCTTGTCATTTCGAGCATAATGGCCCGACCGGCGTCATTCCATCTGACTCACAACTTTGCGTGGACTGTCATACCTCGCTCGATCAGCATTACACGGAAACCAAGCTGGTGAATGTTTCTGACTTCGCCCGCCGCCATCCGGAGTTCTCGCCCGCCATTGTGCTCGACCCTCAATCCGATCCAGTGACGACGACCCGCATATCGCTGGTTAAACATCCAAAAGAACAAAACGGCCTGACCTTTCCGCATGATTTCCACCTGAAGGACGAGGAAGTCGCGCGCAAACTTGCGACGCTGCCGGCGAACCTCCGCGCGCGTTACGGCGCCGATCTCGATTGCGCTGATTGTCACCAGCCGGACGCTGCCGGCGCCCTGATCAAACCAATCGAGATGGAAACCCATTGCAGCGACTGTCACTCCCTCGCCTTCGCTGCAGATGAAAAGCAAACCCGCATGCTTCCCCATGGCGAACCGACGGAAGTGCGCCGCGTGCTCGAAGATTACTACCTCGCACAAGCGACAACCCTGCTGCTTGGCGACCAGCAAGCCGGCATACTTGACCGGCAATTGAGCGCCGACGCCCGCGCCCGCCGCGAACGCCTTCGCTCTCAAGCCTTCAAAGATGCGCGCAATAACACGGAAGCCATGGTCTCACGGATTTTCTCTGAAGACGGGATTTGCCGGAAATGCCACGAGAATGAAGACCCCGCCGCGCGCGAAGACTTGCCCGAGCTGACGCCAGTGGTGTTAACGCAAAATTACCTGCCGAAAGCCCGGTTCAGCCATGCCGAACATATGACCGGTAATATTCCCTGCGCGTCCTGTCATCGCGCTGAAACATCCAGCAGTTCCGCCGATGTTTTGATGCCGTCGATCACCACATGCCGCGAGTGCCACGACGACCGGCCAGGCAAATCCGCCGCCGCTTCGGATTGCTTAACCTGCCACACATATCATGATGAGCCCCATGCAGGCCAAGATGGCGCACCGCCCATGCAGCCGGCCCGGCTTCGCAAAACCAGCGGACGGACGCCATGACCCGACGATTGATCGCTATCCTGTCTGCCTTCGCCGCATTATTCGGCGCCGCTTCCGCACAGCAATGGGCCGCAGAATCCCATCCCTTGCCATTGAGTGACGGATTAATTCACACAGGCGTGCCGAGCTGTTCAACCGCCGGCTGCCATGGCGATCAGGTCAGCGGCGCCGGCGCCGGCCCTGTTGTCGGGCAAAACGAATATTTCCAATGGGCGTCGCGCGGCGAAAAGGGCGCGCATTCACGTGCCTATGAAGCGCTGCTGTCACCGCATGGAAAGCGCATCGCCGCCAATCTCGGCATTGGTCCGGCGCATCAGTCAGCACAATGCCTCAATTGTCATGCGAACAATGTTCCCGCAGCGAGACGCACGGAGCGTTTCCAGATTTCAGACGGCGTCGGCTGTGAATCCTGTCATGGCGGCGCGCAAAACTGGCTCGCCTTTCACCGCATTGGCGCAGGGCATCAGCAAAATATAGAAGCCGGACTATTCCCAACCGACAATCCCGCCGCGCGAGCAGAACTTTGCATGAGCTGTCATCTCGGTTCAAGTTTTGAAAATCAGTTCGTCAGTCACCGGCTGATGGGCGCCGGTCATCCGCGCCTAAAGTTTGAACTTGATCTGTATACGACCATTCAACAGCACCATGTGGTCGATGATGATTATCACGCCCGAAAAACTGTTGCTCCCGGCGCACAGGTTTGGGCGATCGGACAGGCAATGGGCCTTGAGCGCACGCTTGAACTTTTGATCGATAATAATACGGGCTCGGCAGGGGCCTTTCCGGAACTGGTCTTTTTCGACTGCCATGCGTGCCATCAACCAATTTCGGACAGCTCAGCCAATCTCAGCTGGCGGCCCAATCCGGGCCGGTCTCTTGGGCCTGGCGCGCCGATCCTCAACGACGCCAATTTAATCATGCTGCAAGCGGCAATGCGGGTGATTGACCCAGCCTTGGCTGAACAGCTGGAAAGCGAAGGACGCGTATTGCACGCAGCCTCGCAAAATAGCGGCGGCCAGTTCCGCCGCGCCGCCGAAACATTACGTAGCACAGCGAGCGCCGCTACAGCGCGCATCCTCTCAACCGATCTTTCAAACCCGGCGACCACGCGCGCCATGCTTCGCGAGATCACCAGTGAACGGTTCGCCAATCGTTACACAAATTACGCCGCCGCCGAACAGGCTTTGTTTGCGGTGCAACGCCTGACAGCAGCCACCGGCATGGCGAGTGCTGACGTCAAATCAGCCATCGAGAGGGCGAGCCGTGAGGCGCAAAGCCCATATTCTTACAACCAGAGCGCGTTTAAATCCGCGCTCGCCGAGGTCGCGGCGCTGACCGCGCCTTGATGGGTGTTCGTAACATAGGCTTTGGGGACAGGCTGGCCTAGAGTGCATTCAGGGGAACCACGACGCCGAATAGGGTCTGGGGTATTGGGAGCGATAGTATGTTTTGGCGTAAAAAATCCAGAGGTTCGTTAGAAGCCTCGCCACCAGTGGAAGCGTCATCGCCGCTCGAAAAGGCCCATCGCGATATGGGCGCGCAACTTGCGCGCAGCGCTTCTCAACCGGCAGCGCGCTTCGCAGTTGGCGGCGGCGCCGGGTCGCATGGCGCGGTGCGCGAAATCGATGAGTTCATGGACGGGCTGATGCGCCGCAACCCGCATGAACCGGAATTTCATCAGGCGGTGTTTGAGTTCGTCGAAACGGTCATGCCGTTTTATATGGACAGCAAAAAATATCGTGACGCGCGCATCCTCGAACGCATGACTGAACCGGATCGGATCGTCAGCTTTCGCGTTGTCTGGGAAGACGATCATGGCGTGCCGCACGCCAATAAGGGCTACCGGGTGCAGTTCAACTCCTCCATGGGGCCTTATAAGGGCGGGCTTCGCTTCGACCCGAGCGTCAATCCCAGCATTTTGAAGTTTCTCGGCTTTGAACAGACATTCAAAAACGCCTTGACGCGCCTGCCCATGGGCGGCGGCAAAGGGGGCGCCAACTTCAACCCCAAAGGACGCTCAGACCGCGAGATCATGCGCTTTTGTCATTCAATGATGACGGAGCTGCATCGGCATATCGGCGAAAGCGTCGATGTGCCGGCTGGCGATATTGGCGTCGGCGCTCGCGAGATCGGCTATCTCTTCGGCAAGTACAAACAACTCGCGCATTTCTATACGGGCGGCGTCATCACCGGCAAGGGCCTTGCTTATGGCGGCAGTGAAATCCGCAAGGAAGCAACCGGCTACGGCGTTGTCGTCTACACTGAAGAAATGCTGAAAAAACACGGCAAGTCGATGAAGGGCAAAACTGTCGCCATTTCCGGTTCCGGCAATGTCGCCATCTACGCGGTGCAGCGTGCAATGCGTTTAGGCGCCAAAGTCGTAACGGTTTCCGACAGCCGGGGCTTTGCGCATGTGCCGAACGGCTTCACCGATGAGAACTTTGCTATCCTGCAGGACGTAAAGGAAAACCAGCGCGCCTCGCTCAGCGTCCTCGCCAGCGAAGCAAAAGGCGTCACGTATCACGCTGGAAAGAGCCCGTGGACCGTCCCCTGTCAGGTGGGGCTGCCCTGCGCCACGCAAAACGAAGTCGACGAACAGATGGCGCGTGTCATGGTCAAAAACGGCATCGAATGTCTGTCCGAGGGCGCGAACATGCCGCTCACCGCTCAGGCCGTTCACGTTCTTAAAGACGCAAATGTTCTGTTCGGCCCGGCCAAGGCCGCAAACGCCGGCGGCGTAGGCTGCTCAGGCCTCGAACAAGCACAAAACGCCCAACGCCTCAGCTGGAGCCGCGAACAGGTAGAGGCTGAATTGGAGCGAATCATGCGCTCTATTCACTCGCAATGCGTTGAATATGCGCCGGTCCGCAATGGCGTCGTCGACTATCAAGCGGGCGCGAACGTCGCCAGTTTCGCGCGCGTCGCCGATGCGATGGTCGCGTTCGGTTATATCTAGGGTTGGGTAAGCAGCTGTGCGACTTCGGGGTGAGACACCAGCAATGATCAGCCGTCGAATAAACGGACGAGGGTGGTTTCTCACGGCTGTTTCGGCGCTGACGCTTGCTGCGTGTGGCGGCGGCGCCGAACAAGTCGCGCTGCCGGATCCTGCTGCGCCCGCGCCTCCCCCTTCGCCGCCAGCCGCGTCGCCATTATTCAAACCTGAACTGCGAAATCTGACTACGGGAGATGTGCAGACGATCATCGCCCAGGCGGTCGGCGAATCGAGCAGCCGCACGGCGCCTGCAACAATTGCCGTGGTAGACCGGGTTGGAAATGTCCTCGGCGTTTTTGTCATGAATGGCGCGCGCGCAACTACGACCGTGCGCGAAGGGCCAGCGGGAACGCCTGACACCAGCCTTCAAGGCGTTGAAGTGCCTGCTACGCTGGCGGCAATCTCCAAAGCGATCACCGGGGCTTATCTTTCTTCTGGCGGCAACGCATTTTCAACGCGTACAGCAAGCCAGATCGTTCAGGAACATTTCCCGCCTGCACCAACAACGGTGGGGCTCGAAAGCGGTCCTCTCTTTGGCGTGCAGTTTTCACAACTTCCTTGCTCTGACTTTAATACCCGCGCCCTTGGCGGCGGCGCTTCCATTGGCCCTCACCGCGCGCCGCTAGGGCTTGCAGCCGATCCCGGCGGATTTCCTCTGTATAAAGATGGCTTTCTTGTCGGTGGAATCGGAATCATTACCGACGACGATTACGGATTTGATCCCAACATTCTCGATGTTGACGCCAGCGAAGAAGAGGCGATCGCTTGGGCTGGCTCGTTTGGCTTTGAAGCGCCAGTTTCCATTCGCGCCAATCGCATCGCAGTGGACGGAACATCTTTGCGCTTCACCGATACTGACTCTGATGATCTTGTCAGCAATCCAGGCGCCGCACCATCATTTGCTGCAGTGACGGGCGGCGTCCAGGGCGACCTGAGCGACGTCACATCCTATTATGATGGCGCATCTGGCGGCGGCGTTGTTTACGCTGGCTCCGCCTATGGCGCGGAATCCTCCGGCGCACGCCCTGCGGCGGGCGCAGAATTCGCTAATGGCGATATATACGTGCTCACTAATGGCGCAGGCGTTAATCGTTTTCCCGTAACAGCAGGCACAGACGGCGCGCTTGTCGCCTCTCCCCTCACCGCCGCCGAAGTTCGCGCGATCCTTGAGGAAGCCTTCACTGTGATGACAGCGGCGCGCGCGCAAATTCGCCAGCCGCTTAATTCCCGCGCGCAGGTTTCGATTTCAGTCGTGGATACGAATGGCCAGATCCTCGGCATTATCCGCGGACCTGACGCGCCAATTTTCGGCACAGACGTTTCACTGCAAAAAGCGCGCACCGCTGCATTCTTTTCCAATTCTGTCGCGGCATCGGATCTGACGGGAACGGCGCCTCCCATGATCGCAGGATTCAACACGACAAAAGCTCCCTCGTCATATGTCAGCGATGTCCAGGACTTCATTCCGGATCCAACTGCCCTTACGGGCACATTTGCCTTTTCAGATCGCGCGGGCGGCAATCTTTCGCGGCCCTATTTTCCCGATGGAGAGGTCGGAACGGCAAACGGACCCTTATCGCTGCCGATCGATGAGTGGAATATCTTCGCCACGGGGCTTCAATCATCGCTTGTCGTTGAAAATATCCTGCAACATGTCATTCACGTTCTCGGCGGCGGCGCAGATACAGCACCGCGCTGTTCTTTCTTGCCGGACATTGCGAGCCTCGGCGGAACACAGAACCGCCTGCAAAATGGCATCCAGATTTTTCCCGGCTCCGTACCGATTTATCGCGGCTCAACGCTGATTGGCGGTATTGGCGTTTCCGGTGACGGCATCGACCAGGATGATATGATTTCATTTCTCGGCGTTGACCGCGCCGGCGTGCGTCTAGGCGGCGCCATTAACAATGCGCCAGCGGGCATCCGCGCCGATAATATTACGATCTCTGTGAATGGCTCGGCGGTGCGCCTTCGTTATATCAACTGTCCGTTCAATCCGTTTGTCGGATCGAATGAGCAAAATGTCTGTCAAGGTAAATAGATGATCCGCAGCGCGATCATATCCCTCGGACTTGCGATGCTGATGGCGCCAGCCATCGCGGAAGACGAACCATTAAATCCGGGCGCTGTCGCACCGCCGCGCCTCGGCGAATATCCTGATTGCCGCGAAGAAGGCCGAGAGTTTACCGAATGCGCGCCGGCCGTTCCAGACCGCTGGCGGCTCGCAGAAAACCTTGGTCTTTTGAAGACCCGCTGGTGGGATCCCTATAACCAGAACACTATCAAGGGCGACCGGCCGATTTTCGGCGACGACTGGTTTTTTGTCGCCGCGGTGGTTTCCGACACCGTCATCGAGCCGCGATCCTTTCCGATCCCGGTTGGCGTTCAAACTACTAGCGAACCGGGGCAGATCGACGTTTTTGGCGACAGCGACAGTTTCGCCATCAACCAGAATTTGATCACAAGCTTTTCCCTGATCAAAGGATCGACAGCCTACAAACCGCAAGATCTCGAATTCCGCCTGACGCCGGTCTTCAATTTCAACTACGCGCGCGTCGAAGAAAAGCGCATTCTCTATGTAGAGCCGTCGGAGAAGCTCAATCGCAAGGACGGGTTCATCGGCCTGCAGGAAGCCTTCATCGACTATCACATCCGCAATGTCTCCGAGCGGTACGATTTCGACTCGGTCCGGATCGGTATTCAGCCCTTCTCGTCGGACTTTCGCGGCTTTTTGTTTCAGGACAACCAGCTTGGCGTTCGCCTGTTCGGCAATCGCGACAATAACCGGTTTCAGTACAATATCGCAGCGTTTGTCCGGCTTGAGAAAGATACCAATTCCGGCCTGAACGATGTCACAACGCGGCCTCGCAAAGATTATGTGTTTTTGGCGAATCTTTACCGTCAGGATTTGCCGTTCCCCGGCATGACCAGCCAAATCACAGCGGTTTATAATATGAACCGCGAGCGCGACGATATTGAAATCGACAAGAACGGGTTCCCCGTTCGGCCATCCTTGATCGGTAATCTGCGCGGACGCGACTATGACGTCGTCTATCTCGGCTACAATGCAGACGGGCGCATTGGCCGGATTAATCTGACCGCATCGGCTTATTATGCGCTGGGTGACGATCGGTCGAACATCTTCACCGATGAGAACACGAAGATCCGTTCCTACTTCGCTGCTATCGAGCCGTCCTATGATCGCGGCTGGGCGCGTGTCCGTCTTTCGGGGATGATCGCCAGCGGCGACGGCGATCCATATGACGATACGGAAAGCGGCTTCGACGCAATCTTTGAAAATCCGCAATTTGCCGGCGCAGACACGTCTTATTGGGTGCGTCAAGGCATACCTTTCATTGGCGGCGGACGGGTGATCGGCTTGAATGGCCGCAATGGCGTTCTGCCTGACCTGCGCTCCTCTAAAGAACAAGGTCAATCGAACTTCAACAACCCCGGGCTGATCCTAGCTGGCGCCGGCGCTGATTTTGACGTTCTGCCGGAACTGCGTGTTTCAGTGAACTTAAACCATCTGTGGTTCCACAAAACCGACACGCTCGAAGCGCTGCGCGTTCAGGGCGCAATCGAAACTGATATCGGCTGGGATTATTCAGCCGCTGTCATTTATCGCCCTAGCTTTATACAAAATGTGGTGTTCCGGCTTTCCGGCGCCGCGCTAGAGCCCGGTGACGGATTCCGCGCGCTATTCGATAATAATGAGGATCGCGATTTGTATTACTCGGTGCTCTTTAACGCCGTGCTGACGTACTGATGTGCTGGCGGTCAAGCATATTCACCGCCATTGCGAGCGCATTTGCTTTGCTCGCAAACAGCGCATGGGCGTCAGACGAAGAAAAGCCCGTTAACCGCGATTACTCCCTCGTCACAGCGGCGCCAACGCCCGTTTATCAGACCCGTGAACAAGCTGACGCCAAGAGCGCGGGATGCCTCACCTGCCACACTGCAACGGACGCGCCGACCATGCATAATCCGACAGCCGATCTGCGCATTGGCTGCACAGACTGTCATGGCGGCAACCCTTCCGTGATGGCGGCGGGGCTGACCATACACACCGAAGCCTATGACGACGCCCGCGACCGCGCGCATGTTTTGCCTCGCTATCCAGAGACTTGGCATTTCCCGCATTCGGCCAATCCGAAGCATTCTTATGCGTTGCTCAACAAGGAGTCGCCCGAGTTCGTCCGCTTCGTTAACCCATCCGACTATCGCATCGCGCGCGAGTCCTGCGGCAATTGTCATATGCGCGAAATCCTCGCGGCCGAACGGTCATTGATGGCGACCGGCGCCATGTTCCTCGGCGGCGCGGCCTACAATAATGGCGTGCTTCCTTTCAAAAAATATGTTTTGGGCGAGGCCTATACGCGCAACGGCGAGCCTGCCGCGATCTGTTCACCCGGCGAACCGGTTGAAGACGCGGCCAAAACAATGGGGTGCCCGACAGTACCCTCCGCTGCCGCACAATTGCGCGGGGCGCTTCCCTATCTCGCGCCGCTGCCAACCTGGCAGGTTATTCCACCAGCGGATATTTTCCGTGTGTTTGAGCGTGGCGGCCGCAACATCCTGACGCAATTCGCCGAAGTCGGCCTGCCAAACGCTGCTGGACAATTACAGCGTCTTGAAGAACCGGGCCGCCCGGACATCCGCCAGTCAAACCGCGGACCCGGCACCGGCTTGCGCGTCGCAATCCCCGTGTTGAACATTCACAAAACACGCCTCAACGATCCGTTCACATGGTTCCTCGGCACCAATGACAATCCGGGTGATTACCGCTCATCAGGCTGCGCATCCTGTCACGTTGTCTACGCCAATGATCGCGAGCCGCGCCATGCGCTAACATACGCAAAATATGGCCGCGACGGAGAGACGATCACCAAAGACCCGACCATTCCGAAAAATGAGCCCGGCCATCCGCTGCAACACGCCTTCACGCGCGCCATACCGACTTCGCAATGCATGATTTGCCACATGCACCAGCCCAACATGTTTTTGAACACCTATCTTGGTTACACGATGTGGGATTATGAATCCGACGCGCCGTCCATGTGGCCGAAGGAACAGAAATATCCGACCAGCGAAGAGGCGCGCCAGGTGCTCGACCGCAATCCGGAAGGCGCCGCGCCAAAAGGAAACTGGGCCGACCTTAATTTCCTGCGCAATGTCTATGATCTAAACCCTACGCTCAACGATACGCAGTTCGCCGACTATCATGGCCATGGCTGGAACTTTCGCGCGGTCTTGAAGCGCGACCGCGAGGGCAACCTCCTTGATGCCGGCGGAAACATCGTTGCAAATGATGATCCGGAAAAATGGCGCAAGGACGGCGAAGGAAAGTTCGTCGAGGCCGGAACCAACCCGGGCGAGTCAGTCCACATGATGTCGATCCATGCCGAAGTCGGCATGCAATGCGCCGACTGTCACTACGCACAGGACAGTCATGGCAATGGCTATATCCATGGCGAAGTGGCGAGCGCCGTCGAAATCGGCTGCAGGGATTGCCACGGTTCCGTGACTGAATATCCGACGTTGAAAACCACCGGCCCGGCTGCGGGACCGGACGGACGCGATCTTTCCATTCTTCGCAACCCGGATGGCCGCAACCGTTTCGAATGGATGACGCGCAAGGGCCGCAAGGTTCTGGTCCAGCGTTCCATCATCGACCCCGATCTCGAATGGGAGATCTCGCTGGTGAAAGACAGCGTCACTCCCGGAGCACCCAACTACAACGCTAAGTCTGCGCGGGCGAAAACCATATCCATGAACGCTGATGGCGCCATGAGCTGGGGCAGGGTGTCAGACAAACCCAACCTCGCGCATAAAGATGACGAGATGGAGTGCTACACCTGCCACCTGTCATGGACGACGTCTTGCGGTGGTTGTCATTTGCCGATTGAGGCCAACTGGAAAACCGAATCCCATAAGTATGATGGCGGCACAGCACGCAACTACGCGACCTACAACCCGCAGGTCGCGCGCGATCAGATGTTCCAGCTTGGCAAGCATCAGGACACGAAAAACAACTCCATTGCGCCTGTGCGTTCTTCCTCAGCGCTGATCTTGTCGTCTACGAACGTCAACCGTGAACGTATCTACGTTCAGCAACCGCCAATTTCCGCCGCTGGTTTTTCAAGTCAGGCCTTTGCGCCGCACTTCCCGCACACGGTTCGCAAAACTGAGACCAAAACCTGTTCCGATTGTCACTTGTCCGAAACCAATGACAACAACGCCATCATGGCGCAGTTGATGCTGCTCGGCACGAACTTCGTCAATTTTGTCGGGATGAACGCGTATACAGGTCTCGACGGCGCTATCGAAGCCGTGCGCGTGACCGAATGGGAAGAGCCGCAGGCCGTGTTTGGCTCTTACCTCCACCAATACGCCTATCCCGACTATTACAAAGCGCATGTGGAACGGAACGGCCGTGAGCTCGTTAACTGGACGCGCGGAAATAATCTCAAAGGCGAGACCGGCGCGCTCGAAGAGATCGCCAATGTAGTGCAAGACGCCGGCGGCGCGGTGAATTGCCTGCAATTGCGCGGCGAGTACCTTTATGCGGCTGAAGGCAAAGGCGGCTTCCGCGCTTATGACGTCGCGTCAATCGCCAATAAAGGACTTTCAGAGCGCATTCTTACGGCGCCGTTCTCGCCACTCGGCCATGACACACACGTCAAAACGCGCAACGCCACGTGCATGGTGTTGCCCACCAATCAGCCGATCAATCCGGCGCGGAACACTGCCGAACTGCGCGAGATGAACCACGAGCAGGCGATCCATCCGATCTACAACTATGCGTTCATTACGGACGCCGAAGAAGGGTTGATCCTGGTCAATATTGACACGCTGGCCGATGGAGAGCCGCGAAATAATTTCTTTAAGCGCGCACTGACATGGAATGAAGGCGGCGTCTTGAACGGCGCGCGGCACATTACGATGGGCGGACATTACGCCTATATTGCTGCAGATACGGGCCTGGTTGTCGTCAATCTTGACGATCCGTTGCATCCGAAAATTGAATCCGTCACCCCGGTAAACGACATGCGCGCCAGCGCACTGCAATTCCGCTATCTGTTCGTCACCGATTCAACTGGGCTAAAAGTATTCGATGTGACTAACCTTGCAGCGCCAAAACTCGTTCAAGACGCCTCCGTCGCTCTCGCGGATGCACAAAAAATTTATGTGGCGCGCACCTATGCGTATGTTGCAGCGGCATCTGAGGGGCTTGCGATTATCGACGTCAAGAATCCAGAGGCGCCAAAGCTCTATGAGAAGTTCACCGCCAGTGGCGCGCTGAATGATGCGCGAGACGTCATCGTCGCCACGACAAACGCATCCCTGTTCGCCTATGTTGCGGATGGAAAAAACGGGCTCAAAGTCCTGCAACTCACCAGTCCGTCCTCGCAGCCGAATTTTTATGGGTTCTCGCCTGCGCCGAAGCCAGAGCTGATCGCCTGGGCGAAAACGCCAAAACCCGCGCTTGCCCTTTCCAAAGGGCTTGATCGTGATCGCGCCGTTGATGAAAGCGGGCATCAAATGGCGGTGTTCGGCCGCTACGGCTCACGCCCCTTCACGCGCGCTGAAATGGAACGATTGTTCCTAGACCGTCAGGGCAAACCTTATTTTGTAACGAATGACGACGAAGGAAATACCGGCGCTGGGGGGCGCTAATGATTATGTGTTGCAGCGACAGATAGTGTAGGCTGCCGATCGACGCGCTGTGGGGCGAAAAAGACAGCGCTAATCCAGTGGGGTGACCGCCATGTGGGGCGTGGTCTTTGGACTTGCGGGCGTTCTGACTCTCGCCGTTTTGTTGCTGCCAATTGCGAGGCGGAGCAACATTCCGCACACCGTCATTCTTGCCGTCGCAGGCATCGGGCTCGGCTTCCTCGTTCAACAGCTTGGCGTCGGCGCCAGCGAAGTCGTCCATGACCCGCACGCAGACCATGGCGGCGATTCATTCTGGATGCAGCTGGTCCAGGCAATTGGCGGTCTTCGCATCACTTCGGACGTAATCTTATTTCTATTCCTTCCAGCGCTGGTCTTTGAAAGCGCCATGTCGCTCGATCTGCGAAAGCTGATGGAAGACATGCGCTCCATTTTATTTCTGGCGGTTGTCGGCGTCCTCATCTCTACGGCCATCGTAGGCGCCTCTATTTGGACAGTGTCAGGCATGACGCTGGTGACCTGCCTGCTGCTTGGCGCGATTGTCTCTGCGACCGATCCAGTCGCGGTCATTGCCTTGTTCAAGGATTTGAACGCACCTAAACGGCTAACCGTCTTAGTTGAGGGCGAGAGCCTGTTTAACGATGCGACCGCAATCGTTCTGGCCTCAATTTTTATTGCGCTTTTTGCGCAAGGCGGCAGCCCGAACCTAGCAGCGAGCGCACTGAATTTCGCCGTCGTGTTTTTGGGCGGCATCGCCGTCGGCATGATTGTCGCGCGCCCTGCCGTCTGGCTGATGCAAGCCTTCCGGCGCGATGCGATGATCATCGTTACGCTGACTGTGACATTGCCGTTTATCGCTTTCGTTGTCGCAGAGCATTTCCTGCATGTTTCCGGCGTGATGGCTGTCGTTTCCGCTGGCTTGACGGTTGGCTCCATCGGACGACGCCTTATTCCGCCGCAAGTCTTTGAAGAAGTCACGCACGCCTGGCACCAGCTTGGTTTTTGGGCCACATCCTTGATTTTTGTGCTTGTCGGCCTCGCTGTACCACGCATGCTTGGTCAACATGTCTATGACTATATCGACGACATCGTTGTCATCATTGTGGCCGCTTCTGCAGCGCGCGCCTTCATCATATATTTTTTGCTGCCTTTGCTGTACCGATTTGGCGCACGCCAAAAAGTGAGCCTTGGCTACAAAACCATCATGTTCTGGGGCGGACTTCGCGGCGCCGTTTCACTCGCGTTGGCGCTGATCGTTCTTGAGACCGAGGCCATACCGGAAGAAGGCCGCGCATTCATCGCCGTTCTTGTCACCAGCTATGTGTTGTTCACCCTGATTATACAGGCGACAACCATTCAACCCGTGATGAGGCTATTTGGCCTTCATAAATTGTCGCCAACTGATCAGGCTCTTCGCAATCGAAGTGTTGCTAATGCACTTGCTTCTGTCTCGGCTGAACTGGACCGCTTCGCCAGCTTCCACGAAGTTGACGCCAGCGAACGCGAAGCCGCTCTGCAGCGATTTCAAAATGCTGCAAGAGAAGCGGATGCTCAATATGGCGGAGATGGTGAATTGAGCGCTGACGACTGGGTGCGCACGGGCCTCGTTATGACACTTGCGCAGGAACGGCAAATGTATCTTGGCCGCTTCGGCGATGGTTTCGCAACGTCCGCGCAATTGCAGGATGCGCTGGCGCGCCTCGAAGATGTCGCCGATACAGTAAAGAGCGAACCTTTTAACTGGCGTGAAGCGGCAATGTCCGGCGTCGCCTTTCGCCAACGGTTCCGGTTCGCCATCCTGCTCCAAAGGATGCTGGGACTGTCGGGGCCATTGGCCGGATTATTAGCTCGAAGGTTAGGCGTGCTTGAGTTTATGCGGCAAGTTTTGCGCGAGCAGCGTGAAACAGGCATTAGCGATATTGAGGCAATGCTGCCCAAGGCGGCGCGCGAGCGTTACCGGCAATATGTCGCCGAGCGATTTGACATCGTTTCGCAAAATGTCGCCGCTCTCGCTTTGCAGTATCCTGAGTACGCGGCCGCATTGCATCGGCGGGATTTAGCGCTCGCCGGAATGCGGCTGGAAGAAGGCGCCTATGACCGATTACTCGACCAATCGATAATCGGCCCCGAGATTCATGGCGATCTTGTCAAGCGTCTTGAAAGCGCCGGTGCAAGCGAAAGCCAATTGCCGCCATTACGGCTTAAACTTAACGCCGCCGCATTGATTGCAAAGGTTCCGTTCTTTGACGAACTCAGCAAGAGCCGCCGCAAGAGCTTAGCACGGCATTTGAAGACACGCCTGTTCGTACCCGGCGATAAAATTATCCTGCGGGGAGATATTGGCGATGAAATGTATTTCATCGCAGATGGCGCTGTGCGTGTGGTGCTTCCGGGCGATGATGTGACGCTTGGTACGGGAGATTTTTTTGGCGAACTGGCGCTGATTACCGACCAGCCGCGCAATGCAGACGTCGAAGCAATAGGCTTTTCAACTTTGCTGGCGCTGAAGCGTCGCGACTTCGCTGCATTTGTCCGGCGCAATCCGGGCATGCGGCAAAAAATTCGCAGGATTGCTGAGCAACGCGTCAGCGACAGTGTTCTGATCGACCTCTAAAGCTCGTCAATCAGCGACTGAATTCCAGCGGCCTCAGTGCTGTCCGGCGGCATGATCTCAACCAGCTTTGTCCAGAATTCGCGGGCCTTCGTCGTCTCGCCGCGCTGGCTGGCTGCGAGTCCCTGAAAATAAAGGGCGAACGGATGCTCCGGATCGAGCACTGCAATATCGGTGATCGCTTTCTCGGCTTGATCGTCGATCGGCTTTCCATCTGCATTAAGAGCGTTCAAAAGGGCTTCGGCGCGGCCAATCCTGAGATCAAGATTGTCCGGCGCAAGGTCGCTGGCGCGCGTATATGCAGCCGCACTCTTGGCATATTGATTCAACACGCCATAAGAGCGCGCCAGCATGGTCCAGCCTTCAAGGTCGTTCGGTTCATCTTCAAGTCTCGCGGCGAGGCCAGCGACCATTCCTTCAATCATCTGTTTGCGGTCGGCTTCACTCATGGATTGAGCCGCTTGAATTTGTTCACCGGTCGGGCCTCGCTGCGCTGGCGCATTGGTTTCCCCAAGCCGCGCTTCGGCTTTTGCGATTTCCTGCAACACAAATGGCGCGCCCGCATATCGCTCTTTCGCGCGCGCGACAGTTTCCCGCGCTTTATCAGGAGCGACATCAGCATTGTAAGCGTCAATCAATGCAATCCAGCTTTGATAGGGCGCATCGCCAGCGGCAATTTCAGCTTCGAGCGTGGCAGCCTTTGAAACACTTTCCGCTGAGCCGGTAACCGGTTGACCCAACTCCCCCGAAATCAGTTCAATTTGTGAGCGAACGATTGGCAGCCAACCAACGCCCGGCGGCGCGTCACGTTCAAGCTGTTTCAGGGATGCCAGCGCATCTTCCCGCCGCCCGTCTTGATAAGCGCCAAGCGCTAGATAAAATCGGGCGCGGGGCTCCGTAGGGTCAATCGCCAGCGCCTGCCCAAATGCGAACCTTGCATCCGGCGTGACGATCCCGCCGGCGACCATGGCGATCGACTCGCCTTCCGCCGCATGCAGATATGCTTCACCTGGCGCAAGCGCCCGCGCGCGCGCGAAGGCGCGCGCCGCATCAGAAAATCGATCCGCATTAGCGTAGCTTTCCGCCAACAACACCCAATCATCCAAAACGGAAGGATCTTTTTCCAATCGCGCTTCTAGCGCCGCAATCGATTCGGAGAGCGAAGCCGCCTGCATGGCTGATTGAGATTGCATGGCTGCTGCAATTTGCTGCGCTTCCGCTGTTTCTTTCCCCGCAGAATTGCCAAGCAATAAATAGAGGGCCACAGCCGCAACCGGCGCCACGGCAACGAGCATCGCGCTTAGCTGGCGGGCGGCGGCGCCCGTTCTCGCCGGCGCGGGCTTGTTGGCCGCACGATGCGCCGCCAGTAATCGCCTTCGCGCTTCAAGATCAGCAGCGGCGGCATCTTCCGCATTGATCAGTCCCGCCTCGTGATCATACGCAATATCAGCGATCTGAGAGGCTAGGTAGTCTTCCTCATCCAGACTGTCAGCAATTTTTTGCACTCGAAAAAACGGCTCAACAAGCATGAAGAGCACGACAATCGCCAAAAGAATAATCAGCACCCAAATCATCAGCCGCGCTCTTCGAGAAGGCGCTTGATTTCCGCCTCATCCTCGTCGCTTAACGGTGTGGCTGATTTAACGGCATTTGGCTTTCGCAGAAACAAAAATGCGCCAGCACTTCCTGCGAGAAAGGCGAGAAAGGGAAATGACCACAAAAAAATCGTGTTGGTCTGCACTGGCGGTTTCAACAATACGTAATCGCCATATCGCTCAACCATATAAGCGATGACTTGATCGTCCGTATCGCCCTCGGTCAGCCGCTCCCGGACAAGCAGCCTTAAATCTTTGGCTAAAGGAGCATTCGACTCTGCAATGGACTGGCTTTGACAAACGACACAGCGGAGATGAGCGTCTATTTTTTCCGCGCGCGCCTCAAGCGCAGGATCGGCGAGCAATTCATCAGGCTCCGCAGCGTACGCGACGCCAAAGAGCGCGATAAGGATAATCAAAATACGCATCATTGATTGCGCAGTTCCTCAATCATTGGCGCCAGCACACTGTTCCAGTAATCTTCCGTAATCGGCGCAGCGACCCGGAACCGGACCCGGCCTTCGCGATCAATGATAAACGTTTCGGGCGCCCCCGTTACGCCGAGATCAATGGCCACACGCCCCGCCTGATCATCACCGATTTTTGTGTATGGATTGCCGAGTCTGTCGAGCCACGCCTTCCCCTCACCCGGGTTTTCTTTCCAGTTGAGCCCGTAAATCTTGATCACGTTGTTTTGCGCGAGCTGCATCAGAAAGGGATGTTCGATATGACACGAGATACACCAGGAGGCGAACACATTCAGAAGAACCACTTCGCCTTTCAACTCATCAGAAGAAAAGCCTTCATCAACCCCTTCAATGGCGGGCATGTCGAATTCCGGCAATTGCCGGTCGATGAGTTGCGACGGTATGGCTGACGGGTCACGCGTCAACCCGTAGGCGAAAAAGGCGCCGATGATCACAAACAACCCAATGGGGATGAGGAATAACGGCCTCATGCGGGAGCAGCCTCCGCACTTATTGGTGTTGTATTCTCCCGCCTCAACTTTGCAGGTTTCCGTCCGCGATCGCTAAAGGCAACCAGCCCGCCAAACGCGGTGACGGCGGCGCCCCACCACAGGCAGCCGACAAACGGATTAAAAAACAATCTCACTGGCCAGCCGCGACCTGATGTGTTCTCACCAAATGAGATATAGAGATCGCCTGGCCCATGTCCGCGTATCGCCGCCTCGCTGGTTTCCATCCTGCGCACGGGATAGAAACGCCGTTCTCCAGAAAGGGAAAATGACCTGCCATTCTTCTCAGCCAGGAAGCTCGCGCGTTCAGCTTCATAATTAGGACCGTGCAGCCGTTCGACGGACTGCAATGTGACCACATAGCCGGCGACCTCCGCCGTGTCGCCTTCCGCCATCAATTGAACGGTTTCAGATTTCCAAAGACTGAGCCCAGTCGCACCAAGCGCAAAAAGCGCAAGCCCCGCATGGGCGATGGAGGCGCCCCAAGCCGCCCTTGGAAGGCCTTTTGCGCGCGCGAGGCTATCGCGGATGGGCGCACGAAACAGCTTGATGCGCTCAGCAAGATCCACCGCGGCGCCGCCAGCCAGCCAGACCACCAATGCAAACGCAAATGCGCC